>DASWHO010000001.1:0-11399 GCA_036398155.1 Acidobacteriota bacterium
CAGTACGGGCTCTCGCAGGCGAGCCTCTACGGACAGGAGGACGAAATCCTGCGTTTCAGCGAAGAGCGCACCCACCTGCGGATGCAGCTCAACAAGCACTGGGTCTCCTGCTGGGACCGGATTCGGGTCCGCGCCCTGTACGACGGCGAGCGCGCGCGGGCCGACGAGCCGATCTTGGTGGTCGAGGGGCCGCAAGCTTACTTTGCCTACTTGGAGACGGTCCTGCTCGGCGTGATCGCGCGCCCGACCGGCACCGCGACCGCCACCGCGAAAGTGGTGGAGGCGGCGCGCGGCAAACCGATCTTGTTCTTCTCGGCGCGCTTCGATCATTACTGGGTGCAGGGCACCGACGGCTATGCGGCGATGAAAGCCGGCGCCTTCGGCGTCTCGACCGACGCCAATGCCGACTACTGGGGCTCGGAGGGGCTTGGCACCATCCCGCACTCTCTGATCGGAGCCTATCGCGGTTCGACCGTCGAAGCGGCGCTGGCGTTCGACCGCCAGATCGACGGTCAGGTCAACCGGATCATCTTGGTTGACTGGGACAACGATTGCATCGGCACCAGCCTGCAGGTGGTGGAAGCGTTCGCGCGCCGCTATCACGGCGCGACCGGCGAGCGGGATTGGGTACGCGCGGTCGGAACCGGACCGCGCAAGGTCTGGGGGGTGCGCTTCGACACTTCGGGGAGCCTGCGCGATGTGTCGGTGATTCCGCGCGACGAGAGCAGCTTGGGGGTTGCGCCGGAGCTGGTGCACCGCGCCCGAGCGGCGTTCAATGCCCGCGGGCTGCACGAGCTGAAGATCGTCGCCAGCGGCGGCTTCGATGCCCGCCGGATCGCGCTGTACGAGAAGCTGGCGGTGCCGGTGGACGCGTACGGAGTCGGCTCGCATCTGTTGCGCCATCGGGTCGATATGACCGCCGACGTGGTGCAGGTCGACGGTCAGCACTGCGCCAAGGTCGGCCGGCGGCTGGGTGACCTCACCCGCCTCGACCCCGTCGAGTAGCCCGGCGGCGGATCTGGCGCCGTCTGCCAGGGGGTGTGGGGGAGTTCCCCACTCTCGACGCCATTGGGCTAGTTCGCCCTCCTCCAGCGTACCTTCAGTACGCTTCCGTCGGGCTCATTTGAAAGCGGGGGCCTCCCCCGCACCCCCTGTCGCCCGCCTTGCATCCGGCACCATCTCCGCCGCCCTCCGCGCCGTGCACTGGTGCTCGTGCGGGCGTTGTTGCTCGTGCGGTCGACATCGCTGCGCTCGTCTCCGCTCCGTGGCCTTCGGCTGCCCTGCTGCGGTGCTCGATTGCGGCGCAAGAGCCCCAATCTAGCACCTGTAGGGGAGGGGCTTGTCCCCTCCCGAGGGCAGGCGCAAGCCCGCCCGTACATTTTTCATTGACCGGGGGTTGTTGAAGACTGGCGCGGCAGCCCGCTATGCTTGCGGCATGCGGTCGCTTCCGGCGTGGCTGAGCTTGGCGCTGCTGCTGGCTTCGAGCGCGCCGGCGGCGGAGCAGTTCGAGAGCGGGCGCTTGCGCAGCGAGATCGAGGAGTTTCTGCGCAGCGAGTGGCAAGCGATCCAGCGCCGCGACACCCTGACCCTGGAAGAGCTGCGCAGCCCGGACTGGTTCGGATTCAGCCATTTGAGCAACGAGCTGGTGCGCGACCGCGAAGAGTGGCGCCGCGGCCTCGAGATCGAGCTGGAGCGCGCGGATTTTCTATCCGTGGAGCTGAACGAGTCGGCGATTCGCCGGCTCGATGACGATCTGGTGGTGGTCGCCTACACGCTTCAGGTGCAGCGGCGTGAAAAGGAGATCGAGGTCGATTTGCCGCTGCGGGGCCTGAGCGTGCTGCGGCGCGGCGATCGCGGCGGATGGGTCGAAATCGCCGGCTCGCTCGGCTACAGTCCCGCAGCGCTGCCGGTGCTGTTCCAGATGAACTTGGAGCAGCTGTTCGAGGCCGAGCCGGAGAAATTCAAGCGGCCGGAGGATCGTTAGGCGCCGGAATGGTCGGCGCCGCATCCCCACCATTCAGGAGCGCAAAGAACCGTTCACGGCGATGCCGGCGGAAGGCGGCTCGGGATCCGGGGCGGGCTCGCGCAACACCTTGAGCAGCTCGAGCGCGGTCGGATGATCGGCCTCGAGCTGGAGCGCCTTGCGCAGGTGCTTTTCGGCTTCCTTGGGCTCGCCGGAAGCGAGCGCCACTCGTCCCAGACCGACATAGGCGTCCGCCAGCGAGCGATCGCGCGCGCGCGCCTTCTGATACAGCTCCTCCGCCTCGGCATAACGCGCCTCGGCCAGCGCCTGATCGGCCTGCATCAGCAGGAAGAACGGGTTGCGGGAGCGCAGGCGCCGCGCCGCCTCGATTTCGGCTCGCGCGCTGCCCACCGCGCCCGAACGGATATACACCGCGGCCAGATTCTCGTGCGGCAGCACGAACTCCGGATCCTCCTGGAGCGCGTGATGGAAAGCGGCGATCGCCTGCTCGGGCTCTTGCAGCCGGTTGAAACAAACTCCCAGGTTGTTCCAGGCCTTGGCGAAGTCCGGAGTCAGCCTGACCACCCGCTCGAGTTGAATCCGCGCCGGCTCGAGCTCGCCCGCCAGCATCAGCTCGACCGCGCGGTTGTTGTAGAAGTGGGCGACCGCGTGAAGATCGGAGATGGTGTGGAAGCGGCGGTAGCGCTTGGGGCGGCCGGGGAGAAAGTCGATGGTGTAGAGCTTGCCGCCGTGGATGAAGCCGCCCACGATGTGGGTGCCGTTGACCACGAAGGCGCCGTCGCGCCGGAAGGTGTCATAGTCCTCGACCTCGACGAACTCGGTCGGAACCGAGAAGGCGCGCGAGATACCGACGAACAGGTTGACGAATGAGAGGCAGTTGCCTTGGCCGGCGGCGAAGGTTTCGTTGGCGGTCAGCGTGTGGTCGTTGTTGTAGGTGAGCCCGAGGCCGTTCTTGTCCCGAAAGGTGACCGACAGGATCGACTGGATCAGGTCGGAGGGATTGGTGCCGCGCACCTGGTCGGCATAGAAGTCGCGCACCGGATCGCTGACCTGGAACGGAACCTCCAGTCCGTGTTCAGGTCCCAGGCGTTCGGTGTAGATCGCGCGCAGCTCCAAAGGTGTGAGGTAGCGCTTGGCCGCTCCGCACCCGAGCAGAGCGGCCAGTCCCAGCGCCGATGCCGCAACGGCCACGGTTCGAAGCACGGATATAACCCCTGCGGCCCAGTATATCCCCGACCGCGCCCGAATCTCCGGACCGGCCGCCCGAAGTGTCGCCCAGCTTAACCCCTGGAGGGCCTGGGCTGGAGACGAGCGAAGCGAGGTCGACCCGAGCGTGCAACGAGTCCCGCACCAGCAGCAGTGCACGGCGCAGAGGGCGGTGGAGATGCCGTCAGCTGCGAGGCGCGCGACAGGGGGTGCGGGTGGAGTTCCCCCGCTCTCAAATGCGGGCGACGGAAGCGTACTGAAAGGTACGCTGGAGGAGCCCGACCGAGCGCAACGAAGCAGATGGCGGCAGATCCGCCGCCTGGTTATCCGAAAACGAGGTCGAACAGGCCTAGGCCCTTCCGCCGCACCTCGTCAGGGGTCAGGCCGTCGAGCTCGTGCGGGAAAACCAGCCAGCGGTTGTCCTCGATCAGATAGTAGTCGGGCACCAGGTCGGTCTCGTTTTTTTCCGGTTTGTAGTAGATCGTCGCCGCGCGCAGCTCCGGGGTGTTCTTGCGCGCCTTTTCCCGGATCACCTCGAGCACCCGCGCCAGGGTGTGGCCGGTGTCGAAAACGTCGTCGACCAGCAGCATCTTCTCTTCGGACTCGACGATGTCGATCACGTGCTCGAGTCCCTTGACCTCGACCTCGCCGCCTTGGCGCAATCCGACGTAGCTCTGGGTTTTGATCGCGGTGTGATAGGGATCGTGGCCGCGTACGCGGAAGAACTCCTGGATCGCCGCGCCCACGGGCGTGCCGCCGCGCCACAGCCCGACCAGATAGTTGGGGCGATAACCGCTGTCCCAGATCTTGCGGGCCAGGCGGAACGAGTTGACCAGCAGCGTGTTGGCGTCGATGAAAACCTTGTCCTCGGCCTGGATTGGGCGGTTGTTCATGGTTCCCCCGTCACGGTGCTCCTTTTTGATGTGGGCGCTCAGCTTGGTATGGAATCGGCTTCGGTCGCGCGCTGGCTCATGCTGCGGATCCGCGCCGCGTCCCGGCCGCGCCGGCAAGCCATGATCTCGGCCAGGATGCTGATCGCGATTTCGCCCGGCGATTCGGCTCCCAGATCCAACCCGATCGGCGCGTGCACCCGGCGCAGCACAGCCTGGTCGACTCCCTCGGCACGCAGCGCCTTGAGCGTCTTGACCACCTTGGTCTTGCTGCCGATCATGCCGACGTAAGCCACCGGAGCCTGCAGCGCGGCGCGCAAACAGTCCTTGTCGTGCTCGTGGCCGCGGGTCACGATCACCACGTAGTCGCTCGGTTTGGGCTCGAGCCGCTTGAGCGCGGCCTCGAAATCGTCGACCACGATTTCGTCGGCGCCGGGGAAACGCTCCTGATTGGCGTAGCGAATCCGATCGTCGGCCAGCGCCACCCGATAGCCCGCCACCGACGCGACCGACGCCAGCGCCTGGCCGATGTGCCCGGCTCCCAGGATCACGATCCGGGGGCGGCCGCAGACCGGTTCGACGAAGACTTCGACCACGCCGCCGCAGATCGCGTCGCGCCCCGAGATCGGATCGGGGGTGAGGCGCACGCGGACCTTGAGCGGGATCCCGCTTTGCAGCACGGCGCGGGCGTGCTCGAGGATCTCCGCCTCCATGCAGCCGCCGCCGATGGTGCCGAGCGAGCGCCCGTCGGGGTAGACCAGCATCTTGGCGCCGAGCCCCTGGGGCGTGCTGCCGAGGGCCTCGATGACGGTCACCAGGACCGCCGGCTCTCCGTTTCTCTGTAGCCGCAAAATCTCCTCATAGATTCGCTCAGCATCCATGAATCCAAGCTAAGACCGAGCCCTGAACCGTGTCAATCGCGGCTTGAAATTTCGCTTTCTATTTGCATACCGCCGGCTCCTGGGTCGTTCGCGATCGGTTCAAGCGCCGGGCCGAATTTGAAAAAAACCTTGTTGACAGCGGAAAAAAGGATGGTCTACCATACAAAATATAGTGGCTGGAAATCCGAAGAGTCCCAGGTTTTGCGGAGGAGAAAATTTGAGGTTCATGGCCATGAAGAGCTCGAAACCGCAGTTCGGCCTTTTTCTGCTTTTTGTTGCTTCTGTGCTCGGCTCCGAGAGTTGGGCCCAGGACGCGGCCGGCATGCCGCCCGAGGATGACGTGGTCTATCGATTCCAGGCGGTGCACGAGCACGTATTCGGCAACTGCGCCGGCGACCTCATCATCAAGAACAATCGGGTGGTCTACGACTCGATGGCCAATCCCAGAGACTCGCGCTCTTGGCGTTTCGTGGATCTGCGCCGGGTCGAGATCGCGAAGCAAGATACCCTGTCGATCTTCACCTACGAGGACAGCAAGGCCGAACTGGGTGGCAATCGCGAGTTCCGATTCCGCATCGAAGGCGGCAAGCTGGCGCCGGTCCAAAACTTCATCAACAGCAACATTCGGAGCGCCGCGCTGAGTCCAGCCGCGGTGGAGAGTTTCCCGATCGTGGTCGAGGTCGAGCACAAGCATAACTTCGGCAGTTGTGAGGGGCGCTTGACCTTCAAGGAAGAGGGAGTGGTGTTTCAGTCCTACGACCGCAAACAGGACAGCCGCTCGTGGAAATACGTCGACCTGCGCTGGATCGATCGCCCCAGCCCATACGAGGTATCGATCAAGACCACCGAGCGCGAGTTATCGACCGCGGGCCGGCAGCGCGACTTCGATTTCCGCATCAAGGGCGCCGGCATGCCCGATACCTCGTTCGATCTGGTGGCGGATCGGATCAAATAGCCGGCGATCAACGATGCAGTCCCGTTCTCAGGATGCTCGACTGCTTGCAGAAAGGAGCGAGGCGCGACAGGCTACGGTCCCCGCTGCATGCCTACCAAAGAGAACTTCCCTCCTAAACGACCTATCCCGCCTAAAAAACAAAGCCCGAACTTCTCCCTTGAATTCGAAACTCGGTAGCTCTGTAGCCTGTCGCGCCTCGCTCTCGATTTGAAGCTGAGAAACCGGTCAGCATACGTCCGCTCGCCGGCGCGCCGCTCGAGCCCGCCCGTTTCTTCGCGGCTCAAATAACCCCGCGCCCGGCGAGCTCGGCGAGCTCTGCCGCCTCCAGCCCCAAGAGGCCGGAGTAGATCTCGTGGTTGTGCTGTCCGAGCTCGGGCGGGGCTTGCGATACCGCGCCGGGCGTGGCGCTGAGCTTGACCGGAACGCCGGTGGTGCGCAGGTGGCCGGCTCGCGGATGCTCCATCGGGCACACCATCTCGCGCGCGGCGACCTGCGGGTCGCCGAAGACCTGGGCGAGATCGCGGACCGGGCCGCAGGGAATGCCGCGGCCGCGCAACAGCTCGATCCACTCGGCGCAGGGGCGCGCCGCGAACAGCGGTGCGAGCCAGGCGCGGAGCGGCTCGTAGTTGGCGAGCCGGTCCGCGTTGGTGGCGAAGCGTGGATCGTCCGCCAGCGCCTCGAGGCCGACCAGACGGCAGAAATCGCGCCACAGCTTCTGGTTTCCGATCGCGAGGTTGAGATCGTCGTCGGCGGTGGCGAAGGTCTCGTACGGCGCGATGTTGGGATGGCGGTTGCCGAGCCGCTGCGGCACGGCGCCGGAGGCGAAGAAATTGCCGGCTTGATAGGTGAGCAGGGCGATCTGCGCATCGAGCATCGCCACATCGACCCACTGGCCGGCGCCGCTGCGCTGGCGATGGAACAGCGCCAGCAGAATTCCTTGGCAGGCGAACAGGCCGGCGACCAGATCCGCCTGGGCGACGCCGACGCGGAAACCCGGGCCGCCAGGGCTGCCGGTCAACCCTTGGATGCCGCCTTCGCCCTGCAAAACGATGTCATAGCCGGGCTCCTCGCGGCGCGGGCCGCTGTGACCGAAGCCCGAAACCGAGCAGTAGACCAGCTCGGGGCGCAGTTGGCTGCAGGTTGCATAACCGAAGCCGAGCCGGTCCATGACTCCGGGGCGGAAATTCTCGACCAGGACATCGCTGACTCGCAGCAAGCGTCGCAGCAGATCGGCGCCCTCCGGGCTGCGCAGGTTCAGAGTGATCGATTTCTTGTTGCGGTTGATGCTCAGGAAGTACGCGCTTTCGCCGCCGACGAACGGCGGTCCCCAGGCGCGGGTGTCGTCGCCGCGGCCCGGCACCTCGACTTTGATCACCTCGGCCCCCATGTCGGCGAGCTGCATGGTGCAGTAGGGGCCGGACAGCACCCGCGAGAGATCGAGCACCCGCAGGCCGCTGAGAGGTCCTGGAGAATGGCTCGGCATGACCAAACGCTGCGAGGCTACCGGTCGCGGGCGCCGCAGGTCAAGCGGATGCCGGTCCGCGAGCCGGTCGCGTGGTTGCCTTCGGCAGCGTATGCTATGCTGCTGAGGAAGCAGGAGTTAAGCGCTTGCAACCGAGCGATCTGCGGCCCGGTGAACGCGCCCCTAGAGTCGTGAGGAATGCGTGGTGCGGCTGGCGATAATCGGCGATATACACGGCAACCTCGAGGCGCTCGAAGCGACGCTGGCGAGCATCGATCGCGAGGGCGTCGACGGGGTTTTCTGTTTGGGCGATGTGGTCGGCTATGGACCCAATCCCAACGAATGCGTGGCCGCGCTGCGCGAGCGCGCCATACCGTGCCTGCTGGGTAATCACGATGCGGCCGCCTGCGGCCTCGAAGAGCCCGAGGATTTCAATCCGGTCGCCCGCGCCGCCCTGGACTGGACTCGCGAGTCGCTGGCCGAGGAGCATCGCGGCTTTCTGCGCGCCTTGCCGGAGCGCACCCTGCTGCCGGATGGCGGTCCCTTGCTGGTGCACGGCTCGCCGCTGCACCGCGACGACTATCTGTTCACTCCGATCGACGCGGCCGCGGCGTTTCAGGTGCTCGAAGCTCGCAACTTGAAGCTCTGCTTCTTCGGCCACACTCACGTTCCGAGCCTGTTCGCCTATCGCACCGTGGTCGAAATCAAACCGGCCGGGACCGTGCCGCTCGATCTCGAAGACATCTATCTGGTCAACGGCGGAGGCGTCGGGCAGCCTCGCGACCACGATCCGCGGGCCGGCTACGTCATCTATGACGGTGCGCAGCACAGCGTTCGCTTTTACCGGGTCGACTATCCGGTGGAAAGCACGGCCAACAAGATCCTGGCGGCGGGGCTGCCGCTGGAGCTGGCGACCCGACTCTATTTCGGCCTCTAGAAACCATGGTCCACCGCGATCAGCGCACCCTGAGCGGCACGCTCGAGCTCGAAGAGCGATGAGCGGGCTCAAGCGTTTCCGCGAGCCGCTGGCGTTGGGGGCGACCGTCGCGCTTTTATGGGGGCTCATGGTCGGATGCGCTCAGGCGGCGATCTACGTGCTCGATCATCGCCACCTGGAGCGTGGCGCAACCTATCTCGCGGCCGTCGCCGGCCTGCGGGTGGTCGCCGGTTATCTGGGCGCATCGCTCCTGGTGGTCCTGCTCGGGACGCTGCTTGCCGCTGCGCTGGCCGCCGCGGCGCGACCGATCCTGCCTCGGGGGATGGGTGGATGGACCGAGCGCATCGTGCTGCTTTCGGCGGCCTGGAGCTGCCTGTATCTGATCTACCGGCTGTTCGGGGCGCTGCTGCGGCAGTCGTACTTCGGCGTCACCGGCGTGTTTTCCCCCTACCTGCCGCTGGCGGCGGTGCTGATCTGGCTGCTGCAGCGCGCCGTTCGGCGCCGCTCCCTCGAACCCGCTCCCGCTCTGGTTTCGGCGGCTCTGGCCGGGTTGGCCGTGCTGATCCTCGCGGCGGGGGGAGTTGCTCTATGGCGCTGGGCGCGCACGCCGCCGGGTCCGAGCTTGGTGCTGGTTTCGCTCGACACCTGCCGCGCCGACCGGCTCTCGCTCACCGGGTATCACCGGATCACCACCCCGCATCTGGATCGGTTGGCGCACGAATCGGTCGTCTTTCAGCAGGCGATCGCGCCCGACCATTACACCCTGCCGTCTCATATGTCGCTGCTGACCTCGGCCTACCCGGATGTGCACCGGGTCTACGCCACCAGCTCACTGGACCCGCGCTGGACCACGCTGGCGGAGGCGCTGTTGGAACGCGGCTACGACACCGCAGCGTTCGTCGCCGGGGTCGAGTGGGTCCACCCGCGCTACGGTTTCGACCAAGGCTTCGCGCGTTTTCATTACCCCACCCACCTGGCGTTCGCGCCGCGGCTCAACCGCAACGCGATCCCATGGCTCTGGAGCCACCGCGGCCATCCATTTTTTCTGTTTCTGCACTATTTCGACCTCCATTCCGACGCCAAGGGCTTGCCGTACGGCAGCGGATTGGGATACGAGGGGCTGTTCAGGGATCCGGAGCGGATCGGGCGGCTCCAAAGCCAACCGCGGGTGTCGGACGCGGCGCTGTTTCAGCGCGCGATCGCAAGGCCGGATACGCCTTTTACCCGCGAGGAGGCGGAGCTGCTTTCCGATCAGTACGATAGCGGGCTGGTCTATCTGGACCGCAAGCTCGGTGAGCTGCTGCGCGCCATCGATCTCTCCGGTATCGATCCGGTCCTGGTGGTCACCAGCGACCATGGGGAAGAGTTCCTCGAGCACGGCCGGATCGGCCATGTCGACGCCTACGAGCCGGTGCTGCGGGTGCCGCTGATGATCCGCTTCCCGCAGCGCCGGTTCGCCGGCCGCCGTGTCGACCAACCGGTGCGGCTGATCGATGTGGCGCCGACCTTGCTCGAGCTCGCCGGCGTCCAGCCGCCGGTCGAGTTCGAGGGTCGCAGCCTGTTGGGGCTGTTGCGCGGTCAAGACCATTTCCCGCGCTATGCCTATGCCAAAGGCGATTGGCGCTACGCGGTGCGCTCCGAGCGGTGGAAACTGATCTATACGCCGCGCAGCGGGCGCAGCGAGCTCTACGATCTACGCTCCGATGCCGCTGAAACCCTCAACCTGGCGCCGCTTTACCCCGGGCTGACCCAGGAGCTCAAGGAGGCGATTCTGCGCTTCGTCTCCGAGTCGCTCCAGCGCCACGACCTGCTGCTGAGCGGCCCGGCACGCTCGACCGAGATTCAGCTCGACGAGGATTCGCGCCAAAGGCTGCGCGCCCTCGGCTACGTCCCCTAGGCTGGCCCGGCCGGCGGGGAGGGCGACTCCGGCCCTTCACAGATCGCCGCGGGCCGTGTAGAGTAGGGCAGTAGCGGCAGCTTCGGTGCGCCCATAGCTCAGCTGGATAGAGCGTCTGGCTACGAACCAGAAGGTCCGAGGTTCGAATCCTCGTGGGCGTACCAACCCTTTTCCCCTTGCAGGACCCGGATCAGGGATTCATGCGGTTGGCCCTGGCTCAGGCGCGCCGTGCCGCCGGCCGGGGCGAAGTGCCGGTAGGGGCGGTCTTGGTGGCCGGGGGTCGGGTGCTGGCCCGCGGGCACAATCGCCCGATCGCGGCCCGCGATCCGACCGCCCACGCCGAGATCGTGGTGCTGCGACGAGCGGCCCGCCGCTTGGGGAATTACCGCTTGGTGGGCTGCACTTTGTACGTCACCCTGGAGCCGTGCGCGATGTGCGCCGCCGCCATGGTGCACGCGCGGATCGAGCGGCTGGTGTTCGGCGCCCTCGATCCCAAGGCCGGCGCGGTGCGGTCCCGGATGCGGCTGCTGGCGCGGCGGCATTTGAATCATCGCGTGGCCGTCCGTTCCGGAGTGCTGGCGGAGCCCGCCGCCGCGCTGCTCAAGACTTTCTTTCGCCCGCGCCGGGGCCTATAGTTTGGCGTTCCAAAAGCGGTGGAGAGATGGCCGAGTGGTCGAAGGCGGCTGACTCGAAATCAGCTGTACTCGAAAGGGTACCGGGGGTTCGAATCCCTCTCTCTCCGCCACCTTTTCCAGACCTCCCCCCGAAAGGCCGGCCGGGCCAAAGTGTGTACGCGAGGCGCGCGGCAGGCCAAGAAAATGTAGGGGCGGGGCTTGTCCCCGCCCGTCAGGCTAGGGCCGCCGCACGCAATCATGGGGGCCGGAAGCTTACCGGTAGGCCGGCGGCAACGGGGACAGGTAACGAATTTCCCGCGACGCCGAACCGGCAACCTGGCCGTGCCGGAAATTCGTACCAGTTCCCGTTGCCGGCGGCAGATCCGCCGCCGGGCTACGGGCGTTTGTTCGAGCTTGGCCGCTGCGCTAGCACGGCATGTTGGGCGGTGGAGAGGGTGCCGGATGCAAGGCGGGCGAAGGGACGCCGACGGAAGCGTACTGGAGGTACGCTGGAGGAGGCCGAGCGAGCCCAACGCGGCAGCCGGCGCCCTATCCGCCGCCGGGCTTATGGGC
>DASWHO010000002.1:0-22268 GCA_036398155.1 Acidobacteriota bacterium
ATGGTCGTGGTCGGCGCCAACGACGGGATGGTGCACGCGTTCTCGCTGACCGGCGGTTTCTGCCTGTTCACCGACGATATCCTGCCGTCGCCCGGCGACGATGACGACGACGATATCATCATCGACCCACCGCCGATCGACGAAGAGGTCACCGGCGACGACGATGACGATCACTTCCCCACCGGCGGCCGAGAGGCGTGGTCCTTCATCCCCCGCAACGTGGTGCCCAAGTTGAAATCGACTCGCCTGGTGAGCGAGGACGGAACCAGCGTCGCCTACAACCGGCTGCCGATGGTGGACTCCACCGCCGCGGTGTCGGACGCCTACTTCGACGTCGACGGCGATGGCCTCAAGGAGTGGCGCACGGTGGTGGTGTTCGGCCAAGGTCCGGGGACCGGAACCGGAGATCTCAACTACTACTTCGCGCTGGACGTGACCGACACCTGCAATCCGCAACCGCTGTGGGAGTGGAGCGATGCGATCGACGACTACGACGGTGAGCCCGGCGTGGCCAACGACCCTGAGGCCGGGCAGAGCTGGTCGGTGCCGTTCATTGCCCAGGCGGTGGACGATGACGGCGAAGACAAATGGTATGCATTCTTCGCCAGCGGCTATGACGAAAACGAGGGCGATTCGGACTTCAAAGGCAATCAAGTCTATGCCCTCGACATCGCAACCGGCCATATGCGTTACAAAGTCACGCTGGCCGATTTGGACGATGCCGCCAACATCCCCAATGCGCTGCCCGGCTCGCCCAACGGAGTCGACCTGGATGGCGACGGAAGGATCGACCGGCTTTACTTCGGCGATCTGGAGGGCCGCTTGGTGCGTCTCGACGTCCATAACCAGGCCAGCGCGGACGTCGATCAAGACGCGGTCAGTGGCGCGACGACCGTCAACGGCGATTCAGGAGGCTGGAATCCGTGCGTCAAGGTCAATCTGACCAGCAACGACGATCCCGAAGCGCTGCCGATGCCGATCTTCGTGCGGCCGGCGATCTCGCTCGAGAGCGCCCTCGACCAGAGCGGCAACCCGATCCAGCTGGCCCGCGTCTACTTTGGCACCGGGGGGGACGATCGAGCACCGGCCGATCAGACCTACGCCTTCTATGGGCTCAAGGACCAAGATCCGATCGGCGGCAACTGCAGCTTGATCGACATCAACTCGGCAAACAGCTACGTGTTTGAAACCAGCGACACCCAACCGATTCTGCTCTCCGATGACGGCACGCCCACCGGCGAGCGGGTCTGGGCCGATCCGCTGATCATGACCCGGTCCTGCACCCGCGGCGGCGGCAGCTCCGAAGCGGTCGTCTTTTCGACCCTGGTCGGCAACATCGAGAACACCAATCCGTGCATGAACGAGGAGATCGGGTCCAGCCCCTACCCGGGGCGCCTGTTCGCTCGCTTCATCAAAAACGAGTGTCGGAGCGGCACTTCCATTACCAGCGGAGAAACCGGATTTCTCGACAACCAAGGCGCACGCACTGTGCAATACCTCCAAACCGCGTCGAAGGCGCGAGGGCTCGGCGGTCTGGGCCAACAACACGGCTACAAGAGCGGGCTCAATGGCAAGCAGACCCTCGGACAGTCGTTCTATTTCAGCCAATACGCCGGCTCGGGCACCGGCGGCGCCTCGGAGGGCGGCACCCATAACAGCGCCGCATGGTTCGAATGGGGCTTCGAGCTCGGGTTTGCCCCCAAGCTGCGCTCGTTCGAAGAAGTCTATTAGCGCCCGGCGGCGGATCTGCCGCCATCTGCTTCGTTGCGCTCGGTCGGGCTCCTCCAGCGTACCTTTCAGTACGCTTCCGTCGCCCTTCCTTCGCGCGCCTCGCAGCTGACGGCAGCTCCACCGCCCACGATGCCGTGCTGGTTCAGTCGCAGAGAACGAACAAACGCCCGGCCCGGCGGCGGATCTGCCGCCATCCTCCCGCGTGGGTGGCATGGGCACGCGCAGCGCGCCCATGGACGACCTCGCTCGCGGCGCGGACCTCGTCCATGGGCGGCCTTCGGCCACCCATGCCACCCGATTCGCGACCCTTGGGGCGGATATTCAAGGGCGAAGCCCTTGACTAGTTAGCCCGGCGGCGGTGTGAGCGGCAACGGGCCAGGCCGCGATTCGGTCAGGTTGGCACCGCGCTGATTCGGTCGCCACCTCGATAAGTGCGCGGGGCGCCGCGCTGGGCGGCGCACAAGATGTCGTAAGGAATCGTGCCGGCGAGCCGCGCCAGCTCGGCGGCGCTGACGGCGGCGGCGCCGGCTTCGCCCAGCAGCACGACCTCTTCCCCGATCCGGAGCGCCTCCATGCCGGTGGCGTCGAAGGCCACCAGGTTCATGCTGACGGTTTCGAGCACCGCCGCGCGGCGGCCGCGCACCAGGATTTCGCTGCGCCCGCCAAGGCGCCAGGGATAGCCGTCACCGTAGCCCACCGGCAAGATCCCGATGCGCATCCGGCGCGGCGCCACGAAGCGCGCCCCGTAGCCGAGCGACTCCCCGGCCTCGAGCTCGCGGAGGTTGAGCACGCGGGCCTTCCAACTGAGCGCCGGGAGGATTCCGGCCGGCAGGCTGGCGCCTCGCGGCGGCACTCCGTAGAGCAGCAGCCCCACCCGCACCAAGTCGTAGCACGCCTGCGGAAAATGCAGTAGCGCGGCGCTGTTGGCCAGATGCCGCCAACGCGGCTGGCCGCGCGCTCGCTCGAGCTGGCGCAGGGCGCCGCGGAAGCGCCGCAATTGCTTTTGGTTGAGCGGATGGCGTGGCTGATCGGCGCAGGCCAGATGAGAGAGCACGCCCTCGAGCCGCAGCGCCCGGCGGCTTCGCACCCA
Organism: Acidobacteriota bacterium; assembly: GCA_036398155.1. Taxonomy (GTDB): domain Bacteria; phylum Acidobacteriota; class DASWHO01; order DASWHO01; family DASWHO01; genus DASWHO01. Next base: position 2,822 of record DASWHO010000002.1, read on the forward strand.
TTCGAGCGTTCGGCCGAGCTCGCGCGGAGCGATCCCCAGCCGGTTCATCCCGGTGTCGATCTTGAGATGAAATCGCCCCGGTTTTCCGGCCGCGCGCGCGGCTCGGGCCAGCAGCTCGATCTGTTCCCGGCTGTGACAGGCCGGCACCAGGTCGCGCCGCAGCAGCTCGAGCTCCGCTCCAGGCAGAAAACCGGACAAGATCAGGATCGGACTGTTCAAGCCGGCGGCGCGAATCGCGAGGCCCTCGTCGGCGTGCGCCACGCCGAGCCATTCGGCGCCCTGCTGCGCGAGCAGGCGCGCCACCGGAATCAGGCCGTGGCCGTAAGCCTCCGATTTGACCACCCCCATGATGCCGCAGCCATCCGGCAGCCGGCGGCGCAGGAGCGCGTAATTGGCTGCGATTCGATCGAGGTCGACCTCGACCCAGCTGTCCGGCAAGGGCCTATTCCAAGTAGAAGAGGATCGAGTGATGGGCGGTTCGCTGCGACGGCAGATCGGTGACCCAGAGCTCGACCCGGTAGGCGCCCGGCGCCAGCGACGGGTCGAGCGGCATGAGCACCTGCAGGTTGAGCGGCATGCCGACCCGCTCGAGTCGCTGGTCGAGGGTGACCCAACGCTTTCTCGGCTCGGCTCGGCCGTCGCCATGAAGCAGTCTTGCGTCGAGCGCCAAGCGCACGGTGCCGTTCGATTCGCTGCGGTAGCCGCGCACCGAGGCGTGGAGGTAGAGCGGTTGGCCACGCTTGAATCGCGTGCCGCCCGGAGCTTCCGGGTCGCGTCCGTTGGCGATGCGGATGCCCTCGACCCAAAGATCTCCGGCGCGGGCCTTGAGCCCCTCGATCCCGGCCACCGTCACCTGCACAGCGGCCTCGGCCAGCTCGGCGCCCTGCTGGACCGTGAGCTGGGCGACGAACGCGCTGGTCGCCACCGGAGCGGGCAGAATGAAGCTGGGCCGAAACACCAACCGGGCCGCCGGAGGTCCGCCGGTCGGGTCGAGCTCCAGCCGCATGTCGTCGCGCTCGAACGCGTTCAGCGGACCCTTGTAGGCCACCAGATTCTCGAACCGCCGATCGATCTTCCCGTCCGGAGCCACCAGCGCCAAATCTCCAGTCAGCTCGATCCAGTCGTTGCGGTTCGGGCGCATTCCGGTTACCGCCACCAAGACGTAGGCGCGGCTGCCCCGCTCGAGCGGTCCGCTCACCAGGGACTCATCGGCTTCAACGATCTCGAACGTGTCGATCGCGAGCTCGGAGCCGAACGGGTCGGGCGTTTGTGCGCTGGCCGGGGCCCCGCTGGCGACGGCTGCGACGGCTGCAACTAGCAGGAGGCAGATCGGCTTCATGCGCTCGGCTCCGCTTCGAGATAAGCACTCCGCGACCGGGCTGTCAACGAAGAACCAGGTGCTGCAGCGCGGCCTCCCACGTGATCGGCCGCGCGGCTTCGTAGCCGCGCTCCCCCAGCCGCTGCGCCAGGCCGCTCTCGCTCGCCAGCCGCCCGAGCGCGCTGGCGAGCGCCTCGACCTCGGGCTCGATCACAAAACCGTTGTCGCCGTCCCGCACCAGCTCGGTGGGCCCCCCGCTGTCGCGCGCGGTGACCAGCGGTTTGCGTGAGCGGAACGCCTCCAATGTCACCAGACCGTAGTCCTCATCGACCGGAGGATAGACCACGGCGCGGCAGCGCGCGTACAGCTCGACCAGCTCGGCCTCATCCACCCAGCCGCGCAGCTCGACCCTAGGCCCCAAACCCAGCGCCGCCGCCCGGTCGCGCAGCCTCTCGAGCAGCTCCCCCTGGCCGACCCAGACGCCGCGCAGGGTTGCGCCGGGGAGGCGCGCCAGGGCCTCGAGCAACAGCTCGGGGCGTTTGAGCGGGTGGAGCCGGCCGACAAACAAGATAAACGGATCGTAGGCCTCGGTGCGATAGGCGCGCGGCGGCGGCGGCGGATAGACCACGTCGGCTTCGAGGCCGCCCCAGCGCCGCAGTCGGTTCTGTACGTTGCGCGACTGGGCCAGCAGGCGAGTGACCCGGCGCAACAAATAATCGTCGATCCGCCGAATCACGAATCGGCGGGCGGTTTCCTTGAGCCGGGCGGCGCGCCCCAAGGTGGCGCTGAAACTCGCCCAGCGGTCGTAGTACTCGCGCATCCGATGGTTGAGCCAGCAGACATGCCGCGGGTGGCGCGCGGCATAGCTGGGGAACCGAAGCGAGATGATCTGATCGACCGGAAACCCGTCACCGGTGAGCTCCAGATCGGTCCACCGGGTGGCTAGATAGGCCGAAGCCTGGCGGCCGAATCGGTTTTGGGGGGTGGTGCAGAGCTCGCTCTCGAAGCCGCGCTCCCGCAGGGCGCTCACCAGGGAATGGGCGATGACCCGATGGCCCCCGGATACGAACGGAACGTCCGAGGTCACAACCAAGATCCTCCGCAACGGCGCCGAAGGGCGATCTGCGGCGGCCTCCGGGCCGGACCGGGCTCGAGCATGGCCCCCAAGATTCACTTGATCGCCCCTTCGGGGACCGAGTAGACTCGGCAACTCGAAGCGTCTCTAGGGGGAGACAAGAAGCCCAGAAACTGTTGCATAAAAGCAACAAACCTTACAAAATCCACGCGGGAGGAGAGACGCCTAAATTCCATGTTATCCATTTGTTTACAACAAGATAGCTCGGAGGACCCGAAGGATAATCCGTAAGGCACCTCGCTTGCTTACTGCTTCACAGGACATGAGGGTTATTAGGAAGGGGGATCATAGGGGATGCAACTCCAGCAGACCATATCGAGAGAGATACGCTGTGTAGGCGTCGGCCTGCACTCGGGCCAGCGTATCCAGCTGGTGCTGAAGCCGGCGCCGGCCGACAGCGGCATCACCTTCAGGCGCACCGACGTTTCGTCGCCCGAGATTCCTGCCCGACTCGAGTTCGTTTCCGACACCAACCACGCAACCACCCTGAGCCGCGGGCGCTGCGTTCTGCACACGGTCGAGCATCTGCTGGCCGCCGCTTGGGGGCTCGGAGTCGACAACCTGCGAGTCGAGCTGGACGCCGCCGAAGTTCCGATCATGGACGGCAGCTCGGCGCCGTTCGTTTACCTGCTGCGCGAAGCCGGCATTCGGCATCTGCCCAGGCCGCGGCGCTATATCAAGATCCAGGAGCCGATCGGCGTCACCGAAGGCGACAAGAGCGCCACGCTCTATCCCCACGAGGGCTTCACGATCTCCTATACGATCCGTTTCGATCATCCGCTGATCCGGCGCCAGTTCGAGCGCTTCCGCATCCTGCCATCGAGCTTTGCCGACGAGATCGCACCCGCTCGCACCTTCGGTTTTCTCAGCGAGGCCGAGGCCCTGCGCAAAGCCGGACTGATTCGCGGCGGTTCGCTCGACAACGCCATCGTCCTGACCGAGGCCGGTCTGCTCAACCCGGCGCTGCGGTTCAAGACCGAGTTCGTGCGCCACAAGGTCCTCGATGCGGTCGGCGATCTGGCCCTGATCGGCATGCCGATCCTGGGGCACCTGGTGGCCTACAAAGGCGGCCACACCCTGCACGCGGCGCTCGCCAATGAGGTCTTGAAGCGTACCGAAAGCTGGTCGCTGGTGACCCGCCGCGAGCTGCGCCAGCAGGGCTTCCTGGTACAGCCGGCTACCAGCCGCGCCGCCGCCTACCGCCCCTAAACCCAGGCGGCGGATAGGGCGCCGTCTGCTTCGTGGCGCAAGATGGTGTTGCCTAGCCCGGCGGCCGTGGGGTAAGCTCTGGGTGTGGCAGAATCGCCACACCGTCCCTTGAGCCAGCCACCGCCACTGTCGACCGATCCAAGCTCCAAAAGGCGTCATCGCCGCATCTTCATTTTGATCCTGGCGGTCGCGCTGGCCTGCTTTGGAACCCTGGAGTTCTACATCCAGCGCAACCCTCAGGACTTCCCTTCGCTGGCCCCCAGCATCCTGCTCAACGCCATTCAGCTGATCAACATTCTGCTCGCGTTGGTGCTGGTCTTCGTCCTCGGCCGCGATCTGATCAAGCTTTACATCGAGAGCCGCCGCAAGCAGCTCGGCTCCAAATTCCGCACCAAGCTGGTGGTGATTTTCACCGGCCTTGCGCTGGTGCCGGCCGTGCTGCTGTTTCTGGTGGCGAGCGATCTGATCGCCAACGCGATCGACTTCTGGTTCGGGCGCCCGGTGCATCGCACCATTCAATTCGCGGTCGAGACCGCTCGCTCCTTGGTCTCGCGCCAGGAAGCCGCGATTCTGACCGCGGGGCGCAGCCTGCGCGACGAGCTGCAACTTAGCCGGCTTGCTCCGCGCAGCCAAACCGAGGGCCCGACGGCACTGCGCGCCTGGCTCGACCGGGCCCGGGTCACCCATCACCTTGATCTGCTAGTGGTCTATTCGCCGGAGCTGAGAGTCTTGGCCGCGGCCGAGTCGGCCTCCGCCAAAGCGCGTGAGGTCGCGATTCCGCTCGAACAGCTCGAGCGCGCGCGAGACGGTCAGGATCTCAATCTGCAGCCGATCTTCTCGGGCAGCACTCTGACCATGGCCTGCGCGCTGCCGCTGGCGCTGGCCCAAGACCAACCCTATGTCCTGCTCGCCGGCGCGCAGCTCAACTCCGGCATGTACGCTCGCTCCGCCCAAATCCAGCGCGAGTACCTCAACTACACCGCGATCCGGGCCGCGCGCGGATCGATCCTGCGCTCCTATCTGTCGCTCTTGCTGCTGCTGATGTTGATTCTGGTCTTTTCCTCGGTCTGGGTCGGACGGTTCCTGTCCAAGGAGATCACCGTTCCGATCCAATTGCTGGCCGAGGCGACTCAGAAGGTCCGCAGCGGCGACCTCGGCCACCGCATCGACGTCCAGGTCGGGGACGAGCTGGGGATGCTGGTCGAGAGCTTCAATCGCATGACCTCGGAGCTCGCCGCCGGGCGCGCCGAGATCGAGCGCAGCACCCAGCAGCTGGTTTCGACCAACCGCGAGCTGGAGGCGCGCCGGGCTTATATCGAGACGGTGCTGCAAACCATCGCCACCGGGGTGATGACGCTCGACCAGGATGGCCGCCTCACCACCGTCAATCGCGCTGCCGCTCGGCTGCTGGGCTTCAGCGCGCCGCCGCCGGCCGGCACCCCGCTCGCCACGGCGCTCGAAGGCAACGAGTTCGCCGAGCTGCGCGAAACCCTGATCCAAGCCTGTCGCAGCCGTCAACCGTTCGAGCGCGAAATCCATCTGCTGAGCCGCAACCGGCGCCGCATCAGCCTGGCTCTGATCTGCACTCCGCTGGCCGAGGAAGGCCAAGGCACGTTGGTCGCGCTCGATGACCTCAGCGAGCGGATCAAGGCCGAGCGCGCCGCCACCTGGCGCGAGGTCGCGCGCCGCATCGCCCACGAGATCAAGAACCCGCTGACCCCGATTCAGCTCTCGGCCCAGCGGCTGCTCAAACGCAGCGAGCACGGCGGCGCCGACGCGCTCGAGCGCGAATGCTCGCAGACCATTCTGGAGGAGGTCGAGTCGCTCAAGCGCCTGGTCGACGCCTTCACCCGCTACTCGCGGATGCCCGCGATCAGCCCCGAGCCCGGCGATCTGGCCGGTGCCATCGATGCCACGCTCAAGCTCTACAACGGCGTGCTGCAGGACATCGACCTGCGGCTGGATTTCGATTCCGCCATGCCGCCGGTGCGCTTCGACCCCGAAAGCCTCAAGCGCATCTTGCGCAATCTGATCGACAACGCGGTCGAAGCGATGGACCACCGCGGCGCCCTGATCCTGTCGACCCACTATGTGCCGCACCTGCGCCTGGCCCGCATCGAGGTCGCGGATACCGGCCCCGGCATTCCGCCGGAGGATCGGGATCGGTTGTTTCTGCCCTACTTCTCGACCAAGCGCCGCGGCACCGGATTGGGCCTGGCGATCGTGCACCGCATCGTCCAGGAACACCACGGCACCATCGCGGTCGAGGACAATCAGCCGCGCGGGTCGCGCTTCGTAATCGAGCTGCCGGCATGAACCGCATCCTGATCGTCGACGACGAGTCCGGAGTGCGCGCGGCGATCCGCGGTGTGCTCCAAGACGAGGGGTTCCAAGTCAGCGCGGTCAGCAGCGGCGAGGAGTGCCTCAAGCTGCTGGCCGGCGACCAGCGCTTCGAGGCCATCATCCTGGACGTCTGGCTGCCCGAGCTCGACGGCCTCGAGGTCCTGCGCCGCGCCCACGAGCTCGATCCGGCCTGCCCGGTGGTCGTGATCAGCGGCCACGGCACCATCGAGACCGCGGTCAAGGCCACCAAGCTGGGCGCGTTCGACTTTCTCGAAAAGCCGCTGTCGCTCGACAAGACGGTGCTGACGGTCCAGAACGCGCTCAAGCAGCGGCGCCTCGAGGAGGAGAACCGGCGGCTCAAGGAAAAGCTCGAGGAGAGCACGGTGCTGCTGGGCGAAACGCCCGCGATCCGCTCGCTGCGCGAGCAGATCGCGATCGCCGCCCCCAGCAACGGCCGGGTGCTGATCCTGGGCGACAACGGCACCGGCAAGGAGCTAGTGGCGCGCGCGATTCATGCCCAGAGCCGCCGCGCCGCCCAGCCGTTCGTCGAAGTCAACTGCGCCGCCATCCCCGAGGAGCTGATCGAGAGCGAGCTGTTCGGCCACGTGCGCGGCGCCTTCACCGGCGCCACCGCCAACAAGCGCGGCAAATTCGAGCTCGCCGACGGCGGCACTTTGTTTTTGGACGAGATCGGCGACATGAGCCTCAAGACCCAGGCCAAGGTGCTGCGCGCTTTGCAGGAAGGCCGGATCGAACCGGTCGGCGGCAGCGGCGGGATCGACATCGATGTCCGGGTCATCGCCGCCACCAACAAAAACCTGGAAGAGGAGCTGCGCGGCGGGCGCTTCCGCGACGATCTCTACTATCGCCTCAACGTGGTGCCGTTGCGGGTGCCGCCGCTGCGCGAGCGCCGCGAGGACATTCCGCTGCTCGCCAACCATTTCCTGCGGCTCTACGGTCGCGAGTACGGCCGCGCCCCCAAGCAGCTGGAGGCCGCGGTGGTCGAGGCGCTGCGCACCTACGATTGGCCCGGCAACGTGCGCGAGCTGCGCAACATGATGGAGCGCTTCATGATCACGGTGCTCGAGCCGGTGATCACGTTGGCGGATCTGCCGGCGGCGCTGCGCGAGCCCGGCGCCGTGCAGGTCCTCGAATCCACCGACCTCGGTCCGCTGCGCCAAGCGCGCGAGCGCTTCGAAACCGACTACATCCGCCGCGCGCTCCAGCTCTGCCGCGGCAACGTATCCCAAACCGCACGCATTCTGGGCGTCGAGCGCAGCCACCTGTACCGCAAGCTGCGCGCCTACGGCCTGCTGAATCACCGCGAGCCCGCCGCCGTCGCCGCCCATTCCCCTCTCCCCCCGGACCCGCGGGGCCTGCAAGGAGAGGGGAAGGGGTGAGGGACTGCCCCGCGCTCGAGCAACTCCGCCTCCTCTACGAGCAGCACCTCTCCGTCCGCGCCCCCCGCGGCCGCCTCAGCGACCCCGATCTTCTGGGCCGGGTCATGCGCTACGACACCAAGATGATCCAAGCCGTGCGCCAGCTCCTGCGCGGCGAGCCCGCCGACCGCGGCGCCGCCTCGATCGACAGCGCGCTCGACGCCGCGATCGATGACCATCACCCCGGCGACGAGGAAGAACGCGCCGCCCTGGCCGAGCTCAAGGCCTACAAAGGCAAAGTCGACCGCCTCCGCCTCCAACTCCAGCGCGCCCTCGCCGAATCCCAACCTCCCGGCTGAGCCACGCTTAGCTCCCAGCGGAACGAGTCATCGGTTGGTACCATCGAAGCCGCCGCCGCCGGGAGTGGAGATCACGATGCGGTCGCCGGCCGCCAAGGTTCGTTCGACTTTGCCCGGCAATATTTCGACCGAACCGTCCGCTCGCACGATCCGATTCTCGCCCGGGGTGCCGGGGGAGCCGCCGGCGAGACCGTAGGGACCGCGGCGCCGCCGCTCGGTGATCAAGGTCAGATCGAGGCCGTCTTCCAACACTTCGATGGCGCGGATCAGGCCGTCGCCGCCGCGCCACTTCCCCGCTCCGCCGCTGCCGCGCCGCAGGCGGTATTCGCGGACCCGCAGCGGGTAAGCGCTTTCGAGCGATTCGATCGGGGTGTTGCGGGTGTTGGTCATATGGATCTGAATCGCGCTCTCGCCGTCCCAGCCGGGGCCGGCGCCACAGCCGCCGGCGATGGTCTCGTAATAAGCGAACGCCGCCGGATCGTCGGGCTGGCCGCGACCCAGCAGCAGGTTGTTCATCGTGCCCTGGCTGGCGGCCGGAATCCGATCGGGCAGCGCCTGAGCGAACGCCCCCAGGAGCACATCGACGATCCGCTGCGAAGTTTCGACATTGCCGGCGCTGACCGGGGCCGGCGGCCGGGCGTGGACCAAGCAGCCAGGCGGCGCGACCAGCCGCACCGGGCGCAACAGTCCGGCGTTGACCGGCAGGGGGAAATCGGCCAGGCAGCGCAGCACGTAGAGCGTCGCCGCGGTGCTCACCGCCAGCGGTGCGTTGACCGGGCCGCGGGCCTGCGGCGCGGTGCCGGTGAAATCGACCTCGATGCTGTCGCCGTCAATTCCCAAGGTCACGCGAATGCGCAGGTCCTCGCTTCCCAAGCCGTCGTCGTCGAGAAAATCTTCGAACCGGTAGCGGCCATCCGGCAGGCGGCGAATCAGGTCGCGCAGACAGCGTTCGGCGTGCGCCTGCAGCGCGGCGGCGTAGCGCTGGAGCTGCTCGCTCCCCTCGCGCGCCGCCAACTCCCGCAGCCGCTCGGCGCCGGTGCGGCAGGCGGCGAGCTGGGCCTCGAAATCCCCGGCGCGCTCGCGCGGAGCGCGCACCGAGCCGAGCAGTCGCCGCCACAGCCCCGCCTCGAGCCGGCCGCCGCGGACCAGAAGCTGCGGCGCCAGCCGCAGCCCCTCCCGGTCGATGTGATCGACCAGCGGCATCGAGCCCGGTCGCGGCCCGCCGATGTCGGCGTGGTGCGCGCGGCTGGCGACGAAGAAATCGGCCCGGCCGGCCGCGCTCGCCGCCGCCATCACGACGGTCACGTCGGGCAGATGGGTTCCGCCGGCGTACGGATCGTTGACCACGGCCGCATCGTCGGGACCCAGATCGAGAGCGGACTGAACCGCTTGCACCGCGCTGGCCATCGAGCCGAGATGGACCGGGATGTGCGCCGCCTGCGCCACCAGCTCGCCGTCCCGACCGAACACGGCGCAGGAGTAGTCGCGCCGCTCGCTGATGTTGGGCGAGAACGCGGTGCGCTGCAGCAGGACGCCCATCTCCTCGGCGATCGCGCTGAAACGGTTGGCGTAGACCTCGAGCAGAATCGGATCCGGCGTCCAGGCGTTCAACGGCGGTGCTCCAAGATCAGAACCGAAGCCGGTCCGCGGCGCAGCTCGAACTCGGCCGGCACCCAGATGGTGCTGCTGGTCTCGACCACCAGCGCCGGGCCGTGGACCGACTCGGCGAGCGTCGAGCGCGGCCGCACCGCCGCGTCCCAACTGCGACCGCGGTGGATCAGCTTGCGGCGCTCCCAAGAAACCGCGGCCGCCGTTTCCACCGGATCGCGGAGCGGCGGCTTGAGCGCGGCGGCCGCCGCCCGCACGCCGAGGTTGAGCACCTCGACCGAACGGCCTTCGTGGAGGTAGCCGTAGAGCCGGCGGTGCGCCTGCTCGAAGCGCTCCCGCAGCGCTCCGGGCGCGCGGCTGAAGGGTACCCGCAGCGCCTGCCCTTGCCCTTCGTAGCGCAGCTCGGCCCAGCGGCGCAGCTCGAGCTCCCGCAATCCCTGAGCGCGCGCCGCGGCCTCCGCTTCCGCGGCGACCGCGCCCTCCGCCGCCAGCAGCGCCGGATCGTCAAAGGCCAGCAGCACCGTGCGCGAGCATTCGACGCTGGGCTCGGCCCACAGCATGCCGTAGGCCGAGAGCAGGCCGCCGAGCGGCGGGAAGATCACCCGCGGCAGCTCCAGCTCTTCGATCAGGCCGGCCGCGTGAAGCCCGGCGGCCCCGCCGAACGCCACCAGCGGCAGGCTCCGCGGATCGTAGCCGCGCGCGACGCTCATCGAGCGCAGGGCGCGCGCCATGTTCGCGATCACGATCCGCAGGACGCCCTCGGCCAGCGCCGCTTCCGCCAGGCCCAGTCGCCGCGCCAGCGGCGCGGCCGCGGCGCGGGCGCGCTCGACATCGAGACGCAGGGCGCCGCCGAGGAAATAGTCCGGCAGCAGCCGGCCCAAGAGCAAATTGGCATCGGTGACCGTGAGCTCGGCGCCGCGCCCGTAGCAGGCCGGCCCGGGGTCGGCGCCGGCCGACTGCGGTCCGACCTTGAGCGCGCCGCCCGGATCGACCCAGGCGATCGATCCGCCGCCGGCGCCCACGGTGTGGATATCGACCGAAGGCAGGTAGATCGGCACGCCGGCGACCTCGCGCTCGGGAACCAGCGGCAGCTCGCCGGCGATCAAGCTGACGTCGGTCGAGGTGCCCCCCATGTCGAAGGCCAGGGCGCGCTCGACGCCGAGCTGTTCGAGCAGCGCCTGAGCGGCCACCGCCCCGCCGGCCGGTCCCGAAAGCGCGAGCCGGGCCGGGACCTGCCGCGCGGCCGCCAGCGCCAGCCGGCCGCCGTCCGAGCCCAGGATCTCGACCCGCGAGCCTTCCAGCGGAGCGGCGAGGCGCTGCAAATAGCCTTCGATCAGCGCCAGCAGGTAGGCGTTCGCGACCGTGGTCGAAGCGCGCTCGTACTCGCGGATCTGGCGCAGCACCTGGTGGGACAGGCAGACTGGACGGCCCAGCGGCTCCAAAGCGCGCCCCAGCGCCAGCTCGTGGGACGGCTCGGCGTAGCTGTGCAACAGGCAGACCGCCAGCGCTTCGGCCGATGAGCCTTCAAGCTGCGGCAGCAGCGCTTCGATCGCGGCGGCTCCCAGCGCGAGCTCGACCGTCCCGCCCGGCCCGATCCGCTCGGCCACGCCGAAGCAGTCGTCCGGTTCGACCAGCCGCGGCGCGCGGCGCACGCGCAGATCGAACAGGTCCGGACGATCCTGCCGGCCGATGCGCAGCAGATCCTCGAACCCGGCGGTGGTGATCAGCGCGACCCGCGCGCCGCGGCGCTCGATCAAAGCGTTGGTCGCGATGGTCGAGCCGTGCACCAGCAAGACCGGCGCGCCGCCGCACAGGCGCCGCACGCCTTCGAGGATCGCCGCGCTGGGGTCAGCGGGCGTCGACGGCAGCTTGAGCGTGCGGATCTCGCTGTCCTGCCATAGCACGAAGTCGGTGAAGGTGCCGCCGACATCGACGCCGAGCTGGAGCAACGAGGGATTCGGCGTCACTTGGGCTCGCCATCGAACAGCGGCTCGCGCGCGTCGGCGAACTCGGCCAGGCAGCTCTCCACCACCGCGGCGCGCGGCCCGCGCGCGGCGGCGCGGCTCAGCGCCGCGACCGTGGTCGCGTTGGCGATCAGACCCCAGAGGCCGGCATGCAGCCCCAATGGGTGCGGAGCCAACCATTCCCCGAGCCCGAACAGCGTGGCGCAGAGAGTCGCCAGGCCGACCGCCAACCCGGCCAAGACGCCGTCGCGGGCAAAACGGATCCGGCGCGGAAAGAGATTGCCGAGCACCGCCGGAAGCAGCTGCAGCGCGCCGGCGCCCGAGATCGCGACCAACTGGACCAGGAACCCGGGATTGACCATGGTCAGGACGAAGCCGAGCACCGTGATCAAGACCACGCACCAGCGGCCGAAACGGATCGCCTGCGCGCCGGAAGCCTGGGGCCGCAGGTAGCCCTGGAACAGATCGCGCGACAGCACGGTCATGTTGGCGTGAAGGATTCCCGAAAGGGTGGACATCGCCGCCGCCGCCGCGCCGGCCAGGATGAAGCCGGCGAGCCACGCCGGCGCATGCTCGAGCAGCAGCTCCGGAAACAGCGCGTCGGGCTGGTTGCTGCCGGGGCGCACCACCGCGGCGCCCAGGCCGACCCAGGCGGTCGGGATATAGAGCGTCATCAGATAGATCGGCGTGGTTGCGCCCAAACGCCGCAGCGTGCGCCCGCTCTCGGCGGTGAAGAACTTGAGAAAGAAGTGCGGCTGGAGCACCACGCCGAACGAGAAGATCACCACCAGGCTGAACCAGTGCAGGTAGGTGAATTGTCCCAGCGGACCGGGCAAGGTGAGCAGCTCCGGCCGGGTCAAGCTGACTCGATCCCACAGCGGCCCCACGCCGCCGAACAGGTACACGGCGAGAAACAAGCCGCCGGTCCAGACCGCAACGTACATCCAGACGCCCTGCAGCACGTCGGTCCAGTAGACTGCGCGCACGCCGCCGAGCAGCAGATAGGCCGCGGTCACCGCCAGCGGCACCCCGCAGGCGAGGGCGAACGGGATTCGGTCGCCGCTGGCGACGCTGAGAATATAGCCCAGGCCGAGGCTCTGAACCTGAATGTAGGTGATGGTGAACAGGACCGATACGGTCGCGATCGCCATGCGCACGGTGCGGCTGGTGTAGAAATCGCCGGCCATCTCCGCCGGCGTGATGTAGCCGAAGCGCTTGCCCAGCGCCCAGGCGCGGCCCCCCAGGATCCAGGTCAATAGGCCGGTCAGGATGGTCCAACTGCCGGCGGCCCAGAAGCCGATGCCGTGGCGATAGAAGTACCCGACCGAGCCCAGAAAAGCGAAGGCGCTGTGATAGGTGGAGACGATCGTGAGGTAAAGCACCAGAAACTTGGCCCGGCGGCCGTAGAGAAAGAAATCTTCCAGCGAGCCCGGCAGGAGCCGGGAATGCGACAACAGCCCCAGCGCCAGACACAGCGCCAGATAGAGCACGATGATCGAGCTGGCGATCAGTGCGGGGGACACGAGCCAACTAGTCAAGGGCTGCGCCCTTGATATCCCCGCATGGTCCTGAAGGGGTGGCATGGGTGGCCGAAGGCCGCCCATGGTCGAGGTCCGCGCCGCGAGCGAGGTCGTCCATGGGCGCGCTGCGCGTGCCCATGCCACCCACGCGCGCCCCAGCGGCCCACTGAAATCCTGGTCTCAGCAGGCATCACGGTCTAACGATCGGGCCAGGCTGCCCGGATCAGCAGCGCGATCGCCGCGAGATAGAGCAGCAGCAGCCAGGCATAGAGAAACGGCATGCCGAAGATGCGCGGCTCAATGCGATTGGCCAGCGCCAGCGCCGGCCACTGCGCCAGCGCCAAGGGGATCAGGCACCAGCCCGCCGAAAAGGAGCGTCTGGCTGAACCGTTCACTCGTGGTGCTGGGTGAGGAACGGGACTTCGATTCGGTGGCGGGTCTGGTGCGGCCCGCAGGCGGCTTCGAGCCAGACCGCATTGGGCGGGGCCGGAATCAGCGCGATGGTGAGATAGTCGGAGCGTAAGGTGGCTCCTTCGGTGCGGGTCGCCAGCGTCGCCTGCCCGCCCGCCCCTTCGAGACGCAAGCGCCACGAACCATCGGCCTGAAGCAGGAACCCGAGCTGGTACTCCCCCGCCGGCAGCTCGGTGCCATCCAACACCACCGCAACGTCGAAGCGCGCCGTGCCGAGGTCGCCGAACAGCGAAGCGTTCTTGTAACGCAGCATCCGGTCCGAAGCGAGGATGTTGCGGTAAGCGCGCGGGTTCCAATGCAGCGCGAGGTACTCGATCTGCAGCGCTTGGCCGTGCCCCAAGCCGAGTCGCACTTGAAGACGCGGCGCCGTGCTCTTCGGATCGTGCGCCGGGGCCGGAAGCACCGATAGCAAAAAGACCAGCCCTGCGAAAACGCGTCGCATCGACATCCTCGCCACCATTGATTGTAACCGCCCCTTTGAGCTTGGGTCGCGGAAGGCGTCCGAGCCGCCGCCCGCTAGATTTCCTCCATCAGGCCACGGCCCATCATCCTCAGCCAGTCGCGCAGGGACGGCACCCGCAGGTAGAGATTCGCCGCCCGCTCCTCCCCCAGAGTCGAGGTCGGGGTCGGACCGTAGTCGTGGCCCGGATACAGCACGGTATCGTCCGGCAAATGGGCCAGGCGCTGGGTCAGGCTGTAGTACATCTGTTCGGGGTCCCCGCCGGGCAGATCGACCCGGCCGCAGCCGCGGACGAACAGGGTGTCGCCGGCGACCAGCCGCTCTCCCAACAAGAAGCACTGGCTGCCCGGCGTATGCCCGGGCGTGTGGATCAGCTCGACCGGAATCGATCCGATTTGGACCCGATCGCCGCTGTCGTGGCAGACCAGGTCGCCGGCCGAGAGGCCGGTCACCCGCCGCAGCCCTTCGGCCTCGTGTTTCTCGACGTGCACCTGGACCGGCTGCAACTCTTGGAGCGCCGCCAGACCCTCCACGATGTGGCCGAAAAGGTTGCCGCCGACGTGGTCCGGGTGGTAGTGGCTGATCAGGGCGCGGCGCACCTTGAGCCCTTCGGCCGCGGCCACCTCGAGCAGGCCGCGCACGTCCCAGGCCGGATCGACCAGCGCCGCCTCGCCGCTCTCGCGGTCGCCGATCAGATAGACGAAGTTGACCATCTGGCCGGCCACCGGGTTCTGGGCTGCGAAGTCGCGGCCGGCCTTGAGCTGCCGGAAAACCAAAGGGTCGGAGCTCAGACCTTCACCATCACGTCGTCGCCGTCGACCTGGACCTCGTAACAGGCGACGCTGACTTCTTCATTGAAGGTGCATTTGCCGTTGGTCACATCGTAGGTCCAACCGTGCCACGGACAGGTGACCTCTTTGCCCTCCAGATCGCCCTCGCCAAGCGGTCCGCCGCGGTGTTTGCAGGTGTTGTGAATGGCGTAGAACTTGCCGTCCACGTTGAACAGAGCCACCTCGGTCTCGCCGGCCTGCACCGTCGTGCAGCTGCCGGGAGCGAGCTCGCTCTTTTTGGCCACTCGCACGAATTCCGCCATCGCCTCTCCTTTCCCCAGTGGATCGAGTGGTTGAATCCCGGCCGGCTACTCGCGCGGCGCCGGCCGGATCGCGATCCACAGGATGATGTAGACCAAAATGCCTGGAAACGCCGCCGAGAGAACCGACAGGATCACGTAGGCGATCCGCACCGCGGTCGGGCGCAGTCCGGTGTACTCGGCGATCCCGCCGCAGACCCCTCCCAACATGCGGTGTTTTCGTGATCGGTACAGGGGCACGTTCCGCCTCTGGCTCAGCCGAATAGTCTAACCGAAGGCCGGCCAAAGGTCAGCGGCGCCGGCGCATTCCCCGCAATCCCAGCGCCAGCGGTTTTCGACTTGACTTGGATTATCATCCAGAGGTGCGCCATGCCGTCTTGGCTCTCCTGCTCGGCTCGAGCCTGATCGCCCGGGCGGCTCAGCCGCCGCCCGGCTTCCGACTCGAGACGGTCGTGGCCGATGCCGATTACCCGGCCGCTTTCGCCTTTACGCCCGATGGCCGGCTGCTGTATGGCGAGCTCAGCAGCGGCCGGATCCGGTTGGTCCGCGACGGGGTGCTGCAAGCGCAGCCGTTCGCGGTCGTGCCGACCGAGCCGCATGCCGGCGCGGGCCTGCTCGGCCTCGCCGTCGATCCCGAGTTTCTCGACAACGGCTACGTTTACGTCTACCACACCGCCCCGGCGCCGTACCAGAACCGTCTGACCCGCCTTACCGCCAGGGGTGACATCGGGATCGAGCCCAAGTTCATTTTCACGCTGCCCGCCGGCCTGCAGCACAACGGCGGCCGGATCGGCTTCGATCGCCACGGCGGCCTGATCGTGACCTACGGGGAGAACTTCGACCAGCCCGCCGCGGCGCAGGACCTGAGCTCGCCGCTCGGCAAGATCCATCGCATCACCCGGGAGGGCGCACCGGCGCCGGACAATCCGGTGCCGGCCAGCAGCTTCTACGCACTCGGGGTGCGCAACAGCTTCGGCCTCGACTTCCATCCGATCACCCAGTTGCCCTATTTCAGCGACAACGGTCCCCAAGCCGACGACGAGATCAACCTGCTGCTGCCGGCGGCCAACTACGGCTGGCCGAGCGATACCGGACCCAATGCGAATCCGGCGTATTCGGATCCGGTCGTGAACCTGCCGCGCACCATCGGCATCACCGGCATCGCGTTCTACTCCGGCACCCGCTACCCGCAGGAGCTGTGGAACGACCTGTTCTACGGCGAGTTCAACAGCGGGCTGATCCGGCGGGTGCGCTTGAGCCCGCCCGATTACACCGCGGCGCTCGAGGAATCGATCTTCGTGCGCGGCTTGGAGCACGTGCTCGAGATTCGGATGGCGCCGGACGGCGATCTCTACCTGAGCACGCCGACCACCATCTATCGCCTGCGACCCAGCTTCGCCGCCGACGTCAGCGTCCCGGCGCCGCGTTTTTCCTCGGGGGCTGAAATCTTGATTGCGGTCGGCGCCAGCAACCTCGACGGGCCTGCCCGAACGGTTGATGTCTACCTCGCGCTGCTGGATCCAGCCGGGGCGCTGACCTTGTTCGACGCAGCCCTGCAGCCGGTCGCCGCCGACCCCTTGAATCCGGCCGACTTCGTTGCGCTGCTGCAAGCGGTGACGCTGCCGCCCGGTCTCGACGTCCAGGGTTTACCGCTTCTGAGCCTGGCCGGCCTCGGATTGACCGAGCAGCCGGGCATCTACAGCGTGGCGCTGGCGCTGACCACGCCGAACACCCTCGCGATCGAAGCGCTCGACGTCGCCCGCTTCGAAATCCGCTAGCGACTTGGTGTGAATGCCCAGGAGATCCATGAGCTCCTTCAGGTTTTCCTGATCGATTTCGATTGTGGTCTTCCTGGCCATATTTTTATATGGCCATCCAAGCCCCAAGCCAAGCGGCGCTGCCGTGACCTCGCCGATGCCCCTGTAGGGGCGGGGCTTGTCCCCGCCCGACCGGCCCTGCGAACCAGCCTCAGGACAGGTCGCGCGGGAGCAGTTTCGGATGTCCGTCGATCTCGATCGCGCCGAAGTGCCGCAGATCGAGCGTCGCGATCGCCTCGGCACCCAGGCGCTCCGCCGTGGCGATGACGACGCCGTCCACCAGCCCCACTCGAAGCGCGCGGTGGCGTCGGCAAATCGCTGCGGCCCGCAGCAAATCGCTTTCCTGTCCCCACTCCACGATGTAGTTGCCCGCCGCGAGATCGCTGAGCAACGTTTCTTGGGCCCGCGCACCCAGGTGCTCAGACACGAGGTAGTCCACTTCGGGAAGCACGGCCCACGGCAAGATCCAGACTTCGGGATCCTGTTCGAACAGTCCCCGCAACCTTCGGTGGTGGCGATCATCGGCGTCGATCAACGCCAACACAGCGCCGGTATCGGCGACGATCACCTGCGGCGGCCCATCCCCTGCAGCAACTCTTCAGCCCGCTCGCTAAGATCGCCGCGCCGGCTGCGACCAACACCCAAGCTCTTGGGCTTCGACAGCGGCCGGTGCCGGCGAACGTACTCTCCGACTGCCTCGCGCACCAGTTCCGCCGCCTTGCGATTCTGTTCTCGGGCCAGAGCCTTGATCCGCCGATAGTCGGCATCCAGCAAATAGACGGTTGTTTTCATTTGCCATATATGTTTACCATACATCTGAGAGCTGCGTCAAGCAGCGCCACACGAGCCGTCACGAAACCCGAGGAAAGACCCAGATGGTTTCTGGAAGAATCGTATGCAGCCAATCGCCTTCAACCAGAGGCCGCGCCAACTCTTCCGTCGTGTAGACGAATACCTCGCATCCCACCGGCATCTGCCGAAGATCGAACTCTAGCGCTCTGCGATGCCTTGGCGTTTGGCTGTCAGAGACTACAATCAAGACATCCAAGTCGCTCGCAGGCGTGTAGTCGCCGCGAGCGTAGGAACCAAAGTAACCTACGCGCTGGAGCCGCGAATCCTGCTTTGCGGTCAGTCTCGCCCATTGTGCAAGCGCGCCCTCAACCTCCGATCGAGGAACGGATCGCACCTTCACAGAATCCAAGGATGTCTTCGGCATCTCGGATCGCCTCGTCCGCCTGGTCGCGGTCGTAGTAGTCCGAAGGTTTGGGGTGGGGTCATCGTCTTCTGACCGTCGAACCAGGGCCCGCTGATTGCCAGGGAGGGCTTCCACAAGGTTCCGATTTGACACTTTGAGATACTAGGCGATCAGTTTGAGGCCTGAGGCTCTAGGCTCCAAGGTTCCTCGCTCATACGGCAAAGTCACCTGCACGCCACTGCCATAGGGCGCGGAGGGGAACCGCGTGCATGTTCGGGGCGAATGGAACTGTGTTGTCGCCCGTGTAGAGCACCACGCCGCGATGGAAGCGGCGTCCAGACAATTCCGCGAGTAGCCGCAAGCCGGCGAAATCTGCTGAATTCACGGAAGCGGCCGCTTTGACCTCTACGCCCGCGATCCGTCCGTCGGCGGTTTCGAGCACGAGATCCACCTCTCGCCCATGAGCGGGTCGGAAATGGTAGAGCTCAGGCTGGGTGCGGCTCCAAGCGCATTGCTTGCGTACCTCCATCACGACAAAGCTCTCCAGCAGCGGACCAAGCAGCGCGCGATCCTCACGCAGTCGGTGCGCATCCGCGCCCGCGAGGTGCAGTGTAAGGCCCGTGTCGACCAGCAGTACTTTCGGCGACTTGACCAAGCGCTTGCCAACGTTGGTAAACCAAGCCGGTAGCAATTGGACCAGGAACGTAACCTCGAGCAACGTCAGGTATCGCTTGATCGTGGTTTGAGGTAGACCGACGCTGCGGGCCAAGTCAGCGTAGTTGAGGATTCCCATCACGCGCGCCGCTAGCAGCGCGAGCAGCCGCGGAAGCACTGTCAGGCCCTCGATCTGCGCGAGCTCGCGCACGTCGCGTTGCAGAATGGTCGTCAAGTACGAGCCATACCAGGCGGTCTGCCGCTGCTTCTCACCTTTGTCCCTCTTGGCAACGAGTTCCGGATACCCTCCCTGGGCGATCCGTTCCGCCAAGTCCGGCAGCATCCTTTTTGCGGCTGGAAGATCAGGCAGCTTCTTCGAGTAGAGGGTATCCACAAACCCCTCGCGAACACTCCGAATCTCACCTTGGGAGAGGGGCCAGAGGGTCAAGATCTCCATCCGCCCGGCCAGAGATTCGGACAGACGCGGCAGGAGCAGGACGTCTGCCGAGCCGGTCAAGAAGAAGCGACCCGGACGTCGATCTCTGTCCACCGCGGATTTGAGAGCAAGGAACAGGCCGGGCGCTCGTTGAATCTCATCGAGGACCACGGGCGTCTCCAATCCGGCAACGAATCCCTCTGGATCGGCATGGACCGCAGCCAATACTGTTGCGTCGTCGAACGTGATGTACCGGCGGGGAGGCCGCTCGGATTCGGCAATGGCACGGGCCAGAGTGCTTTTGCCGACTTGGCGCGCCCCGCGCAAAAGCACCACCGGGCGGTCGGCCAGGGCTTCTCGCAACACTGGTTCCAGGTGGCGGGAGATCACTCGGCCGTCCTCCCGGTGATTATCATCCACTTAATGGTTGATTTTCAACCACCAACGGGTGGATTTTCAACCACGCGCGCCGATTCCCACGATCAGGCG
>DASWHO010000003.1:0-7641 GCA_036398155.1 Acidobacteriota bacterium
CGACGTCAAGAGCGCCGACGAGCTCGGCGCGCTCGACCCGGCGGCGATCCAAAGGGTGCGCGAAGAAGCCTGGCCGCAGCCGCGCAGCGCCGAGGAGGTGCACGAGGCGCTGCTGTGGATGGGCTACGTGACGGTCGAGGAGGCACAGCCCTGGGATGAGTGGATCCAAGCGCTGCGCGCCGCCGGGCGCATCGTGCTCGACGGCGAGCGCTGGTTCGCGGTCGAGGTCGAGGCTTCGCGCGAGCCCAAGACCGTCCTGCGCGGCCGGCTCGAGGCGCTCGGGCCGATCGTCAGCGACGATCCGCTGCTGTTCGAGCTCGAGAGCGAAGGCGTGGTGCTGCGCGGGCGCTTCGAAGGGCGCGAGGGCTGGTGCGACCGGCGCCTGCTCGCGCGCATCCACCGCTACACCTTGGAGCGCCTGAGGCGCGAGATCGAACCGGTCAGCGCCCAGGACTTTCTGCGCTTTCTCGCCTGCTGGCAGCACGTCGATCACGAGCATCAGCTCGATGGGCCGCGCGGCGTCGCCGAGGTGGTCGGCCAGCTCGCTGGTTTCGAGCTGCCGGCCGCGGCCTGGGAAGGCAGCGTCCTGCCGGCGCGGGTGCGCGGCTACAAGCGCGAGTGGCTCGATCAGCTCACCTTGTCGGGCGAGCTCGCCTGGGGCCGCATTTGGGGCGGTGGCGCGGGCCCGATCCGAACCACGCCGATCTGCCTTTTGCCGCGCGAGGATCTCGAGAGCTGGACCGCGCTCTCCGCGGCGCATGCGGAGGTGGAGCTCAAACTGTCGGGCAACGCGCGCCTGGTCTTCGATGCTTTGCGCGCGCGCGGCGCGATGTTCCCGCAGGAGCTGGCGCGGGCCGCGCGCCTCTTGCCCTCGCACTTCGAGCTGGCTTTGAGCGAGCTGGTCGCGCGCGGCCTGCTCACCTCCGACTCGTTCGGCGCGCTGCGCTGGCTGATCGTGCCGCCCTCGCGCCGCCGCAGCGCCATCGCCACGCAGGGGGTGTGGGGGAGTTCCCCCGCTTCACAAGGGGTGTGGGGGAGTTCCCCCGCTTCACAAGGGGTGCAGGGGAGTTCCCCCGCCTCAATTGGCCGCTGGAGCCTTCTCCGCCCCATCGCCGACTCAGGAAATGTAGGGGCGGGGCTCGTCCCCGCCCGAGACCCTGCCCCCGCACCAGAATTCATCGCCCGCCAGCTCCTGCGCCGCACCGGCGTCGTGTTCCGCCGCACCTTGGCGCGCGAAAAGCAGCCGCTGCCGTGGCGCGACCTGATCCGGGTCTACCGCACCCTCGAAGCGCGCGGCGAGATCCACGGCGGCCGCTTCGTCGCCGGCTTCGACGGCGAGCAGTACGCCCTGCCCGAAGCGGTCCCGCTTTTGCGCGCGGTGCGCCGCCGCGGCGCGCTCGAGCCGATCAACGTCAGCGCCGCCGACCCGCTTAACCTCCGCGGCATCCTCACCCCCGAGCCCCGCATCGCCCCCACCACCCGCACCAAAGTCCTGGTCGCCTGACCTGCGGCGGGCCGGCGCGGTGCCCAGGGAGGCTTCCAAAGCGCAGGGAATCCGGCGGCGAGCGCCCAGGGTGAGCCGGCATGTGCTACCATGAGGCTCATGGCCGGGTCACGACCAGCCGCTCTTTCAAGCGATGAGCTGCCCATGAAGGTCGTTGGACAGCGGCGGTGGCGAGGGGGGCTGGCCGCCGCCGCGGGCCTCCTGGAGCTTTCCCTGCGGCTCCGAGGCGACAAGCTGTTCATCCCCAAGGGAGTCCATCGCTTCGCGAGTTTCGAAGAGAGCGACGCATGGCTACTGAAGATGTTGACGAGGCCCCGGAAGCACGCCCACCGCTGCTAGCCGACCTCGTCGCCCTCTGCCGAGACCTGAACGCGGCGGGTGCTGCCTACGTGGTCATTGGTGGCATGGCCGTGATTCAGGCTGGGTTTCCGCGCGCCACTGGCGACATCGATCTCTTGATCGACGTCTCCCTGGCCAACCAAGAACGGGTCCGCCGAGCCCTGATGCAGCTCCAGGACCAGGCGGTCCGCGATGTGAGGCCCGGCGATCTCGATCGGTACGCGGTCGTGCGCGTCGCCGATCAGGCGTGCTCACCGGGGTCTCGAGATCAGATACCGATGCAGGCGGGAAGCCAACTCGGAGCCATAGTGAAGCTCGACGAACCTTATCCCAACCTGCTCCTCGTCGGCCGAAGGAAGCGATCGTCCGATCGCCCGCCGGGCCAGACCGATGACCGTTTGGCTGAATGACAACGCCAAATGGATACGCCGGGCAACGGGCGCCTGGCGCATGAGATCGATCTGGACCTTTTCGGCTTCGGCATCGGTATCAACCAGCCTCATGGCCGACCCATCCCAAGGGCGGAACCCTGGCGGAACCCTATCCGACTCTGTCACTCACCGCCGCCGGCAACGACGATATCAGCTTTGGTCGACCCGACGATGCCGAGAAGCTCCTCGGTCTCCTTCGCAGGAACGCTGTGCTTGGCGAGTATCTCCTTGAAGATAGTGACCATGCGATCCCACTCGCGGTCCGTGATGTTGAGGTGGGCGTGAGAATCCTTCATCGTGCGGCCTTGGTATTGGCAGGGACCGCCGGTGGCCTGACAGACAAGCGCCGTCACGTGGTACTTGAGGTAGGCCGCAGGCACGCGCTTCCTCGCCGCATCGATCGCAGGATTCGCATTGAGGACAGCGTCCGGCACGAGGGCGTCGATGAAGTCGCTGACCACGACCGAAATCGGCGCGAGGCCACCCAGCCGTTCATAGAGGGACGGCTGCGTCTGCCCGGCACCGGCCTGGGCGAACGCCGCGGGGGTGGCCACAACGGCGATGACCGCAAAAGCAGCCCATGGTTTCATATTAAGTGCCTCCATAACCGACTCCTTCTTCTTGCGGGGAAAGCCGTTCGAGCCTGGCCCGCACCACTTTCCAGATTTCACCGACGCCGGACTGCGAGCCTGCCTGCTGCGCATCCGGCGCCGGCATTCACCACCCATTCTCCACATTGAGACCGCTGCTGGCAAGCGGCTCCCGTCACGTTGCCGCCGTGATTTCTCCCCACTCCCTAAAGCGATGAATCCGGATCTCAGGGACCAGACGGAGCCCGAAAATCAAGCTGTCCCCGAAACCCAGTTAAGTAAACTGTCCCCGAAACCCGGGTTGAGTAAACTGTCCCCCTATTACCGTCCCCCTATTACCGTATTATGAGGGATTTGTTTGAGCAGGAGCGGCACGAGGATCAGCGGCGCGTCTTGCCGCTGGCGGCGCGGATGCGGCCGCGCACTTTGGATGAGTTCGTCGGCCAGGAGGAGTTGCTCGGCGAAGGCAAGCTGCTGCGCCGCGCGATCGAGACCGACCGGCTGTTCTCCTCGCTGATCCTGTGGGGGCCGCCGGGCAGCGGCAAGACCTCCCTGGCCGCGATCATCGCCCAGCGCACCAGCTCGCACTTCGAGACCCTGTCGGCGGTGCTCGCCGGCGTCGCCGACATCCGCAAGGTGGTCGCGGCGGCGAGCCAGCGGCGCGCGCAGCGGCGCCAGCGCACCATTCTGCTGGTCGACGAGATCCACCGCTTCAACAAGGCGCAGCAGGACGCGCTGCTGCCGCACGTCGAGGACGGCACCATCATCTTGATTGGGGCGACCACCGAGAACCCCTACTTCGAGGTCAACGCGCCGCTTTTGTCGCGCTCGCGGGTGTTTCAGTTTCGGCCGCTGAGCCGGGCCGAGATTCTGGCGCTGCTGGAGCGCGCGCTCGGCGATTCGGAACGCGGCTACGGCGGGCGCACGATTCAGATCGACCCCGACGCGCTCGAGCATCTCGCCGAGGTCGCCGGCGGCGACGCCCGCACCGCGCTCAACGCGCTCGAGCTGGCGGTCGAGTCGACTGGGCCGGACCCCGCGGCCGGCGTCCGCATCGATCTCGCCGCCGCGCAGGATTCGATCCAGCGCCGCGCGCTGCGCTACGACCGCGCCGGCGACGAGCACTACGACACCATTTCGGCGTTCATCAAGTCGCTGCGCGGCTCGGATCCCGACGCCGCGCTCTACTGGCTGGCCAAGATGCTCTACGCCGGCGAGGATCCCAAGTTCATCGCCCGGCGCATGGTGATCCTGGCCTCCGAAGACGTCGGGCTGGCCGATCCGCAGGCGCTGGTGCAAGCGGTCGCCGCCGCGCAGGCGCTGCAGTTCGTCGGCCTGCCCGAAGCGCAGCTCAATCTGGCGCAGGCGGCGATCTACCTCGCCGCCGCGCCGAAATCCAACTCGGTGCTAGCGATCGGCACGGCGCTGCAGGCGGTCGAGTCGGAGGGCAAGGTCGAAGTGCCGCTCCATCTGCGCGACGCGACCCGCGACGGCAAGGCGCTCGGGCACCAGCGCGATTACCGGTATCCCCACGATTTCCCCGGCCACCACGTCGCCCAGCAGTATCTGCCCGCGGCGCTGCGCGGCCGGCGCTTCTACCAGCCTGGTGACCAAGGCTTCGAGCGCGAGCTCGCCGCGCGCCTCGAGCGCTGGCGCGGCGCCCCGCGGCGCGATTGATCGCCCGCATTGGGGTGGCATGATCGGCCGAAGGGCGACCATGGCCGGACCCCGATCGGATCCAAAGCAGCGGCTAGGCCGCGATGAGTCATGCAGCGCATGGGCGCGCTGCGCGTGCCCATGCCACCCGTTTTGGAGACGATCGAGATCGCGCGGTTTCCCGACTCATGGAACCGTGGCAAGATAAGAGGACCCGATGCCCTCGACCGAGATCGAGCAAACGGCGCCGGCGCGGTTTCGGCTCCGCGGCGTGGAGGTCCAGGTAGAACTGAACCGCCTGATCACCCCGGCCGGCGAGCTGCGGCTCGAGCCCAAGATCATGCAGGTGCTGGCCTGCCTGGCGGCCCGGCCCGGCGCGCTGGTCACCAAAGCGGAGCTGCTCGAGCAGGTTTGGAATGGCACCTTCGTGACCGAGGACGTCCTGACCCGCGCGGTCGGCGAGCTGCGCAAGGCGTTCGGCGACGATCCGAACCGGCCCGCGGTGATCGAGACCATCCGCACCCGCGGCTACCGTTTGATCGCGCCGGTCGAGCGCGCCGCTACCGCATCGGCGCCGGCGGCCTGGGCGCCCTCGCAATCGGTCCAAAAGCGCCGGCAGCGATGGCTGGCTGTTGCCGCCGCCGCGGCCGCCGTCTTGGTCGCGATCGCGTGGTGGAGGTTCTTCGGACTGCGCGGCGCGCGTCCGGCGATGATTGGGGCGGACGCGCCGCGCGCGGTGCGGGTGGTTCCGTTCACCAGCCTGCCTGGCAACGAAAGGGATCCTGCGATCGCGCCGGACGGTAGCCGGGTCGCGTTCGCCTGGAACGGCGGAGCCGGGGACGAGTATCGCATTTACGTGCGGCTGCGCGACGCGGAGCAGCCGCTGCGAATCAGCGGCGGTCCGGGGCGCGACCGGGCTCCGGTTTGGTCGCCCGACGGCCAGCACATCGCGTTCGTGCGCCTCAGCGGCGAGCGCTGCGAGCTGCACGCCGTGCCTTCGATCGGCGGAGTCGAACGGCGCATCGCGTCCTGCGACGATTCGCTCTCGGCGCGTTTCGCCTGGTCGCCTGACGGCGAGCGGCTCGCGGTGAGCGCGCGGCGCGGCGCCAGGGCCGCGGCGGGGCTCGAGCTGGTCGCGTTCGACGGATCCGAGCGCCGGCCGCTCACCGTCCCGCCGCCGCAGATTCTGGGCGATACCGATCCTGCATTCTCGCCGCCCGGCGATGCGGTCGCCTTCGTGCGCAATCTGGCCGACGGGGTCGGCGACGTGCACGTCGCCGCGCTCGGCGGCGGCGCGACCCGGCGCCTGACCTACGATCACGCCGACATCCAGGGCGTCACCTGGTCGCGCGACGGTCGCTGGATCGTGTTCTCGTCCAACCGCGCCGGAATCTACAGCCTGTGGAAGCTGCCGGCGGGGGGCGGCGCGGTGCAGTGGCTGGCCGGCGGCGGAACCAAGATCAAGCACCCTTCGGCGGCGCGAGGCGAAAACCTGCTCGCTTATGAAAACTGGATCTACGACGTGAATCTCTGGGAGGTGCCGCTTTCCGATCGCGCGGACGCCGCAGGGACCGAGAGCCGGCAGCTCACCGCGACCAGCGACGAATGGAACTTCGCGCCGGCCTATTCGCCCGACGGCATGCGCATCGCCTTCGCGTCGACCCGCTCGGGCAGCGAAGAGATCTGGGTCATGCAGCGCGACGGTTCGCAGGCCGCGCGGCTGACTTCCTTCGGCGGCGGACAGCTCGGTGCGCCGAGCTGGTCGCCCGACGGCCAGAAGCTGGTTTTCAGCGCGCGGCCCCAAGGAGAGGCGGATCTCTACGTA
Organism: Acidobacteriota bacterium; assembly: GCA_036398155.1. GTDB lineage: Bacteria > Acidobacteriota > DASWHO01 > DASWHO01 > DASWHO01 > DASWHO01. The sequence goes on from DASWHO010000003.1 coordinate 6,346, forward strand.
CTCGACGTCGCCGGCGGCGCGGCGCGCAGGCTCACCCGCGATCCCGGCGACGAGGTCGCGGCGAGCTGGTCGCAGGACGGGCGCTCGGTCCTGTTCGCCTCGCGCCGCAGCGAGAGCTGGCAGATCTGGAGGATGCCGGCGGTCGGTGGCGCGGCGGTTCAAGTGACTCGCCGCGGCGGTTACCTGGCAGCCGAATCGCCCGACGGGCGCTGGCTCTACGTCGGCGGACCGGAAGCGGCCGGCATTCGGCGCCTGCCGGTGGAGGGCGGGCCGGAAATCGCCGTCAGCGAAGCCATCGACGCGAGCGACTGCCGCGACTGGCGGATCGGGCGCACCGGCATCTACTTCAAAGCCGGCTGGGACGGCGACCGGATGCGGATCCGCTTCGCTCCGTTCGACGGCGGCGCGCCCCGCGACGTTGCCCGCTTGAGCCACGCGGCCTGGAGCGGCTTCGCGGTGGCCCCGGACGGTCAGAGCCTGATCTATGCCCGCTCCGATCGCTACACCAGCGACATCCGCCTGATCGAAAACGCCTTGTGAGGTCTGCCTGCCCCACTACCAATAAACTGTCCCCAAAACCCGGGTTGAGTAAACTGTCCCCGAAACCGGGGTTAAGTAAACTGTCCCCGAATTGGGAGGCGGCGGATGCGGCGGCCGGTGGCGGCGAAGACAGCGCTCGCCAGCGCCGGGGCGACCGGCGGCAGGGCGGGCTCGCCGAGGCCCAGCGGCGGCAGCGAGCTGAGCACGAAGTGGACCTCGATCTTCGGCGCGGCGGCGATCCGCAGCAGCGGATAGTCGTGGAAGTTGCTCTGCACCACGCGGCCCTGCTCGACGGTGATCTCTTCCTCCAGCGCGGCCGACAGCCCCTGGATCACCGAGCCCTCGACCTGCGCTTCGGCGCCCGAAAGGTTGACCACCGTGCCGCAATCGATCGCCGCGACCACGCGCTCGACTCGAATCTTGCCGGCGTCGTCCACCGCCACTTCGACAACCTGCGCAGCGTAGGCCTCGTTGCAGTAGGCGGCGGCGATGCCGCGGCCGCGGCCCGGCGCCAGCGCGCGATCCCAACCGGCCTGCTCGGCCGCCAGCCGCAGCACGCCGGAGAGCCGGCCGCTGTCGTAGGTGGTCGCGCCGTCGGAGCTGTAGGGCATCGCGCGCGGCGGGCCGAGCAGCTCGAGTCGATACTCCAGCGGATCGCGGCCGGCCAGATGCGCCACCTCGTCGATAAAGCTTTGAGTCGCGAACACGTTGGTCGACTCTTCGACCGCGCGCCACTGCCCGCGCGGAATCCGGCTG
>DASWHO010000004.1:0-1532 GCA_036398155.1 Acidobacteriota bacterium
TAAGTCACGGTGGACCACGGCGGGCGGCGGCCTCGACCAGGTAGCCGGCGCAGCGATCGCAGTCGGGGACGGCGAAGCGGTCGGCCTGGGCGCGCAGCTCGGCGTAGGGAACCGCGCGCAGTTCGTACGCGGTCAGGATCATGGCTTCGACCTGGCGCCAAACGTGCGGGTCGCGATCGACGATGCGGTGGTGGTTCTCAAGCAGCCGCGACCACCACGGCTGCCCGATCGCGTCGATCGCCGCGCCGCGCGGACCGTCGTAGTCGAAGCCGAAGTTGCCCAGAATCAAGGTGCGCGCGGGATCGAGGGCGCGGATCCGCTCCTCGCCGCGCGGCAAAAAGCCGGAGTACTGGTAGAAGTTGGCCGCCAGCGCCACGTTGGGCGGCACCTCCTCGTCGCCGTAGCCGACGCTCTCGACCTGAACGCTGAGCAGCACCGGAATGTCCAGGGCGCGCAGCTCCCAGGCCAGGTTGGTGACCGCGCTCCCGCCCAAGCTCTGGCCGTATATCGCCAGCCGCACCCCTTGGTCGCGCTCCTCCGGATGGAGCAGACCGTCACCGTTGAGATCTACGCAGCGGCGGATCAGCTCGAGCGCCACCTGGCGGCGCTTGTTGGCGAAGCTGGCGGCGTGCAGGCCCGCTAGAGCGTGCTGGTCGAGCCAGAGCTTGACCCGCCGCGGTCCGAGCACGGCGTCGTCGAAGCGCTTCCAGCCGCCCTGGAAGCCGATCACCAGCAGATCGCCGGCGCCCAGCTTCTCAGCCGGCAGCACCTGTTCGAGATCCTGAGCGCTGAGACCCGCGCTCGCGGCGAGCCCGGCAAGCAAACCGAAGGCTCGGCCGATCCTCAAGGCTCGGGAATCGGAAGCGTCTGGGTGAAACGCGCGGCCACCGGCTGGCCGTCGAGCCGAGCCGGGCGAAAACGCCAGGTGCGAACGCCGTCGAAGTAAGCCTGGTTGTCGGCGGCGCAGGCCAGCGGCTCCAAGAGCCGAACGTCTTCGGCCTCGCCTCGAACCCCGACCAGCAGCTCGGCCACTCCAGTGACCTCCGAGCGGCAAGCGGCGCCGGCATCGGCCGCGCGCCGCACCGGAGGATGCTTGTACAGGGCCGGGGTCTCGAGCCCCGGTGTCTGCAGGGAGCGGGCGCGGGCCCATCCGATCGCCAGCTCGGCGGCCTGGGATATCCGCGCGATCGCGCCGGCGGCGCCGGCCGCGACCCAGGTCGGCTGGTCCATGGATTGCTCGATCTCGCGCAGCCCCGGGATCGCTTGCACCGCCGCCAGCCGGGCCAGACTGTAGCTCGCAAACCAGCGCACGCCGGCATCGGGATCTTTCAGCGCTGTCCTCAGCGTGTCGGCCGCCGCGGTCGTGCCGGCCAGGCTCAAGCCCCACGCGGCCAACCGCCGCAGCTCCGGCGCGGAGTCTTTGGCGGCCCGCTGCAGCGCCGACAAGAGCAGCGTGTCTTGGCTCTCGGCGCGCTCGCGCACCAAACGGACCGCTCTCACCCACCCGGCCTGGCGCCACTGATCGACGATCG
>DASWHO010000005.1:0-4771 GCA_036398155.1 Acidobacteriota bacterium
GTGAACGTCGCCTCGGGCCGGGCTGGCGAGCTCGACTTGAACGACGTCCAGTTCGAGCGCCGGCCCTATTCCGGGATCCACGCCTACTCGCAAAGCAAGCAGGCCGATCGAATGCTGACCTGGGCGCTGGCGCGGCGGCTCAAGGGCAGCGGGGTGACCGCCAACGCCATGCACCCGGGCCTGGTCCGGACCGCGATCTTCCGCAGGGGCGGCGGGCCGCTGGGGTGGGCCGCCGCGATCTATGCCAGCCTGTTCGGGCTCAAGGTCGAGGAAGGCGCGGACACCGCGGTCTGGTTGGCGGCCAGCCCGGAAGTCGGGCAGGTAAGCGGGAAATACTGGTCGCGGCGCCAGGAGCGCCGCTGCCGCTTCCGCGACCCGGCGGCCGAGGAACAGCTCTGGCGGCTCTGCGAATCGATGACCGGGGCCGCCGAGACCTCGAGATGATCCGCCGCCGGGCACGAGAATGAAACGCGAGGATTGGGAACGGATCCAGCAGGGCGAATTCGACTATCACCTGGCCAAGGATGAAAGTCGGGTTCTGGAGCTCAACCTGCCGTATTGGCGCAGCTTGCTCGCGGCCTTGCCCGAAGAGGTGCGCTTCGGCCCGGCAACGCGGGTGCTCGATCTGGGCTGCGGCGGCTGCGGCATCCTGCTCGCACTCGAGCAGGGCGAGCTGGTCGGGGTCGATCCGCTGATGGACCGCTATCTCGAGAAATTCCCGTTTCTCGCTGCGCGCTCCGACATCCGCTGGGTCCAGGCGGCGGCCGAAGAGCTCGAGCTGCAAGAGCGTTTCGACGTGATTTTCAGCATCAACGCGCTGGATCACGTCTACGATCCGGCCCGGGTGGCGTGCCAGATCGAGCGGCTCCTGCGGCCCGGCGGCCATCTGGTGTTGACGATGAACTGCCACAACCACACCTGGTCGCGTGCCTACTACGCCGCGCTCTATCGTGCGATCGATCCCCACCACCCCTACCAGTTCACGCCCGACGACGTGCAGGAGTTGTTCTCGCGCTTGGTGCCGGTCAAGCGCCGCACCATCGACGATCTCTGGCTGCCGCATGCGGCGCGCTACTACCGCGAGGTGCTGGGGCGGCCACTGGAAGACCGCCGCAAATGGCTGCGGGCCGCGGTCAATCCGTTCAAGTGGCCGATCGGCTTCAGCAAGCTGGTGCTCGATATGCCGCCCCACCCCAAGCGTGCCGGCCAGCGCTCGATCTACGGCAACTACCTGTTCGTCTTCCGCGCCGCTCAGGGATGACTGGCGGAGCGTGAAGGCCGTCTGAAAAGTAGGGCCGAGGTCGTCGCGAGCAGAATGTAGGGGAGGGGCTTGTCCCCTCCCGATCAAGCGCAACGAGGTGTACCGGCGATCATATGCGGCCCGAGTGCTTGCCGGGCGGGGACGAGCCCCGCCCCTACATCGCGCAAAGGGCCGGCACGCCCTCTAACGCCCGGAGAGCTGCGCCCGCGGCTCGGTCTTGCGGCGGCGAGGGGACCTGGACCAGTATGGCCGGCTAAGGAGACGGGTCATGCGCTGGAGAGAGGGTAGGCGGAGCGAGAACATCGAAGATCGCCGCGGGATGCGGCCGAGCCGCGGTTTCAAGATCGGCGGCCTCGGGATTCTGTTGGTCGTGGGGGTCGGCTGGCTGATGGGCGGCGACCCGCTGCAGATCCTGCAGCTTCTGACTCAAACCCAGGTCACCAGCGTCGATCAGACGCCGATGGGCCCCCAGGCGCCGGCCGGCTACAGCGAGGAAGCCGATTTCGTTGCGGTGGTTCTGGCCGACACCGAGGACAGCTGGAGCGAGCTGTTCGCCGCCCGCGGCCAGCGCTACCAGCCGCCGCGTTTGGTGCTGTTCAGCGAGGCGGTGCAGTCGGCCTGCGGGCTCAACTCGGCGGCGGTCGGGCCGTTCTACTGCCCGCTGGACTCCCAGGTCTACATCGATCTGAGCTTCTTCCGCGACCTGCACCAGCGCTTCGGCGCGCCCGGCGACTTCGCCCAGGCCTATGTGATCGCCCATGAAGTCGGCCATCACGTGCAGAACCTGCTCGGCATCGCCGAACAGGTCCACGGCCTGCGGCGGCAGGCCTCCGAGGCCGAGGCCAACGCGCTGTCGGTGCGCCAGGAGCTGCAGGCCGACTGCTACGCCGGCGTCTGGGGCCACACCGCCAACCGCGAGCGCAATCTGCTCGAGCCCGGCGACGTCGAGGAGGGCCTGGCCGCGGCGGCCGCGATCGGCGACGACCGGCTCCAGCGCCAGCGCGCCGGCACCGTCAACCCCGAGTCCTGGACCCACGGCTCCTCCGAGCAGCGGGTCGAGTGGCTGCGCCGCGGCCTCGAGTCCGGCCGGCTCGACGCCTGCGACACCTTCCAAGGCCTCTGATTCGACGCCGGCGATGGGCCAAGAGCCCGCCGCGGCGCCGGATTGCTTACCGTCTAGATAGCTATTAAAATAGCGCTGAGGGTGGCCCATGAAGGTTGCCAACACCGTCGAGCTGAAAAACAAGACCAACAAGCTGCTGCGTGACGTGATGCGAGGGGAGGCGCTGATCATCACCCATCGTGGCAAGCCCGCCGCCGCTTTGACCGCGCTATCGGAAGACGATTTGGAAGACTTCGTGCTGGAGCACAGCCCTAAGATCCGCAAGATGATCGCGGAGGCCGAAGCGGATCGGAAAGCCGGTCGGCTGATCGCGCTTGAAACCTACCTGGAACATTCCAACCGCAAGTGAAGAGCTTCAGGGTCCTACTGACCCGGGCAGCCAGCAAGGACCTCGACCGCTTTCCGGCTAGCGATCGTGCCCAGATTGCAGCCGATTTGGACCAGCTCGGTACGAGTCCGGTCGGGACGCCGCCTCGCATCAAGCGGCTCAAAGGCTTTGGATTTCACCTCTACCGGCTTCGTTGTGGCGATTATCGTGCGCTTTATCGGATCGACGACCGCTCGGTCATGGTCCTGCGAATCATCCAGCGCAAAGGTTTGGATCGGATTCTCCGCGCGCTGAAGAGAGGGTAAGGATGGATCCTCACCTTCGGTTCAGGTACTGAGTGCCGCGCAGCAGGAAGCTGGCGAGCTGGTAGGGGAGGCGGGGCCGGGCGTCGATGGCTCCTCGCAGGTGCAGGGTCGAGCGGATCGGATCCCACCAGCGTGCTCGGAGCGCCGCCGGCAGCCGGTGCGGACGAGACCAAGCGCGGGCGAACAACTCAGGAGTCCAACGATTCTTCGGCGCGGGGTCGTCCCATTGGCGCAAGACTTCACGGCCGAGCCAGCGCGGTGCGCTCCATCTGCACTGCGACGGAATGCTCTCGATTCTCGCCCCCAACAGCTCATGGGCCAGCCGGATCACGCTACCGACCCAGCGCGCCCGTTTCCCATCGTTCCCAAAACAGCGATCCCAATCGAACTTGGCCGGCCGATGCTCCAGCGCCGCGGCGATGTCGCATAGCCATAAGGGCCGGTAGGCGCCGTGCTTCAGCAGATGAAGGCAGAGCGCCCGAAGGTGATCCTCCGCGCTCAGGACCCGGACCTCGACCGATCCCAAAGGTCGGAGGCTGGAGCGTTCGTACAGATCTTCGAAGCGGCGTCGGTCCAGCCCATCGATCTCGAGATGGACCCAGTCGATCAAGATCGCATACGGTCCGGTCTCATGAATGACACTCTGAGCCGCACCGAGCAGGCCGGGGTGGACCACCAGGTCCAGATCGCCGAGCGGACGCGCACCGCGTTCCGGATAAGCTTGGGCGGTGGCCCAACCTTTGATCACGATCGGCTCGATTCCAGCCTGTCGCAGCCTGCCCAGCGCGCGCTCGAGCTCGCGCTCGTAGACGCCGGTTTGCAGGCGTTGGAATCGAAAGATTTCTTTGAGGCGTCGACCGATCGTCGATCCGGCGAGCGGCGAGCGGCGGATCTGCCTCCAGGCCAGAGCGCCGGCACCGGAGCGGATCAAAGGCGGGCCGATGGCGTTCCAGATCGATTCCGCCAGCGGCGCGCCAGGAGGATCGCGGCGCCAGCAGCCGGCTAGAGCATCCGCGATCCAGCGTCCGGTCGATCGACTGGGCGGTTCCATCCCGAGTCTCTAAGCGGCCTGCGATTCGAGTTGGGACAGAATAGCTGCCGCTGCCTGCCGCGCCTCGCCTCGAACGCCCTGGATCACCTTGGCCTCTTGGACGGCGCGGCGCAGGCTCGACAGGGCGCGCTCGGGCTGGCGCCGCGCCGACACCGTGTTCGAGAGCAGCGCGAGCACACCCTGTCCTGCGCTGAGGCGTCGCGGCCGCCAGTGCGCACCGGGCCGATAGCGGCTCACGACCACCAGGCCGATGGGCAGCGGCCGCTGGCCGTGGCACCGCTCCAAACCCGGCACCGGTTGTTGCTCTTGCTTGAAACCGCCCGAGGCACGCAGCGCCAGCGGCCGCGCAAACGGGTGCACCCGTCCTCGGCGATCGAGCACCGCGTACTCGTCCGAATAGTAGCTCGCGCCGGCGCGCACCAGCTCGGCGACCAAGGTGCTCTTACCGGCGAAGCTGCGCCCTGGAATCACGATCGCTTTTCCGTTCCATCCCACCACGCCGGCATGAACGAAGCAGTGCCGCGGCACCCACTCCGCCACGTAGCGATGCAGATCGGACTCGAAAACATGGAGCGCGAGCTCGAGCTGCTTCGATTGTCCGATCCGCTGGGTATCGGCCCACACCAGATTCATGCGCCGGCCCCCAGGCCGTTGCAGGTCGGCCGCCGTGAGCGAGTACAGGCGCCGAACCGGCCCAGTGGTG
>DASWHO010000006.1:0-36879 GCA_036398155.1 Acidobacteriota bacterium
GTGCCGTTCCGGCCGTCCTCGCGGGAGTCGGGACCGAAGCCCGGCTCGACCGCGTGCTCGGGGTGCGGCATCAGGCCCACCACGTTGCCGCGCTCGTTCGTGACGCCCGCGATGTCGCGGCGTGAGCCGTTGGGGTTCCAACCGACGTAGCGAAACGCGACGCGCCCCTCAGCCTCGAGTGCGTCGAGCGTCTTTTCGTCGGCGACGTACTGGCCGTCCTGGTTCTTGAGCGGAATGGTGATCTCCGCGCCCGCTGCGTACTCCGTGGTCCAGGCGGTTGCGGCGTTCTCCACGCGCAGCGTCTGGTCCCGGCAGATGAAGTGAAGGTGCTCGTTCTTGATCATGGAGCCCGGCAGCAGGTGCACCTCGGTAAGCACCTGGAAGCCGTTGCAGATGCCGAGCACCGGCCCGCCGGCGGCGGCGAAGCCGCGCACCGCCGGCATCACCGGAGCCAGCGCCGCCAGCGCGCCGGCCCGCAGATAATCGCCGTAGGCGAAGCCGCCGGGCAGAATCACGGCGTCGTAGCCGCCGAGCTGAGACTGCTCGTACCAGACCAGCTCGGCCTGCTGCCCGAGGACCGCGCTCAGCGCCCAGACCACGTCGGCGTCGCAGTTGCTGCCGGGAAACTGGATCACGGCGAGGCGCGCCATCGGCTCAGCTCCTCGGGCCGTCGTCGCTCGGCAGCTCGAAACGGAACTCTTCGATGATCGGATTGGACAGCACCCGCTCCGAGATCTCGGCCAGCAGCTTCTCGGCCGCGCCGCGGCTGGTGGCGCGCAGGCGCAGCTCGAAAAACTTGCCCTGGCGCACCGATTCGATCTGCTGATAGCCCTGCCCGCGCAGCGCGCGCGCCACCGCTTCGCCCTGCGGATCGAGCACACTTTCCTTGTAACGCACGTAGACGAACGCCTTCATCGACTCTGCCTCCGGGCCCCGCCGCTCAGCCCGCGCCACGCCGCCGCCGCGCGGTCGCCGCCGCGACCTGGCGCTGCGACCGGCTCCGAAACACGCGCGCGAAAACCTGATCGACATGGCGCAGATACGAACCGGCATCGAACACGCGCTGGAGCGCCGCGCCCTTCAAGTGGCGCCGGATATCGGGATCGGCCGCCGCCAGCGCCGCGAAATCGGCCTCCTGCTCCCAGGCCCGCAGCGCGCAGCGCTGGACCCAGCTGTAGGCCTGATCGCGCGCCGCGCCGGCTTCCACCAGAGCGTGGAGCAGGCCGCCGGAGTAGACCAGACCGCGCAACCGTTCCAGATTCCTCTGCATATTCTGCGGGTAGATGTGGAGGTTTGCAATCACGGCGCTGAACTTGCGCAGCATGTAGTGCGCCAGAATGGTGGCATCGGGCAGCAGCACCCGCTCGCTGCCGCTGTGCGAGATGTCGCGCTCCTCCCACAGCACCATGTTTTCTAGCGCCGCCTGGGCGTAGCCGCGCAGCAAGCGGGCCAGGCCGCAGATGCGCTCGCACACGATCGGGTTGCGCTTGTGCGGCATCGACGACGAGCCGCGCTGGCCGCGCCGGAACGGCTCCTCGAGCTCGAGGATCTCGCTGCGCTGCGCGGCGCGGATCTGGGTCGCGAATTTCTCCAGGCTGGTCGCCAGCAGCGCCAGCGCACAGACCAGCTCGGCGTGGCGGTCGCGCTGCAGGATCTGGGTGGAGATCGGGGCGGCTTCGAGACCCAAACGGCGGCAGACCTCGGCTTCGATCTCGGGGCCGAGATGCGGATAGTTGCCGACCGCGCCCGAGAGCTTGCCGACCGCGATGGCGTGACGCGCCGCGGCCAGGCGCCGGTCGGCGCGCTGACATTCGGCGTGCCATAGCGCGAAGCGCAGCCCCAGCGAGGTCGGCTCGGCGTGCACCCCGTGGGTGCGCCCGACCATCGGCGTTCGCTGGTACCGGCGCGCCTGCTTTTCCAGCGCCGCCATCAGCGCCGCGAGCTCGCCGCGGATCAGGTCGACCGCGAGCGCCAGCCGCAGGCTCAAGGCGGTGTCGACCACGTCGTACGAGGTCAGGCCGTAGTGAATGAAGCGCCCCTCGGGCCCCAAGCCTTCCTGGACGTTAGTGATGAAGGCGATGACGTCGTGGTCGACCACCTTTTCGATCTGCTCGATGCGCTTGGAGCTGAAGCGGGCCTGGCGGATCTTGGTCAGGTCGCGGCGCGGGATCAGGCCGCGGAGCGCGAGCACCTCGCAGACTTCGATCTCGACCTTGAGCCAGGAGCCGAACTTGGCCTCCTCGCTCCACAGGTCGGCCATCTCCTTGAGACTGTACCGCGGAATCATGCCCGTTACCGGCTCCGAGCCCGAATTTTCAGTCTATCACCGACGCCTTGAGAGAAATGTAGGGGAGGGGCTTGTCCCCTCCCGAGCGGCGCCGCGATCTGGATCAGTGACCGATCGTCGGCATCGGCGGCCAACCGGGCGGGGACTAGCCCCGCCCCTACATTTTTCATAGAGCCGTTCACAGCATCTCCCCTCGAGCAGGGAAGAAGCTCACAGCGTGATCGGATCGGAGGGGCGGTCGGCGGCGGCGACCTGGACCTCGACGGTGGGGAGACCGACCGCTTTGAGCGCGCTTTCGCCGGCCAGAAAGGCCAGCGCCGGCTCGTTGTTGAACTGGGAGAGATGCGCGAGCACCAGATGCCGCGTGGTGCGCCCCGCCGCCTCGCGGATCAACCCGGCACAGGCGTCGTTCGAAAGGTGGCCGGTGCGGCTCATCAAACGCTGCTTGAGAAACCACGGGTACGGTCCTTCGCGGAGCAGATCGATATCGTGGTTGGCCTCGATCACCACCGCTTCGCAGTCGCGCAGCCGCTCGACCACCAAGGCGGTGACGAAACCGAGGTCGGTCGCGAACCCGATCCGGCTGCTGCCATCCGAAAACACGAACCCGACCGGATCGGCCGCATCGTGGCAGACGCTGAAAGCCTGCAGCCAAAGGCCGCTGACATCGAGCGCGTCGCCGGCTTTGAGCTCGACCGGCTGAGCGCCGTCGCCGAGATCCTCGGCCACCGCCTCGAGCGTCGCCGGGGTGCCGAGCACCGGGCGCGGGTAGAGCTTGGTCCAACGCTTGAGGCCGCGGGCGTGGTCTTCGTGCTCGTGGGTCAGAAAGATCGCGTCGATCTTTTCCGGATCCTCACCGATCGCCTGGAGCCGCTTGGTGATCTCGCGCGCCGACAGGCCGACGTCGACCAGGAAGCGCCGCCCGTTGGATTTGAGCAGCGCGCAGTTGCCGCCGGAGCCGCTGCCCAGCAGAACCAGTCCCAATCCCACGGCGCTGAGCATACCGCATTCACGGCGCCGCTGCCAATTGGGTGGCGCCGGACCGCGACCCCCACCGATTGTGGCTTTTCGGGTGCCGGCTCGCATTCTCGGCCCGCGCTTGGGCACAATGGGCGGCATGAAGGCGATCGTTCTGGAGCGACCCGGGAGCGTGGCGCTGGCGGAATGCGCCGAGCCGGCGCTGCTCGAGCCCGGCGACGCGATCGTGCGCGTCACCACGGCGGCGATCTGCGGCTCCGACCTGCACATCGTCTCGGGGCGCGACCGCGGGGTGGTGCCCGGCACCATCATGGGGCACGAGTTCGTCGGCGCGATCGAGGCGCTGGGCCCCGAAGTCGAAGGCCTGGCGCTCGGGGATCGAGTGCTCGCTCCCTTCACCATCAATTGCGGGCGCTGCTTCTACTGCCGCCGCGAGCTGCCGGCGCGCTGCCAGGCGTCGCTGGGCTTCGGCTTCGTGACCGAGGGCGGCCGCGGGCTGCAAGGCGCGCAGGCCGAGCGGGTCCGGGTGCCGCTGGCGAGCAGCACCCTGCTCAAGCTGGCCGCCGCGTACGACGACGGCACGCCGCTGCGCGATCAGGACGCGCTGCTCTTGGGCGACATCTTCTCGACCGCGTACTCGAGCGCGGAGCAGGCCGGCATTCGATCGGGCGACGTGGTCGCGGTGGTCGGCTGCGGGCCGGTCGGCCTGCTCGCGGTGCGTGCCGCCGGCCTGTTCGACGCCGGAACCATCGTCGCGATCGACACGGTGGGCTACCGGCTCGAACAGGCGCGCGCTTGGGGCGCGCAGACCTGCGCGCCAGAGCACGCCGGCGCGGCGGTTGCGGCCCGCACCGAAGGGCGCGGCGCCGACGCGGTGATCGAGGCGGTCGGATCGCCGGCGGCGCTCGACCTCGCGCTCGAGCTGGCGCGACCCGGCGCGATCGTCTCGATCGCCGGCTACCACACCGAGCCGCGCTATCCGCTCCCGATTCAGGCCGCCTACGGCAAGAACCTGACCCTCACCATCGGGCGTTGCAACGCGCGGCTCTACATGGACAGGCTGATGCCGCTGGTGCTGAGCAAACGGGTCGAGTGGGATGGCATCTTCAGCCACGTTCTGCCGCTCGACGAGGGCGTGCGCGGCTACCAGCTGTTCGCCAACCGGCTCGACCGCGCGATCAAGATCCTGCTCAAACCATGACTCCCCTCTCCTTCACGGAGCCTGGTTGGGGATGAGGGAGTGAGCTGGATGCAGCAGGCGACGCCAGGTTGAGTTTGTTGCGCCTCACGGGCGGGGACCAGCCCCGCCCCTACAGATGGGCACGGCATCCCGGACCCGATGTAGGGGCGGGGCTCGTCCCCGCCCGGTCGTTTACGAGGCGAGCTGGAGATCGGGGAGCGGGATCCCTTTGCGGCCGCCGTTGGCCAGCAAGGTCAGCGCCAGCCGCTCGGGGCTCAGATACTCCTGCGCCAGCTCGAGCAGCTGCTTGCGGCTGGTGCGGTCGATGGCGCCGAACGCATCCTTCAAGGTGGAGAGCTGGCCGAAAGCGATTTCCTGCCGCGCCAGATTCGACATCCGCGAGCTGGTCGACTCTTGGGCCAAGGCCAGCGATCCTTTGAGATGCTCCTGAGCGCGCTGCAGCTCTTCGGCCCGCACTCCGCGATGGCGCAGGCTGCGCAGCTCGCGCAGCACCAGCTCGACCACCCGGCCGACCTCCGCGGTCGAGCAGCCGGCGTACACCGTGAGACAGCCGGAGTCGGCGAACAGATCGACCGCCGAGTCGATCGCGTAGGCCAGCCCCAATCGTTCGCGCACGCTCTGGAACAGTCGCGAGCTCATCGACCCGCCGAGCACGGTATTGAGCAGATGCGCGGCGTAGCGCCGCGGCGAGCGCAGCGAGGGCATCGGCGCGCCGATGCAGAGATGGGCCTGCTCCAGCCCCTCCTTGCTATACACCCGCACGCCCCCGGCCGGATGGGGCTCGGGCTGCACCGGTCCCGGGTCGGCGCGCAGCGGCAGCTCGGCGAAGCGCCGCTGGATCGCCGCCTGCAACCGCCCGGGCTCGAACTGGCCGGCGGCCGCGAACACCAGCTGCGGCGCCGCGATCCGGCTGCGGAAGAAACGGATGAGCTGCGCGCGCTTGAGCTGAGCGATCGAGCTGCGGGTGCCGGCGATCGGCCGCCCCAGCGGATGTTGCGGATAATACTGCTGCATGAACAGATCGTGGATGTGCTCGTCCGGATTGTCCTCGACCATCTTGATCTCTTCGAGAATCACGCCGCGCTCGGTCTCGATCGAGCGCGACGAGAGCTGGGGCCGCAGCAGCAGCTCGGCGAGCAGCTCCAGCGCGACCTCGAGATGGTCGGGCAGCACCCGGACGTAGAACGCGGTGGCGTCGCGGCCGGTGAAGGCATCGAGCTGGCCGCCGACCGCGTCGATCGCGCGCGCCAGACCGGCGCCGGTGTAGTGGCGCGTGCCCTTGAACAGGGCGTGCTCGAGGAAATGAAAGTAGCCCTGTTCGTCGTCGTGCTCGTGGCGCGAGCCGAGCCGCAGATAGACGCCCAGCGCCACGCTGCGAGCGCCTTTGATCTGCTCGCTGACCAGCACCGAGCCGCCGGGCAGCTCGGTGCGCGTCATCGGCAGCTGCGCCGAGCCCGGCGGGACGCGGCGCGGCGCAACGCGGTGCTTGATCCGAGGACGCGCCCTCATGCTCTAACCATCCAAGGGGCTCCGCCCTTGATATCCCCCCGCATGGTCCTGAATGGGTGGCATGGGTGGCCGCAGGCCGCCCATGGACGAGGTCCGCACCGCGAGTGAGGTCGTCCATGGGCGCGCTGCGCGTGCCCATGCCACCCATGCGCGCCTCGGCAGCCGACTGGGATCCTGTGCTCCTGCCAGGAACGAGTACAGATTCTCGTTTCGCCGTGCATGACGATCTAACCGCCCGCCATCAAGCTCACCAGCAGCGCTTTTTGCGCGTGCAAACGATTCTCGGCCTGGTCGAAGACCACCGATTGCGGACCCTCGAGCACCTCCTCGGTCACCTCTTCACCGCGGTGGGCCGGCAGGCAGTGGAGAAACACCGCGTCCGGCCGGGCCAGCCTCATCACCGCGGCGTTCACTTGGTACGGCATCAGCGCGCGCAGCCGCTCCTCGCGTTCGGCTTCGAACCCCATCGAAGCGAACACATCGGCGTAAATCGCGTCGGCCTGCGCCAACCCGGCGGCCAGATCATTGCTGACTTCGATCCGCGCGCCGGTCTCGAGCGCGATCCGCTCGGCGCGCTCGGTCAGGCGCGGATCGGGTTTGTAGCTCGGATGGCAGACCACGGTCACGTGCATCCCGCTGCGCGCGCCGGCCAGCATCAACGAATGAGCCACGTTGTTGCCGTCGCCGACAAAAGCCAGCTTGAGGCCGGCGAGCCGGCCTTTCTTCTCCCGCAGGGTGAACAGATCGGCCAGCGCCTGGCACGGATGGAGCAGGTTGGTCAGCCCGTTGATCACCGGGATCGAAGCGTGCTCGGCCAGCTCGAGCACGGTCTCGTGGGCGAAGGTGCGCGCCATGATCGCTTGCGCCCAGCGCGACAGATTGCGCGCCACGTCCTTGATCGCCTCGCGCTTGCCCAGACCGATCTCGGTGTTGGTCAGGTAGAGCGCGTGTCCGCCCATCTGCAGCATGCCGATCTCGAAGGTGGCGCGGGTGCGCAGCGATGGCTTCTCGAAGATCATCGCCAACACCTGGCCCTGGAGCGCGGTTGCGAACCGCTGCGGCTCGGCCTTGATCCTGGCGCTGAGATCGAGCAGCGCGTCGAGCTCGGCGCCGGAAAGCTCGCTGAGGCTGATGAAGTGCTTCGGTTTCATGAGCGCGCCGGCCCCAAGAACGGCTTGAGCACATCGGCCAGGTTGGGACGTCCGATCTCCTGCAGCTCGTAGAGCACCCGCACCGCCGGCTTGTTGAACTCCAGGATTCGGCGCAGGTCGATCGGGGTGGCGACGATCACCACGTCGCACTCGGCGCGCTTGAGCGTGGTCTCCAGATCGTGCACCTGAGCCTCGCCGTAACCCATCGCCGGCAGCACCGGCCCGATGCCCGGATAATGCTCGAAGGTCTCGGCGATCGAGCCGACCACGAACGGCCGCGGATCGACGATGGTGGCCCCGTACTTCTCGGCCGCGAACACGCCGGCGCCGTATTTCATCTCGCCGTGGGTCAGGGTCGGCCCGTCCTCCACCACCACCGCGCGCTGGCCGCGCAGCTTGTCGCCGTCTTCCACCAGCAGCGGCGAGGCCGCCTCCACCACTATCGCGGCCGGATTGTGATGCACGATGTTGCGCCGCACCTCGGCGATCGCCTCGCGGCGCGCGCCGACCATTTTGTTGATCACGATCACGTCCGCGCGCCGCAGGTTGGTCTCGCCCGGATGGTAGCGCAGCTCGTGGCCCGGCCGGTGCGGATCGACTACCACGATTTCGAGATCGGGGACGTAGAACGGGGTGTCGTTGTTGCCGCCGTCCCACAGCACGATGTCGGCCTCCTGCTCGGCCTGGCGCAGGATCGCCTCGTAGTCGACGCCGGCGAACACCACCGTGCCCTCGCGCAGATGGGGCTCGTACTCTTCGCGCTCTTCGATGGTGCAGTTGTGGCGGTCGAGATCCTCGAAGCTGGCGAAGCGCTGCACCGCTTGGGCCGCCAGATCGCCGTACGGCATCGGATGGCGCACCACCACGATCGTGCGGCCGGCGGCACGGAGCAGCTCGCAGATCCGCCGCGTGGTCTGGCTCTTGCCGCAGCCGGTGCGGACCGCGCAGACCGACACCACCGGGACCTTCGAGCGCACCATGGTGACGCGCGGCGCGGCGAGGCGGAAATCGGCGCCCGCCGCCAGCACCAGCGAAGCGCGATGCATGATGTATTCATGCGAGACATCGCTGTAGGCGAACAGGACCTCGTCGACCTTGAGCGACTTGATCAGGCTGTAGAGCTCGGCTTCGGGATAGATCGGGATCCCTTGCGGATAGCGCGGGCCGGCCAGCGCGGCCGGGTAGCGGCGCCCTTCGATGTTGGGTATCTGGGTGGCGGTAAAGGCCACCACCTCCACGCTCGAATCGCTGCGATACAGCAGGTTGAAATTGTGAAAATCACGCCCTGCCGCGCCCATGATCAGGACCCGTTTGCCAGCCATCGGAGAGACTCCTTGAAACGCTTAAAAAGGGATCTTTGCTCGCTTTTCGGCGCGCCGGCGCCGGTCGATCGCCCGCTCCACCCTAACAATCTCGGGCTCGAATCGATCCTACAACGCGACCTACGGCCTGTAAACTCCCACCCGCACCGGGCAGTGGGTCCGTTTGGCCGATTGCCGTTTGGCCTGCACCCATGGGTGCCGTGGGCAAGCTCGGCTTGCCCACGGACAACCGAGGAATGCGAAAGCAGAACTCTTTCCGGATTCAAATGTCGTCCGTGGGCAGAGCAGAGCTTGCCCACGGCACCCGAAACTTTTGGGTCGCGCTGACATGCAAAACGAACTGAGCCACTACCCCGCATCGAGCGCTCGATGAATCAGCGGACGCGCGAAAGCGGCGCGGGGCAAAACGGATCGCGCTGGGTCTGCCACTGCGGCACCGGATGCCAGGAGGCATCCGGAAAAATCGCCGCCAGCACGCGCAGAAAGTTGCCGCCCAAGATCAGCCCGACGTCGGGCGCGCCGTAGCCGCGGCGCAGCAGGCCGTCGGCGATTTGAAACACCCGCAGCGCCGGATCCAGGCCGCGGATCGCGTAGAGCGGATCGGGCTTCCCGGTGGCGGGGCGCACCGCCTCGACATCCACGTCGCTGCCGAGCCCGACGTGCTCAGGGCCGACCAAGCGCGCCACGTGATCGAAATGATCCAGCAGATCCTCCAGCGAGGGCGCCGCACTGCGGCCGACGAAACCGCGCACGATGGTGATGCCCATCACCCCGCCGCCGGCGGCGAGCTGTTTGATCACCGCATCGGATTTGCAGCGCGGTTGCCCGGGCACCAAAGCGCGGCAGTTGGAGTGGGTCACCAGCACCGGTTTGCTCGAGGCGGCCAGAGCGTCCAGGCTGGTGCGCTCCCCGCAGTGCGAGATGTCCACCGCCATGCCGCTGTCGTTCATCGCCGCGATGATCCCGGCGCCGAAGCCGGTCAGACCGCGATCGTGAGCTTCGAAACAACCGCTGCCGATTCGGTTGCGCTGGTTGTAGGTCAGCTGCGACACCCGCTGCCCCAAGGCGTAGAACGGCCCGACATCGGCGGCGCTGCGGAAGTGGTTCGAATTCTGAAACCCGATCAGGACGCCGAGCTTGCCCAGCTTGGGAACGTGGAGCAGGTCGTTGATCCCTTCGATCCGCGCCAGAAAACAGTTCTCCCGCTCGAGCAGGCGGTTCCATCCGCGCAGCCAACGCAGCACCGCTTGATGCGAATCGCTCGAGCTGGTCTCGATCGCGGGATGGAAGATGTTGACCCCCGAAGCTTCGAGCTTGCGATAGTCGGGCTCGGCGAAGTCGGCGGGATTGCGATACCAAGCGTAGAGTTTGGGCCAGTCCAAGGTCAGCAGCCCGAGCATGTCGACCACCGTCGAGCCGAGCACCAAATCGACCGCGCGGGCGGAAACCTGGGCCGGCGCGGCGGCCTCGAGCGCGCCGCGGCCGAATTGCGCCAAGGGGGCGGCGAGCAGACCCAATCCGCCCCACAGGGTCTTTCCCAAGAAGCGTCTTCGGCCGATCGACATGTGCCCTGCTCTCTCGATCGAACCGAGCGGCCCCGAGTCTATAAAGCTACCTTCCCGGCGCCAGCGACCCGAAACCGTGACTCGACTCGGAGCGCGCCGGCCGCGCGACCGTGCGAACGGTGTTGGGCCAGGAGTCGGACGGCTCGGCGTCGTTGCGCCGAGCGCGGACCACGAAACGAAGCGGCGCGTTGCCGATATAGTTGAACGGATAGCAGGTTACCAGAGTAATCGCCGGATAGTCGGTCGCGGCGGTGACCTCGATGTCGCTCGGTTCGACCACTTGGGTCCATTCCACGGTGAAAACATCGCGGCCCGCGCTGCTTTCCAGATAGACGACATCGCCGACCTGGATCGTTTTCAGCGGGCGGAAGAACGTATCGCGATGTCCGGCGAGCACGATGTTGCCCGCTTGTCCGGGCCGTGCGCTGCCATCGAGCCGGCCCACCGCGCGCTGCAAGGTGCGGCCCGAGGTGCCTTCGGCGATGACCGCTTCGAGATCGAGCCGCGGAATCTCGATGCGCGCGATCGGAGCGCCGGCCGCGATCACACCGGCTGATGCGTCTTCCCTGCCTCCGTGCTCGGCCAGCTCCGCCAACGTTTCGCGCGCGCGACTCTGATAGATCTGCGCGTCCAATACCATCCACGCCGCCAGTCCCAGCGCGGCCAGCGAGCAGGCCCACAGCACGGCTTCGACGCCGGCGACGCAGCGCGCCGCCAGGCTGGCGCCGGGGCTGCGAGTACCACCGCTCCGTAACCGTTGCAGCAGTTGTGGTCCGAGTTGTGGTCCGAATCGGGTCATGAACGGTCCTGCTTCCCTCAAAGGTTCCCGGGAGGGTTGCCCCTCCCGGGAAGGACGGTTTGAAACCAGCGATGCAGCCTTACTGGCGGCGGGCGATTCTCAGGCCAGCCGCAGTCGCAGCACCGGCTCCGCCGAGCAGCACCAGCAGCGCGAGCGGGCTCGCGGTCTGCGGCAGCTCCTCATCCGCGAACTCGTCCGAGGCGACCTCCGACTCGGTGTCTTCCGCGGTCATGGACTCGGCCGGCTGCTCCTCCGCGACCGGATCCTGCGCGTACTGATCCTCGGTCTGGGCCGGCTCGTTGGCCGGCAGCTCCTCCTCCGAGGTCTGCGCGAACAGCGGAACCGACAGCAGCAACGCGAAGCTTGCCAGGATGGCGACGACTTTGCTCTTCATCTGTATTGCCCTCCTTTGGTTTGGGTTCGACTCCGTTACCATGTCGAGCGAAGGCGCGCCAGATTTTCGCCCGACATCGCCCGGGTCGAGTGCAACCGCGGTGCCACAGCGGGCGGCACCGGCTTTCATCGCTGCGCCGGCCCTGTGCGACCTCTCAGGCGCGATCCGGTCCGGATCGGCCGGGAGAATTTTCCCGGCTGCGATCCTTTTCCCGCCCGAATCTGCAAGTCGCGCCGTGGTCGGGCGCAACGCGGGACCCTCTGTGGCTGCGCCCCTCGAGCCTGGCGCCCTGCGGCTGCGGATCCGCCGCCGGTTGCCGCAGCCGCGGGAAAGCTCGGCGCTGCGTTTGAAGTGCGGCACTGCTCTTGCAAAACCGAAGTCCCATGCGGACTGGGCAGCGGAGAAGCGGTTGGATCCTGTTCGCTCTCGGGGGCCTGCTGGCTATCGGGATCGCGGGTTGCGCCAGCCGCAGCGCGCGCGACCCGGCGCGCGCCGAACCGATCCGAGTCGAGCCGGCAGCGCCCGAGCCGGAGACCGAGTTCGGGCAGCTCGAAGCCCACGCCGAAAGAGCGCCGCATCCGCCGCCGGAGTTCGACGACCCCACCGCGCTGCCGGTGCTGGAAGCCTCACTCACGATCCCGGCCGGCGCCGAGCCCGCGCAGCCCTTGGCGCTCGAGCCCGCGGCGCCTGACTCCGCGCCGTTCGAGACCATCTACGCGCTCGACGATTTCCGCTTCGCGCCCGGCAGCGCCGAGCTGAGCTCGGAGTCGCGCGCGATCCTCGATCAGCTGATCGAGCGGCTGAGTTTGGAGCTCTCCCCTTACCGCATCGAAGTGCACGGACACACCGACGCGACCGGAAACGAGGCCGGCAATCTGCAGCTCGGCCAGCGCCGCGCGGATGCGATCCGCCGCTACCTGCACGATGCGGGCGACATCCCGCTGCATCTGACCGCTACGGTCTCGCATGCCGACCGCCAGCCGGCCGGCGACAACCAGACCGCGCAGGGCCGGGCCCAAAACCGCCGCGCCGTCGTGCTGATTCTGCGCCGCGCGGATGTGAACTGAACGGGCGGCTCTGGCCCGCATCGGCGCCGACGCCGCTGATGGGTTCGTTGCCCGGCTGGTGGCGCAACACCGATTTGAAATGTAGGGGCGGGGCTGGTCCCCGCCCGAAATGCGCGGCAAGGGTGTTCCGCGGGAGCTCGACGGTGTTGGGGCGCTGCGCGGGCGGGGACCAGCCCCGCCCCTACATCGGCAGAGCCGCAGCCAGTTTCTTATGTAGTGGCGGGGCTTGTCCCCGCCTCAGCACGGCCGCCGAATGCCTCTGCGTCGTGCGAAAGTCCGCGACGAGAGGACGCGATTGCCTTCAGCGTTCGCGTAGAGCGATTCACATTCCTGCGCCGTGCGCGGGCGGGGACAAGCCCCGCCCCTACGGACCGCGGCTGACACAGAGGGTGAATGCGCCGGCCGAGCCGAGCGCCACCGAGAGCTCGATCCAGCCCCAAGGCGGCGCGCCGGACAGCGCCGGCGCCACCATCAAGGAGCGCTCGAGCCAGAGCGCGAACAAGACCGACACGCTCGCGCTCGCGAGCAGCGCCGGACGGCGCTTGCCGGCCCGTCCCAAGAGCAGGACGAACGGCAGCCCGAATCCCGCGAGCATCATGATCCAACCCCAAACGCTCCAGGGCGCGGTCATGCGATCGACCAAATAGCCGGTTTCGTGCGGCAGGTTGCCGTACCAGATCGGCAGGATCTGACTGAACAGCAGGTAGGTCCACAGCAGGCAGAACGCGAACAGCAGCTTGCCGAGATCGTGGAGCCGCTGCGGCGGCGCCAGGGCCGCGCCCGCCGGCGCGCGCGCCAGCAGCGCCGCGGTCAGGGCCAGCGCCGCCAGAGCGCCGTAGAGGTTGCCGATGAAAACGAACGCGCCGAACAGGGTGCTGACGAACTCGGGCGCCAGCCCCATCAGCAGATCGAATGCCAGCCAGCTCCAGCCGTAGGCGTAGGCGATCAGAAGCAGCGGCGCCAGCACCCGCGCGCGCCGCCCGGAGCCGGAGCCGCGGTGCGGCGATTGCGCCAGGCTGCGATCGAAGCTCCGGCTCAATCCGAGGAGCAGCGTCAAGATCGCGCCGTCTCGCAGCAGCACGCCCGCGGCCGGCCAGCGCCCGTGCTCGACCGCGCCGGCCCAGCGGCTCCCCGCCAGCGCCAGCAGCGCGAACAGGCCCAGCGCGGCCGGCAGGAAGGTGCCGAAGCGCAGGCCCATCTGGCGCAGCGGCCCATCCCAGCGCGCCCCGGTCACAAACAGGATGGCGGCAAAGATCACGCCGGCCTGAGCGATGCCGGCGAGCAAGCTGAAATTGGACAGCGCGGCGGAAAGGGCGCGGCGCGGCGCGATCAGACCGCCGCCGACCAGCCCCACGATCCCCAGCGCGATGCAGAGCACGGCCATGCGGCGCCAACCTTTCGGGAGCCGCAACGTGCTGGTCATCGCTTCAAGCTGCGCACGTAGAGCACGATCTGCCAGCGCTCCTCGGGCGACAGCGCCTCGCGGTGCGGCGGCATCACCAAGCCGCCGTCGCGGATGGTGGCGTAGAGATAGCCGTCGCTTTTGGATTGCAGGTCGGGATCGGTCAGGTCCGGCGCGGGGATGAACTTCGGCGTCACCGGACCTTCGCCGCGTCCATCGGACCCGTGGCACGGCGCGCAGGTGATCGCAAACAGCCGCGCGCCGCCGGCTCGAGCTGCGGGGCTGGGAGCGGGAGCGACCAGTGCGCTCGACTGCTCGCGCGGCAGCGTGCGTTCGCTGCCCTGCGCCAGCGCGGCGGCCGGCGCGGGGCGAGCTTGCGACTGCGGGCGCGGCGCGGCGTGGGTCTGCATGTTCTCGTCCCACGGAAAGCGCAGGCCGCGGCGCTGCTGGTCGAAGCAGCCGGTGAGTCCCGCCAGCCCGATCAAACCAAACGCTGCGGCGGCGCGCCGACTCATTCCACCACCGCCTCGCAGCCCAGCTCGCGCAGCGCCGCAGCCGCTGCCTCGCGCTCCGAGGCCGCGCAGCGCACCACGATCCCATAGCGATCGACCGACAAGCTCGGGTCGTACGGCCCGCGCTGCGCCCGGCCCAGCCGGCCGCTCCAGAGAAACCCGACCAAGGTGGCGAGCCCGCCGGCCAGAATCGTGAGCTCGAAGACGATCACCAGAAACGGCGGGACCGAAACCACCGGTTTGCCGCCGACGATGCGGGGCCAGAGCAGCGACAGCCCGATCGTGAGTGCGAAACCGGCCAGGCCGCCGAGGATCGCGCCAATCAAGGTGAAGCGGCGCACCGGGCTCGACGGCCCCGCAAACGCGCGTTCGAGTGCGGGATGCGGCGCGGGCGCGCGATACTCGAGCTCCGAAAAGCCGCGGCGGCGCAGCTCCTCGGCGGCGGCCGCTGCCGATTCGCCGGTCGGGAACAGGCCCAGGATGGGGCCTTGCTTCACTGAACTCATCCTCGTGATTCAGGATTCACTCGCCCTGACCGTTCCTCTCTGCGGTTCTCCCTCTCCCGGCGGGAGAGGGGAGGCACCTCGAGCGTTCGACATTACAAGCTCGCCTCCTGCAGGTGTTCCTTGAGCTCGGCGATCGGCAGCGGCGGAGCCTGCCGCACGAACAACACAAACCACATCAGAAACCAGCCGAAGCTGCCCAGGGTGATGCTAGCTTCGACCCAGGTCGGGTGGTACCCACGCCAGACCGCAGGCAGAAAATCGTGCGACAGCGATCCGGAGATGATCACCAAGCGCTCGAGATACATGCCCACGTTGATCAGCAGCGCGATGCCGAACAGGCTCGGCAGATGGGTCCGCACCCGGCGCGCGAAAAAAAGCAGCGGGATCACCGCATTGCAGGCCACCATCAACCAGAACAGCGGCGACTCCCAGCTGCCGTGGAAACGCAACCCGAAGCTGTCGCGCTCGATCCGATCCCCGCTGCCCCAAGCGAGATGCGCCTCGACCACATAGGCGTAGCCCACGATCAGTGAGGTCAACAGGATCAGCTTGGCCAGGTTCTCGAAGTGGCGCATGGTGATGTAGGCTTCGAGCCGCAGCAGCCGGCGCAGCGGAATCGACAAGGTCAGCACCATGGCGAGGCCCGAAAGAATCGCGCCGGCGACGAAGTAGGGCGCGAAGATGGTGGCGTGCCAGCCGGGCACGATCCCCATCGCGAAATCCCACGAGACCACGCTGTGGACCGAAACCACCAGCGGGGTGGCCAGGCCGCAGAACAAGAGATAGGCGCTGGAGAAGCTGCGCCACTGCCGGCCGGTGCCGCGCCAACCGAGCGCCAGCAGGCCATAGAGCTTGCGGCGCGCACCGCGCGCCGCGTCGCGCGCGGCCGCCAAGTCGGGAATCAAGCCGAGGTAGAGAAACACGCTGCTGATGATCAGATAGGTCGAGATCGCGAACACGTCCCACACCAGCGGCGAGCGGAAGTTGGGCTGCAGCTCGCGCTGGTTGGGATACGGCAGCAGCCAGAAGAAGTACCACGGCCGCCCGAGATGGACCAGCGGGAACAGCCCGGCGGTCATCACCGCGAACACCGTCATCGCTTCGCTGCTGCGCGCGATCGCGGTCCGCCAGCGGGCGCGGAACAAGAACAGGATCGCCGAGATCAAGGTCCCGGAGTGGGCGATCCCGACCCAAAACACGAAGTTGGTGATGTACAGCCCCCAGCCGACCGGGTGGCTGATGCCGGATACGCCGAGGCCGTTGTACATCATATAGAGCCAGCACAGGCCGCCCCAGCCGGCGATCAGCGCCAGCAGCAGCACGGTGGACTTGTAGGCCGGCCCGGTCGGCTCCAGCGGGCGCAACAAATCCTGATGGAGCGCGCGCAGATCAGCCGCCATGCTGGTCTTGCGGATCGACGATCACGCGCTTGAGATAGGTGATTGCGGGTTGGGTGTTGAGCTGGCCCAGCACGTGGTAGCGGCGCGGGTCCTGGGCCATCCGCGATACGCGGCTATCCGGCTGTTTGAGATCGCCGAACACGATCGCCTGGGCCGGACAGCTCTGGGCGCAGGCCGGCACCACGTCGCCGTCACGCAGCGCGCGCTGCTGGTCTCGAGCCTGGTCCTTGCCGGCCTGGATCCGCTGGACGCAGAAGGTGCACTTCTCCATCACCCCCTTTTGGCGCACCGTGACCTCGGGATGGAGCTGCTGGTGCAGCGGCGCCGGCCAGCTGTAGGTGTGCCAGTTGAAACGCCGCACCTTGTAGGGGCAGTTGTTGGAGCAGTAGCGGGTCCCGACGCAGCGGTTGTAGACCTGCGCGTTGAGCCCTTCGGGGTTGTGGTAGGTGGCGTAGACCGGACAGACCGATTCGCACGGCGCGTTGTCGCAGTGCTGGCACAGCATCGGCAGGAAACGCAGCCCGGCGCCGGGCTGCGGCGGCTCGAGGTAGCGCTCGATCCGGATCCAGGCGAGGGTGCGGCCTTCGGCCACGTGATCGCGTCCGACCACCGGGATGTTGTTTTCGGCGTAGCAGGCGGCGACGCAAGCGTTGCAGCCGACGCAGGCGTTCAGATCGATCGCCATGCCCCAGCGATGCTCGGGGTGCGGATGTGGCGGATAGAGCTGCGGGTGATGGGTCGGCGGCGGACCGCCGCGGGCCTGGAGCGCGCCGAGCTCGGCGAGCCCGATCGCAACCGCCAGCTCGCGGCCGCGCTGCGAATCCTCGAGCTGGGTTCGTGCCAGCGGACGCCGCAGCGCCAGCTTGGTCAGCCGCACGCTGGTGGCGCCCCAGGCGATGCCGCCCGACTCCGGATCGGGCTGCGGCGAAAGCAGCGCCATCGGGTTGACACCGCGCCCTTTGGCATAGCGGCCGTACTCGGTGTGCCCCTGCCCCAGCGCGATCGCGACCGCGCGCGGCTCCATGCCTTCGGTCAGATAAGCGGCGAGCTCCACGCGGCCGTGCTGCGACTCGACCCGCACCAGGTCGCCGGTCTCGATATCGAGGTCCTGCGCGGTCCGCGGATGAATCTCGAGGTAGGAATCCCAGGCCACTTGGCTCAGCGGGTCGGGAATCTCTTGGAGCCAGGGCCGGTTCGCGCCGCGGCCGTCGTAGTGGCGCAGCGATGGAGTCACGATCAGGGCCAGCTCGGCGCCGGCCAAGTCGGAGGCAGCGCGATTCGCAACCTCGGTCGGCGCCGCGGCGGCCGGGAGCGTTGGAGCCGGCGGCTCGAAGAAGATCCCGCCGCGGCGCTGGATCGCGGCCAGGTCGACCGGGCCGCCGCTGCGTGCCGACTCGGTCGCGCGCAGGTAGCGCCGCACCTCGGCGCCGAAGCTGGCCGCTTCGCAGCGGCTCGCCAGCTCGAGCCGGCGGCACAGCTCGAGCAGCACGTCGGCCGCCGGCCGACTCTGATAGAGCGCCCGCACCACCGGCTGCACCAGCCCGAGCACCCCGTCGCGCGGCACCACGTAGTTCCACGATTCGAGCGGAGTCGGCTCGGGCAGGATCAGATCGGCGCGCGCGCTGCTCTCATCCAGAAAGGTGGCGAAGCTCACCACCAGCGCGGCGCGGTCGAAGGCCCGTTCCCACGTCGCCCGATCCGGCATCGAGAACAGCGGATTGGACTGGTGCAGGAACAGGATCTCGACCGCGCCGGCGAGCAGCCGCTGCTGCAACGCGATCGCCTCGCGATAGGTTGCGGCCACCGCGTAAGGTGTGCCGAGCTCGGGCACCAGCGTGGTTCCGATCGCGCCGAGAATCGTATTCAAATCGAGCGCGGTCCGCTCGAGTCCGACCGGGTCGGAGCCGCCGCCGCCCATGCTGGCGCCGAGCACCAAGCAGGGCTGCTGCGCCAGCAGCTCCTCCGCCAGCCGCTCGAGCGCGACCGGCTCGATGCCGGCGTCGCGCGCGGCCGCCGCCGGCTCGGGCTGCGCCGGCGCGCCGCTGAGCCGCCGCAGGACGCTGGCGCGCAGCGCCTCAGCGACCCGCGCCTCGCTGCCGGCTCGGATCGGGATCCACTGATCGGAGTTGGCGGCGCTCAGGTTGCGCCGCGGTGACAGGGTCACCAGGCGGCCCGGTCCCTCAGGTCGATCGACCTGGCGCAGTGCAGCCAGACCGCGCGCGTGCTCGACGTTGGAGAGCCAGGTCTCGAGAAAGTCGGCGCCGAACGAAACCACCAGCCGGGCGCGCTCGAGATGGTAGCGCGGCAGCGCCGCCGCGCCCCAGCGTTCGCGACTCGCCTGGCGCAGCGGCTCGTGGCCCAGCGGCTCGTGCAGCAGGTGGAGCTCGGAGCCCAGCGCGCCGAGAAACCAGCGGCTCAGCCCGGCGTGCAAACCGCTCTCGAGCTGGCCCAACCAGGCGACCGCATCGCGGCGCCCGGCGCTGCGGATCGCGGCGAGGCGCCGGGCCAACAGCTCGAGCGCCTGGTCCCAAGAGCAATCCTGAAGCCGGCCGCCTTCGCGCCGCCGCGGCACCCGGATGCGATCCGGATTGTAGAGCCCCTGCAACGCGGCCTGGCCCCGAATGCAGAGCCCGCCGCGGCTCACCGGATGCTCCGGATTGCCTTCGATCTTGATCGCGCGCCCATCGACGACCTTGACCAGGATCCCGCAGCCGGCCGGGCACTCACGGCAGGTGGTGGCGAAGCTGCGCGGCACTCCGGGCACTGCGTCGCCCCACGATTCGACCGGCGCGACCAGATGCTGGGTTGGCTCGGCCGCGCAGCCGAGCGCCGCCGCCGACGCGCCGGCGCCGACCAGCTTCAGAAACCCGCGCCGGTCGACCAGTTCACTCATCGAATCTGCGACCATTTGCTGCAATTGGGGATTTGTTCTTGCTGCTGGCAGGAGTATGGGAAGCCTTCTGGCCGATCGGGTGCGCATGGGTGGCATGGGCGTGCGCAGCAAGCCGATGGACGACCTCGGTCTTCATGCCAACTCGTCCATGGGCGCCCTTCGGCCGCCCATGACAAGCCCTGGTGATCGCCGGGCGCACTGCTCGCGTGGTCAGTGATGGCATACCAAGCAATCGACCGACGCGCCGCGTTCGCGGTGGCAGTCGAGACACCAGCCCATTTCCAAGCTGCTGAACCGGCTCACCCGCTCCATCGTCTCGACCGGTCCGTGGCATGCCTGGCAGGCGACGCCGGCGCGCACGTGCGGCCGGTGGTTGAATCGGACGAAATCCGGCACATCGGTGACCTTGACCCAGGCCAGCGGCTCGCGCCGCTCGACCTGGGCTGCGAGCTTTCCGATCTCGGGCCGATCGTAGGCGACGATGCGATGGCAGCCGAGGCAGCGTTCGAGCGACGGCACCCCGGCGACCGCCGAACGGCGCGCGCCGCTGTGACAGTATTCGCACGCGATCCGGTAGTCGCCGGCGTGCAGCTTATGGCTGAAAGCGATCGGCTGCTCCGGCGCCGGCTGCGGCGCCGCACAGGCCGCCGCCAGCGCCGCGATCGATCCGGCCCAAACGGCGCGGCGCCTCATGCGATCATCGGCTCTCCCCGTCTGCCACCGCCGCATAAGTTTCGCCAGGGTACTGCTCCACGGCGGAGCCTGTCCATCGACGTGCCCGGCGGCGGATCTGCCTCCATCACCTAACCCAAGAACTTCCAGGGCCGCTTGCGGCTCGAGCTCTTGCAGGGATAGTCTCGACTCCGGGCGATCGGTGGATCGATGCCAGGGTCATGAACGCGGCCGACAATCAAATCCTGCTGGCGACGGACGAACGCGGGCGCTTCACCGGCGAATACATTCCGCGGGAGTTGGCTCATCGCGGCGACGGCCGGCGGCACCTGGCGATCGCAGTGCTGCTGCACAACGCGCGCGGCGAGCTGCTGCTGCAGCGGCGCCGCCATCATCTGTTCGACGACCTCTGGGACCTGACCGGCGCGACCCACCCGCTGCATCGCGAGGACGCTGCGGACGAGAGCTTCGAGCAGGCCGCGGCGCGCTGCCTAGCGGTCGAGTACGACATCCGCGGCGTGACGCTCGAGACGTTCGGCGCGTTCAACTACTTCGCGCGCCACGGCGAGCAGTGCGAGAACGAGCACTGCGCGCTCCTGATCGGCACCTACGACGGTCCAGTGCGCGTCAACCCGCAGGTCGGCTACGGATTTCGATGGATGGCCAAACATGATTTCGCGCGCGACATCGACCGGCACCCGGAGCGCTACACCGCCTGGGCGCGGGAGAGCGCGCGATTGCTGCGCCGGGCCGGCTGGCTGGCTGTTTGAGACTAGAAGCAGCCACTATCCGCGCGGGGGAAGCACCCACCGCGGTCTGAAGCCGCCGGGGAGGTTATGATGCTGCGCAGCAAGAGAGCCGGCCCGATGCAGCTGACCGCGAACGCGCTGGAAGTGCTCGAGCGCCGCTATCTGCTGCGCGACGACAGCGGGCGCGTGATCGAGACGCCGCCGCAGATGGTACGCCGGGTGGCGCGCGCGCTGGCCGCGGTCGAGCGGCGCTACGGCGCCGGCCGCGCCGAGATCGCCCGCATCGCCGAGCGCTTCGAGCGCTGGATGGTCGAGCTCGAGTTTCTGCCCAACTCGCCCACCTTGATGAACGCTGGCACGCCGGTCGGCCAGCTCGCGGCCTGCTTCGTGCTGCCGCTCGAAGACAGCATGGAGTCGATCTACGGCACGCTCCGCGACGCCGCCCTGATCCAGAAATCGGGCGGCGGCACCGGCTTCTCGTTCTCGCGGCTGCGGCCGCGCGGCGACCTGATCTCGACTACCAAGGGCGCGAGCAGCGGGCCGGTTTCGTTCATCCAGCTCTACGACTACTCGACCGAGATCAACCGACTGGGCGGGACCCGCAAGGGCGCCAACATGGCGGTGATGCGCTACGACCACCCCGACATTCTCGAGTTCGTGCGCTCCAAGCGGCGCAGCGGCGCGCTGCACAACTTCAACATGAGCCTCGCGGTCGACGGCGCGTTCATGCGGCGGGCCGAACGCGGCGCTTCGTACCCGCTGGTCAACCCTCACACCGGCCGCCGCGCCGGGCGGCTCGACGCCGCCGAGCTCTTGCAGCAGATCTGCGAGCTCGCTTGGGAGACCGGCGATCCCGGCCTCTTGTTTCTCGACCGGATCAACGCCGCCAACCCGACGCCGCAAGTCGGTCCGATCGAAGCCACCAACCCGTGCGGCGAGCAGCCGCTGCTGCCGTACGAGGCCTGCAACCTCGGCTCGATCAACCTGGCCCGTTTCGCCGCCGGCGGACGGATCGACTGGCGCCGGCTCGGGGCGGTGGTCGAGGACGCGGTGCGTCTGCTCGACGATGTGATCGATGCGTCCCGCTATCCGCTGCCCGCCACCCGCGCGATCGCCCGCGCCAACCGCAAGATCGGGCTGGGGGTGATGGGCTTCGCCGATCTGCTGCTCGAGCTCGGGATCTCGTACCGCTCGCCGCGCGCGGTGCAGGTCGGCCGGCGGGTGATGCGCTTCATCGGTCAGCGCGGCTGGGCGGCCTCGGCTGCCCTGGCCACGCGGCGCGGCCCGTTTCCGAACTGGGGGCAGAGCGCGCTGCGGCGCCGCTCGCGCCGGCCGGTGCGCAATGCCACCGTGACCACGGTGGCGCCGACCGGCACCTTGAGCCTGATTGCCAACGTCGGCAGCGGAATCGAGCCGCTTTACGCGGTCAGCTACTTTCGCACCATCCTCGGCGCACGGCGCCCGGTGGAGGTGCATCCGCTGTTTCAGGCGCGCTTGAAGGCCCTGGGCCTGGACTCGCCCGAGCTGTTCGAGCGCATCGCCGTGACCGGCTCGATCCAGGGCTTCAGCGAGATTCCCGCGCCGCTGCGTGAGCTGTTCGTCACCGCGCACGACATCGCGCCCGAACAGCACGTCCGCATCCAAGCCGCGTTTCAGAAGCACACCGACAACGGCGTGTCCAAGACCGTCAACCTGCGCCACGACGCCACCGTCGAGGACGTGCGCACCGCCTACCTCTTGGCCTGGAAGCTCGGCTGCAAAGGGGTGACGGTCTACCGCGACCGAAGCAAAGCCGCCCAGGTGCTCCAGTCCGCCCGCAGCGGGCAAGGGGATCCGGTCGCCGCCGGCATCTGCCCGGAGTGCGGCGGCCCCATCGAGCACGACAGCTCCTGCCAGCACTGCCTCACCTGCGGCTGGACCCTCTGCTCCCCCTAATACGGGGACAGTTTACTTAACCCGGGTTTTGGGGACAGTTGCAACGAAGTGAACATGAGCACCTCAAGGCTGCTGTTCGAGTTTCCAAAAGTCCCCAGATAAAGTGTCCCCGAAACCCGGGTTAAGTAAACTGTCCCCAGAATGTTGGGGCGGGAGGATCTGGAGCGGTTGGAGGCGGAGCGGCTGGCGCCGTACGCGGCGCTGGCGCGGGCGTCGCGCGGGCGGCGGGTGGCGGAGCCCGAGGCGCCCTACCGCACCTGCTACCAGCGCGACCGTGACCGCATCCTGCACTGCAGCGCCTTCCGGCGCCTCGAGTACAAGACTCAGGTGTTCGTCAGCCACGAGGGCGACTACTACCGCACCCGCCTGACCCACTCGCTCGAGGTATCGCAGATCTCGCGCACTTTGGGCCGGACCTTGAGGCTCAACGAGGACCTGATGGAGGCGGTGGCGCTGTCCCACGACCTCGGCCACACGCCCTTCGGCCACGCCGGCGAGCGCGTCCTGCAGCCGCTGATGAAAGGCCACGGCGGTTTCGAGCACAACCTGCAGAGCTTTCGCATCGTCGAGCTGCTCGAGCGCCGCTACCCGCACTGCAGCGGCCTCAATCTGACCTACGAGCTGCGTGAGGGAATCCTCAAGCACTCGCTCGATTTCGAGCCCGAGCGGATTCCGACCGAGTACGAGCCGCAGCTCAATCCGCCCCTCGAGATTCAGCTGGTCGATCTGGCCGACGAAATCGGCTACAACAACCACGACCTCGACGACGGCATCACCGCCTCGATGATCCCACTCGATCAGCTCGAGCAGGTCGAGCTGTGGCGTGAGCACTTCGGGCGCGCCCGCCAACGCCATCCGGACCAGCCGTTCGCGGTGCTCAAGCACCAGGCGATCGCCTGGATCATCGCCGACCAGGTCGAGGATCTGGCCCGCACCACCGCGGCTCGGCTCGAGGAGCGGGAGGTGAGCCGCATCGATCAAGTGCGCGACAAGCGACTGCGAATCCCCGGCTTCAGCCCGGCCATGGCCGAGCGCCACCGCCAGCTCAAACAGTTTCTCTGGGACCATCTCTATCAGCATCCCAAGGTGCTGCGGATGGAGCAGAAGGCGCGCCGGGTGCTCACCGACCTGTTCCAGGCCTACCTGGACTGCCTCCAGGCCCTGCCCGAGCGGCACTACAACCGGATTCAGGAGGGGGAGACCCCGGAACGGGTGATTTGCGACTATATCGCCGGAATGACCGACCGCTTCGCCCTCGACGAGCACCGTAAGCTTTTCGACCCGCAGCAGCCGGTGTAGGCTAGAACAGAAGCCAGTCAAGCAGGGAGTCGTTCATGAGCCAAGAGACGCTGACGATCGTCGACAATCGCACCGGGAAAAAGTACGAGCTCAAGGTCGAATCGGGCACTATCCGCGCCACCGACCTGCGCCGAATCAAGACCTCGGAGTCCGATTTCGGCTTGATCAGCTACGATCCGGGGTTCCTCAACACCGCCTCCTGCCGCAGCTCGATCACCTTCATCGACGGCGAACGCGGCATCCTCGAGTACCGCGGGTACCCGATCGAGCAGCTCGCCGAGCACTCGACCTACCTGGAGACCGCCTATTTGATCCTCAACGGCGATCTGCCGAGCGCGGCGCAGCTCAAGGACTGGACCTACGACATCACCCACCACACCTTCCTGCACGAGAACGTCAAGAAGTTCATCGACGGTTTCCACCACGACGCCCACCCGATGGGCATGCTGCTGTCCACCGTCGGCGCGCTCTCGACCTTCTATCCCGAAGCCAACCAGATACAAGATCACGCCGGCCGCCGGCGCCAGATCGAGCGGCTGATCGCCAAGATCCCGACCCTGGCCGCGTTCTGCTTCCGCCACAGCGTCGGCCGGCCGTTCGCCTACCCCGACAATGACCTCTCCTACACCGGCAATTTTCTGTCGATGCTATACAAGATGAGCGAGGCCAACTACCAGCCGGACCCGATTCTGGAGCGCGCGCTCGACGTGCTGTTCATCCTCCACGCCGACCACGAACAGAACTGCTCGACCAACGCCATGCGCAGCGTCGGCAGCTCGCACGTCGACCCGTACTCGGCGGTGGCCGCCGCCGCCGCGGCGCTCTACGGCCCGCTGCACGGCGGCGCCAACGAGCAGGTGTTGCGGATGCTGGAGCGGATCGGCTCGATCGCGCAGGTGCCGAGCTTCATCGAGGGAGTCAAGGCCGGCCACGGCCGGTTGATGGGCTTCGGCCACCGGGTCTACAAGTCCTACGACCCGCGGGCCCGCATCATCAAGGAGATCGCCCACCAGGTGTTCGAGGTCACCGGCCGCAATCCGATGCTGGAGATCGCCCTCGAGCTGGAGAAAATCGCGCTCAACGACGATTACTTCGTCAGCCGCCGGCTCTACCCCAACGTCGACTTCTACTCCGGGCTGATCTACCAGAGCATGGGCTTTCCGACCGACATGTTCCCGGTGATGTTCGCGATTCCGCGCACGGTCGGATGGCTGGCGCAGTGGGAGGAGATGCTGTCCGACTCCGAGCAGAAGATCGCCCGGCCGCGCCAGGTCTACGTCGGCGCGGCGCGGCGCGACTACGTCCCGCTGGCCCAGCGCGGGTAGCTGACTCCGCACAGCCTCACTTCTGACCTGGCGACCAACACTGTCATGGTTTGAGCTGGCAGACCTCGAAACCGACCGATGCCTATCCGGCTCCAGCCGATATCAGCTCCGAAATTGAGCCGGCGCAGCCCCTCACCCTGGCCCCTCTCCTTTAGGCCCTGCGGGTCCGGAGGGAGAGGGAATCTTCGCATGGCGCGCGGAGTCGGTCTGGCCGTGCTACTCGCAGCTGCGGGCGCCGTCGCGCGCGCACCGCAAGGCCCTGCAACCCAAACTCACAGTGCGGCTGCGGACGGTCCAATCCGATTTGAGGACGCGACCGCCGGCAGCGGGCTCGACTTCGTCCCGCGCTGCGGCGACGCCGACAAGGATCTGATTCTCGAGGCCAACGGCACCGGATTGGCCCTGTTCGACGCCGACGGCGACGGCCGGCTTGATCTGTTCCTGCCCGGCGGCGGCAGCTTGGAGAGCGGCCGCTGGCGGCCGCAGCAGGGCCGGCTCTACCTGGGCCGCGGCGGCTTGAAATTCGAAGACGCCACCGCGCGCTCCGGGATTGCGCAGCGGGTCTGGGGCAGCGGCGTGGCGCTCGGCGATGTCGATGGCGACGGCGACCAAGACCTGCTGCTGACCGGGTTCGGCAACGATCAGCTGTTTCGCAACGACGGCGGCGGGCGCTTCACCGACGTCAGCGAGGCGGCCGGCGTCGCCGATCCGCGCTGGGGCATGGGGGCGGCGTTCGGGGATCTGGATCTCGACGGCGACCTCGATCTCTATGTCGCCAACTACCTGGAGTTCGACGCCGCCAATCCCCCGCTCAATACCGCCCACGGCGGCAAGCTGCTGTGCCAGTGGCAGGGATGCGACGTCCACTGCGGGCCGCTCGGCCTCACGCCTGCGCCCGACGCGCTCTACCTCAACGACGGCCAGGGCCGCTTCAGCGAGGTTTCCGCCGCGCGCGGCACCCGGGTGGCGCAGCCAGCGTTCGGCATGGGCGTGGTGATCGCCGATTTCGATCGCGACGGCGACCCGGACATCTACGTGGCCAACGACGTCACCCCCAACTTTCTGTTCCGCAATCGCGGCGACGGCCGCTTCGAAGAGGTCGGGGTCGAGGCCGGGGTCGCCTTCGGCGATCAGGGTCAGAGCCAGAGCAGCATGGGGATCGCGGTCGGCGACGCCGACGGCGACGGCTTCGACGAGCTGCACGTGACCAACTTCTCGGCCGAATCCAACGCCTATTACCGCACCCGCGACGGCGCGTTTTACGAAGAGTACGGCTACATCGCCGGGATCGCCGACATCTCGCTGCAGCGGCTCGGTTGGGGCACCTTCTTCTTCGACGCCGACAACGACGGCTGGCAGGATCTGTTCGTGGCCAACGGCCATGTCTATCCCGAAGCCGATCGCTGCGATCCGCGGACCTCGTATCGCCAGGCCGGCCTGCTGTTCCGCAACCTCGAGGGCCGCAAGTTCGCAGCGCTCGGCGCCGGCGCCGGAGCCACGCTGCAAGCGCCGCGCGCCAGCCGCGGCGCCGCGTTCGGCGACTTCGACGACGACGGCGATCTCGATATCGCGCTCGCCAACATCGATGAGCCGCCCACCCTGCTCGCCAACCGGCTCGCGGCGGGCTCGAGCTGGGCCAAGCTCGAGCTGCGCGGCGGGCGCCGCAGCGCGTTCGGCGCGCTGGTCACGCTCGAAGCCGGGGGCCGCAAGCAAGTCCGCGAGCTGATCGCCTGCTCCTCTTATATGAGCTGCCACGACACCCGGATGCACTTCGGGCTCGGCGCCGCCGACGCAATCGAAAGCCTCGAGATCCGCTGGCCTGGGGGCGCCGCCACTCGGCTCACCGACCTGCCGGCGCGGCGCTTGCTGGTGATCGATCCCGAGCGCGGGCTGCTGGAGTCGCGGGTTTTGGGTGCCGCGGCCGATCCGGAACCCGAAAACACCGGCGCCGCGGAGCCGGCGACGCTATGATGACGCTATAATAGGGGAACGTTAGGCGCACCGGCTGAAACCACCGCCGATCCTGGGGCGGTCTTTCGCACGATTCAAGGAGAGCTCGATGCCACCACCTCTACGCCGCTTCGAAGCGCTCGCCGGCTGGATCCTCGGCGGCGCGCTGCTGCTGGCCGCCGCCGCGCTGCTGCCGGCGCAGCAAAAAAGCGATCCAGTCCCGACCAGCAATCCCTACATCCACTGGAACCGGAGCTGGGAGGTGGCGTTCCGTCCCGACGGCTCGATGATCGCGGGCGGCAGCACCGATGAGCCGAAGCTGCGGCTCTGGCGGGTGCCGAGCCTGGAAGCGCTGCAAACGTTTGGATCGCACGGCGAAGCGATCGAAGCGCTGGCCTGGCATCCGGCCGGGAAGCTCTTGGCCTCGGGCAGCCGCGATCGCACGATCAAGATCTGGGACAGCGAAAGCGGCGCCGAGCTGCACACGCTCAGCGGCCACGACGGCTGGGTCTGGGACCTGGCCTGGAGCCCGGACGGGCGGCGTCTGGCCTCGGCCGGCTACGACGGCGCAGTCAAACTATGGGACGCGGAGCAGGGCCGCCTGCTCGAGACGCTGCCGATCTCCGAGCTGCCGCTGTTCGCGGTCACCTGGAGCAGCGACGGCAAGCTGCTGGCGGCCGGCGGCAAACAGGGGCCGATCTGGATCTGGGACGCCGAGACGCTGGCGTCGAGGCCCGCGTTGCGCGGTCACGAAAGCGGTGTCGCCTGCCTGAGCTTCGGCGGCCCCGACCGCCTGGCCTCCGGCGGCTGGGATCGGCTGGTCAAGATCTGGTCGGCGACCGAAGCCAAACAAGAGCTCGAGCTGGGCGGCCATCGCGGCGCGATTCACGACTTGGTCGCGAGCCCCGACGGGCGCTATGTCGCCAGCATCAGCACCGACGGCAGTCTGATCATCTGGAACGCGGACAACGGGTCGCTGGTCGAGCGCATTCACGGCTCCAGCGAGGGCATGCGCTCGCTCGACTGGAGCTCGGACGGTCGCTACTTGGTGGCGGTGGAGTGGCGGATCGCGCAGCTCCGGCTGTTTGCAACCGAGGACTGGAAACAGATCGCTGCAGTCCGCGGCTGACCGCCGGGTGCCGCGATCAACGGCTACCGCGACGGTGCCGGCTGGCTCGCCGCCGCGCTTTCGGTCTTGGACGGATCCAGACCGTAGCCCGACGGCACCTCGTAGTGGCTCGGCTCGACCTCGACCTGCTCCAGCTTCACCAGGCGGTACACGGTCTGGACCTGCGCCAACTGGGTCTCGATCTGAACCGGGAATGGGCGCGGCTCCGGCAGGCTCGCCCAGATGCTCGCCAGCCCGGACCAGATGCCGGCGCCGGACAGCGTGGCGAAGACCGAATCGGGATCGAGCGGGATCTCGACGCTGGTCCAGATGGTGACCTTTTGGCTGCGCATGCGATTCAGCATCGGGTTGCGGGAGGGGCCGGCGGCCGGCGCACCTTGCGGCCGGCGCGATTGTAGCCCGGCACACTCGTAGACCCGGACTTCGCAAGAGCGGTCCAGCAGCTTCTCACTTCTGACTTCGCCCTGCAGGTTCCACTCATTGCAGCCGAAACCGGCGCCGCGCCGAGCGCTCGGCACTTGGGCGCCGGAGTGCTCGCGATGGTCGAGACGATAGACGGCGTCGCGGTCGGGGCGGATCAACCAGGTGACGGCGTTCGAGTCGTCGATCCGCGCGCGCTCCGCTCCGATCCAGATCTTATGACTGTAGTCGGCCACCAAGCGCTCGTTGCTGCGCACGGTCTGGGTGAACTCCAGATAGGTGTCGGCACTCGCGACTCCAGCAAAAGCCGCCAGTGCGATCAGAGGGCACCGTCCTACGCGTAGGTTCATGATCGTCCTCTCCGTCGAATATGTGGTTCGGAACCCGACGATTTTAGTGCGTCGCGGCGGCCGCGCGCCAGTGACGACCTGGCGCCGGATCGGCTAATCGGCGCTGTCGGGCGGGCCGCCACCGCTCGCGATCTGGTCCGGACGCACCTTTTCGACCTCGAACTTGGCCGCGGCGCGCTGCATCTTCTCGATTGTCTCTTCGAACTCGGCGCTGACGCCGCGGCGAAAACGCAGCGGATTGAGCCGCGCGACCACGAAGGCCTTGAGATAAGGGCTCACCAGCCCGCGCGCCTTGAGCCGCTTGACGATGTCGGCAACCCGATCATCCAGCTCGCCGACCATGGCGGCGCGGCGCTCGCGGGTTCGCAGCGCGGCCGCGAGCGGCTGGTCGAGAAACTGATCGATCCGCTTGAGCAGGGCATGATAGGCGCCGCCCGCGAAGCGCGGCCGCTGCTCGTAGAGCAGGCCCAGCGTGATGTAGGTCGGGTCTTCGAACTCCAACAGGTAGTCGCTCTCCTGGCCGCCGCCGGCGGCGGCCAGGGCCCTTGCCATGCGGATCACTTCGAGCGATTTCTCGCGCAAATTGTGCGCCTTCTCGGTGTTGAGCGCCAAGATCTTGAACGCCACCTCGGCCTCCGGGACCACCAGCGCAACGATGGTCTTGGCGCCGAGGCGGCTCATGGCCGAGAGCCGATGGTGCCCGTTGGGGGTCCACCAACCGTCGCCCTCGGAGCGCACCGCGATGATCGGGTCGAGATAGCGGCCGATCTTGCCCACCACATCGACCAGCCGGCCGACATGGGTCTCCGAGAGGTCGCGCTGATACGGCGTCGGTGCGACCTTGTCGATCGGTAAGGCCGCCAGCAGCAGCCATCGACTGCCGAGCGGATCGCGGTACGCTCCCAAGACCGCGCCGCCGCTGGCTTCGATCTCGCCGGCGACCTTGCGGATCGCTTCGGGCTGCGGAACCCCGCGCAGCTCATCCGGCCGCAGCCCGACCGAGAGCGGATCGATCCCCTTCTTACGCCGGCGCCGAGTGGTAGTCTTCTTGGCCACGAGCAGGTTGGACCGCCGCATCTTAGCACGAAGGCAAGGGCGGCCGATTGGGGAGCAATAATGGGAATAATGGGGACAGGTTAATTATTAGGGTTTTGGGGACAGGTAACCTAAGGATAACCTGTCCCCAAAAAGGCCTTAAATAACCTGTCCCCGTTTTTCGTTTTTCGTTTTTCGTCAGGTGCCGAGGAGGACCATGGTGCCGGTGGGAGCGGGAACACCGCCTTCGGGCTCGATGGTGACAGCCACCGCATCGACCTGGTCCAGCGGCGGCAGCTTCTCGACCAGCAGATAGGCGTTGCCCTCGGCGTCGGTCACAAAGACGCCGGCATCGAACGGTTGACCCCCGCGCAGCGCCCAAAGCTGATAGGTCTTGCCGGGCGGCGGCGGCGGGAGCTGGTAGGCGAAGAACACCCCCTGACCGCTGCGCGGATCGATGATCGCCTTGCCGTGCGAAGCCGGGACCGTCTCCAAGCCCTTAAGCTGGATGGCGCGCGACGTAGCGGCCCGGATCGGGGCCAGCTCGCGCTGGAGCTGCGCGATCTGGCGACCCTGCTCGCCGAGCCGCGCTTGCGCCAGCTCCAGCTCTTTTTGCAGCTCCCGAACCTGAAGCATCAGGACAGCGGCCAGGCCTGCGGCGGCGGCGAACGCCACCCAGGGCATCCACCAACCGCTGGAGGCCGGCCGCCGGTCTTGGGCGGCGCGTGCGAGCAAAGCGGCGCGGATCGCCGGCGGCGGCAGCTCCGGGCGCAGCGCCAGCGGCAGGCTGGCAGAGACCTCGAGCAGGCCGTCGAGATAGTCGCGGCACTCGCGGCAGCCTTCCAGATGAGCGTCCAGTTCCGCGCGCTCCCCCGGCTCCAGCGCGCCGACCGCCTCGAGGGCACAGAGTTCTCGGAACGCCGGATGGCTCATGATTGGCTGCCCTCCGACGCCAACTCGGCGAGCGCGTCGCGCAGCTTGTCCATCGCCAGCAGGATCCGGGTCTTCACGGTGCCGAGCGGCGTTGCGGTACGAGCCGCGATCTCCCGATGGCTGAGGCCCTGGTAGTAGGCGAGCTCGACGCACTCGCGCTGTTCGACCGGGAGATCCCTCAAGGCTGCGACCACCTGCCGTCTTCGCTCACCGGCCAGCGTCCATTCGGCCGGGTCGTCCACCGGCTCGGCCCGCCGCTCGATCTCCTCGCCGGCGCGCTCCCGGCGCCGCTGCTCTCGCTGCTCCGCCCGCAGCAGATCCAGCGCCCGGCTCCGCGCGATCGAGACGATCCAGGCGGCCAAGCTGCCGCGCTGCTCCGAGTAGCGCGGCGCCTGCTCCCAGATCTGCCAGAACGCCTGGCTGACCACGTCCTCGGCGGCCGAACGCTCGCGCAGGATCCGCAACGCCAGCGCCAGCACCGTCCCGGCATAGCTGTCGTAGAGCTGCCCCAGCGCTTCCGGATCGCGCTTGCGCATCCTCTCCATCAGCCGAAGCTCCCCGGCACCGGAGGCCATCGGCGCGCCGTGCGGGCTCACGCGGGGATCCTCCAGATCAATGTACGCCGGCCGGACACGGGGCAGATCTATCGGCCGCTTGGGGGGCGGCCCTTCGAGCGCTATACTCTAGCCGAATTTCGGTTCCCATATCAGGTCAAGGAGTCAGGGGCGCACGTATGGCGGAGCTCATCACCCATTACATGGCCAGTGATCATCAGGAGCTGGACGCTCTGGGAGAACGCTTCCGGGTCGCCCTGCAACAAGGGGCGCCCGCGGCGCTCGGTCTGTTCGAAGAGTTCCGGCAGCGCTTTCTGCACCACGTCGGGATGGAGGAAGAGCTGCTGTTTCCGGCCTTCGAAGCCAAGCACGGCCGCAGCGGTCCCACCGAGCAGCTGCGCAAGGACCACCAGAAGGCGCGGGCGCTGCTGCTCAAGGTCGGCGATCAGCTGGCGCGGCGCGCGCCGGCCGCGCATACCCTGAGCAGTTTCGAGGAGCTGACCGCGCTGGTGCACCAGCACAACCTGCGCGAAGAGGCGGTGCTCTACCCGGCCACCGACCGCTTGCACGGCTCGGAGGAGGCCTCGCAGCTGCTGCAGGCGATGCAGGCCCGCCGGATCGAAGAAGATCAGGAATAAAGGAGAAACTCCGTATGGCCCTCTACGACGATCTGCGGCGCAAGCTGCAGGGCGATCTGCTGACCGACGACGACAGTCTGAAAGAACGGAGCCGCGATTTCGGCAACATGATCGAGCGCAAGCCGGCCGCGGTGGTCCGCCCCCAGGGCCCGCAGGACCTCGCCGCAACCGTGCGCTTCGCCCGCGCCCACGGGCTCAGCGTGCACAGCCGCGGCGCCGCTCACACCCAGAGCGGACAGGCACTGTCGGACGGCGGCCTGGTGATCGACTCGACCGGCATGGACAAGGTGCTGGCGATCGACGAGCAGCAGCGCACCATCCGGGTCCAGTCCGGCCTGCGCTGGCGCGGCGTGGTCGAGGCGGCCAAATCGCATCGGCTGATCCCGCCGGTGCTGACCAACAACAACAACGTCACCGTCGGCGGCACCGTCTCGATGGCCGGCATCGGCGTGGCCTCCTACCGCCACGGCGTGCAGGCCGACAACGTCGAGGAGCTCACCGTGGTGCTCGGCAGCGGCGACATCGTGACCTGCTCGCGCACCGAGAACACCGAGGTGTTCGACGCGGTCCGCTCCACGCTCGGCCAGTTCGGCCTGATCGCCGAGGCCAAGCTGCGGCTGCGCCCGCACCAGCCCAACGTGCGGATGTACTTTCTGCTCTACGACTCGCAGCGCGCCTACATGGACGACGCCAAGCTGCTGATGGAGGAAGGGCGCTTTGATTTCATCGAGTCGTTCTGCGCGCCGGTGCCGATGGGCTTCCGCTCGGTCGACGGCGAGATCCGCGGCTTCGGGCGCTGGTTCTTCCCGGTCCACTTCACGGTCGAGTTCAGCCCTGGGAAGGAGCCCGACGACAACAAGCTGCTCGCCGGGCTGCACCACTACCAGCACGTCTACACCGAAGACCGTCCGATCCACGCGTTTCTGTACCGCATGGATCGGCTGTTCGAGCTTTGGCGGCTGTCCGGCTATTGGGCCGGCGCGCACCCGTGGATGGAAACCATGCTGCCGTACGAAACCGCCGCCGACTACATGGACCTAGTGCTGGATCGCTTTCCGCCCCAGGGTTTGATGGGCGGCGGGCACGTGCTGTTCTGGGCCGCGCGCCGCAAGGCCAGCAGCGTGCCGCTGTTCATCACCCCCGAAAGCGAGCACATCGTCGGCTTCGGGATCCTGCCGGGTCTGCCCGACTGGGCGCTCGAGCAGGCGCTGCCGAACCTGCATCTGGCCTCCGACCTCAGCCTGCAGATGGGCGCCAAGCGCTACCTCTCCGGCCTGATCAACTTCAATTCGGTCGAAGACTGGCGCGGCCACTACGGCGACCAGTGGGAGACCATGCTGCGCTACAAGCGCAGCTACGATCCCGACGGCGTCCTGAATCCCGGCTTCATCCAGTACCAATAAATCCTCTGTTCGTGTCACCGGCAGGAGCCCTGATTCCAGTCGGCCGTGACGCGCACGGGTAGCATGGGCGTGCGCAGCAAGCCCATGGACGACGTGGCAATATGCATGGCTCGTCCTTGGGCGCCCTTCGGCCGCCCATGCCCCCCAAGAGGAAACCTTGGGGCGGACATCAAGGGCGAAGCTCAGAACGTGTAGCGGAATCCGATCTGAGCCTGGCGTGGTTCTCCCGCGGCGTTGATGATGCTGTTGGGCCCCACCGGTGTCGTCCCGCGAACCACGGACGTGCCGGCTAGAACGGTCCCGTCGGTGAACAGGTTCTCGTTGTTGAAGGTGTTGAAGATTTCGAGCAAGACCTCCAAGCGGCCGGCGGAGCGGAAATCGAAGCCTTTGGCGATCCGCAGGTCGAGGGTGAAGAACTTGGGTGTGCGCTGGCCGAAGCGCGGGATCACGCGGCCGGCGCTGCCCTCCGGGCGGTCGTTGCTGGCCCCGTCACCATTGAGATCGAAGCCCAGCACCTCGTTGACCGCGCGGCCGGAGAGCGCGGTGGCGATCCCGGAGACGCTGAAGTCATAGGGCAGCTCGTAAGTGCCGCTGGCCACGAAGCGGTGCGCGATGTCGCGGGCCGAGGTCGAGAAGTCGAAATCGGCGTCGTACTGTTGGATCGGATAGACGCTGAACAGCGGCAGTTCGTAGGATTCCGAGTCCTCGGTCTTGGACCAGGTGTAGTTGGCCTGGAACGCGAAATTATCTTGGAACCGGCGGGTCACGCTGGCCGAGAAACCCTTGTAGCGGTCGAACCCGAGGTCGGTCAGGAAGAACACGCGCCCGAAACCGGGGAACTCGTCGGGCCCGGCATCATCGAAGATGAAGCGGCCGGCCGAATCCAGCGATCCGGTCGCAGCCAGGTTGCGGTTCAGCACCCAGGGGATGTTCTCGGTCCGGATGTAGGTGAAGTCGAACGCGAGCGAGGTGCTATCGTTCAGCGCCATCTCGTATCCGACCGCGGCTTGATAGGACTCCGGCACGTCATCGTCGGGATCCATGATGTACGCGTCGGGGAAGATTCCCGCGTCCACCGGATCGCCGGGCTGCTCGCTCGGGAAGGTGTTGGGATAGCCGCCCGGCGGCGGCCCGCCGAACACGGTTCCGCCGGAGAAGCCGGTGGTGTTGACCACTTGGAACAGGTAGATGGACGGCACCCGGTTGTAATAGATCCCGGTGTTGGCACGGATCAGATGCTTGCCGCCCTGGCCCGGATCCCAGGCGAATCCGACCCGCGGCGCCCAGTTGTTGTAGTCGTCGGGAATCTGGGAGCTATCCGGAATCCTGGGGCTGGGACGGGTCGGCTCGGGGTTGTCGATGCCCTCCCAGCGCACGCCGTAGGTCAGAGTGAAACCGGGGGCCGCGTCCCATTTGTCCTGAAGGTAGAAGGCGTACTCCTTCTGCTTGGCGTTGAAGGTGGTGGCCTCTTCTATCGAAAAGCCGTTGAAGCCGAAGAATTGGGTGTAGAAGATCGGGTTGTCGGGAAAGTCGGCGGTCGAGCCGTAGGCGTAGAAGCCGTTGGTGAAGCCGTTGAACCGCTCGTCGACGCCGGTGATGTTGATGTCGGCGCCGACCTTGAGGTCGTGGGCGCCGAACAGGTAACTGTAGTTGTTGGTGATCTGGTAGCGATCGTTGACGTTGAACGGCACGTTTTGGAAGGTGTTGGGGCCGAACCGCAGCCCTTCGAAGAAGATGGTCACGTCGGGCAAGTCGTTCTGCGGAAGCACCGGCCGGTTCTCGCGGTAATAATGGAAGCGGAACTCGTTGAGCGAGCGGTCCGACAACACCGAGGTCAGGCTCCAGACATGCGACTGGGTGTTGGAGTCCTCGCTGCCGCGGGCATCCAACCCGAGCAGCAAGGAATCGAGGCTGTCGCGCTGAACGAAATTGAAGTCGCTGTAGTTGACCCGATAGGTGAAAGTGTGGTTCTCGCTGACCTGCCAGTCGAGCTTGCCCAAAAACACGTTGGCATCCTGCTTGGCCAGTGCCTCACCCTGAAGCTGAGGCAGAAAATCTTCCAATCCGGCCCCGAAGCGGGCGAACACCGGCTGCTCGCGCCGCTGGCCGTCGTAGGCGAAGAAGAAGTGCGCTTTGTCGCGCACGATCGGACCGCCGAGGTTGCCGCCGAACTGCTGCTGGCTAAGGCTGGTCGGCGGGTCGCCGAAGGCGTCGTCGGCGGTGAGCGACTCGTCGCGGAAGAAGGCAAAGCCGGTGCCGTGGACCGCGTTAGTCCCGCTCTTGGTGACCACGTTGATCACCCCGGCGGTGGTGCGGCCGAATTCGGGCGGCGCGCCGTTGCGCAGCACCTGGAACTCCTGCACCGATTCCTGCGAGACCGTGAACGGCGGCCGCACGCCGCCGCCCGGTTCGGCAAAGAAGGGATTTACGAAGTCGGCGCCGTCGATGTTGAGCAGGGTGTCGGCGGTGCGCTGGCCGCTGATCGACACACTGGCCCCCTCGCTGCTGAGCGCCGGGGTGGCGCCGGGGGTGAGAAACACGAAATCGGTGTAGTCGCGGCCCTTGATCGGAAGCGTTCGGATCTGCTCCGAGTC
This sequence comes from Acidobacteriota bacterium, assembly GCA_036398155.1. Classification (GTDB taxonomy): domain Bacteria; phylum Acidobacteriota; class DASWHO01; order DASWHO01; family DASWHO01; genus DASWHO01. The sequence continues at coordinate 35,973 of DASWHO010000006.1, forward strand.
GACCAGCGCGCGGGATTCGGTCTTGGTGGTCTCGATCAGCGGCGCCTCCGCGGTCACCACCAACACCTCCTGCACCGTCGCGGCCCGCATCGTGTACTGGCGCTCCTGGGCGGTGCCGAGCTCGACGCTGACCTCGACCTCCTTGACCGGACCGAAGCCCTCGAGCGCGAGCTCGATGGTGTAGGTCCCGACCCGCAGGGAGAGGGCGCGAAACACGCCGCGGGAGTCGGTGGTCACGCTGCGGGAGATGCCGGTGCTCTCGTGGGTCAGCGTCACCTGGACGCCCGGCAAGACCGCGCCGGTTTCGTCCAACACCGTGCCGATGATCGTTCCGGTTGTCGCGGTCGACTGGGCCCACAGAATGGCGGGCGCCAGCAGTACCAAAGGAAGGATGACGAACGCCAGGCGGCGGAGCATCAGCGAACCTCCTCGACGATTTGCGTCGAAGCGAAAGCGTTTTCTGGTGAGACGCCCCCCGGTTTTTCGGTCCGGCGTCCAGTCATTTGCCGCATACTAGTCTCCTACCCCGGTCCCCGCAAGCGATCTGTGACCGGCGGCCCCCACCCAGGGACTGCGCGCCTGAGCGGCCAGGATGGTATCATGCCTTGACACGTGTAGACAACTCGTGTAGATCGAGGCTAATTATGAGCGTTACCCGCGACGATGTGGCCCGTTTCGTGGGGGTTTCCTCGGCCACCGTCTCGTACGTGGTCAACGGAGGCCCGCGGCCGGTCGCTGCCGCGACCCGGGCCCGCGTGCTGCGCGCGATCCGGGAGCTGGACTATCAACCCAGCGCGGTGGCCCGCAGCCTGAGGCTGCGCCGCACTTCGACGCTCGGCCTGGTCATCCCCGATACCTACAACCCGTATTTCGCCGAAGTCGCCCGCGGGGTCGAGCAGGTCGCATT
>DASWHO010000007.1:0-3124 GCA_036398155.1 Acidobacteriota bacterium
CGAGCCCTTGGCGATGGAGCAGCCGGACGACAGCCTGTTTCTGCTCAGCATCCCGGAGGTCGGCCGCGGCCTGGCCGAACGGCGCGAACGACTCGACCTGACCGCCCGCGACCGCGCCGGACGAATCGTCGCCAGCTGGCCTTAAAGCGTCGAGAGTGGGGGCACTCCCCCACACCCCCTGGCAGCCAGCGCCCTATCCGCCGCCGGGCACGGCGGAGGCTCGGGCTGGCCGGGCGGCCGGCTCCCGTTCGGGGACGGCGCGCGCTGGTGGAGGTTGCGCATCCCGGCGCGCGCCTCGACTCAGCCGCGCCGCGAAGCGAGAGCATCACACCCCAGCTCTGCCATGGCGCGGCTTCGACGCCCCTCACAAGAGCCAGCCTTCCGCCCAGCCCGATGGCAGCGCACCGAACGGTCAACCAACCGCCGGAGCACCAGCGGCATCGGCAGGCCTTCAACCGGAGACGAGCGCAGCGAAGTCGACCCGAACGTGCCAAGCGCTCACGCCAGCACCAGAGCACGGGGCTGTGGGCGGTGGAGAGGGTGCCGGATGCTAGGCGGGCGAAGAAAGCCCGACGGAGGCGTACTATCAGGTACGCCGGAGGAGGGCGAACGAGCCCAACGACGCAGACGGCGCCCTATCCGCCGCCTGGGTAAGTGGCGAGGTGGCGGACCACGTCGGTGGCACTGACCATCCCGACCACTTTGCCATCCTCGACCACCGGCAGGTGGCGGAAGCGGCCGGCGAACATCTTCTGGATCACTTCGTCCATCGACTGATCTGGGCGGATCGAAACCAGATCCGGGGTGAACACCGAGTGCACCTGCTCGTGGCGCACTTGCAGGCCGCCGAGAACCACCCGCTTGAGGATGTCGCGCTCGGTCAAGATCCCGACCGGGCGCTCACCCTCGACCACCACCACCGCGCCGATGTTCTGGAGCGCCATCAACTCGACCGCGTCGTAGAGGATGGTGTCGCGCGCGCAGGTCAGGACATGCGTGCTCATCACCTCGCGAACTTTTGCCGCCCGCGCCATCGCTCGTACCCTCCCCGCGCCGCCGGCGGCGGCCCAATGGCCCGTCCCCTGTCTGATTCCGGAGCCGCGTCCGCTGCGCTTGGGCCTCATCCTACCACAGCTCGTGAACGGTGGACCGGCTCCACGTCGAGCCGTCCGGCGCGCGGATCGACCGCGGTCACCGTGAGCCGCAGGCGCGCGCCGAGCTGGAACTCGGTGCGCGGCGTCACTTTGATTCGCAGCGCCAGCTCGACCAACTCGATCTCGGTGCGGTAGCCTTCGGTCGAGAGCACCTGCGCCTCGAGCTCCGCGCCGATCCGGGTTTCGAGGTGGCGCAGCAGCCAGTACTCGACCGAGCCGCGCTCGGCCTGCCGCGCCGCCTTCTCGGCCGCCTCGGTGGTCGCCGCCACCGCCCACAGCGCCGCCGCGTCGTAGGCCAGCGGCGCCCGATGGAGCCAAGCTTTGACCTGCCGGTGCATCGCCAGATCCTGATAGCGGCGCAGCGGCGAGGTGAGCTGAGTGTAGGCGGCGACGCCCAGGCCCGCATGCGGGCCCGGCTCGAGCCCGATCTCGGCGCGTTTGAGCCGGCGTTTGAGCGCCGCGACCTGCACCGGATCGCTGACGATGCCGCGCGGCAGCGACTCAACGCCTTCCGGGGGCGGCTGGCGGCGGAAGATGGTCGGCACTCCGGCGGCGACCAAACGGTTCGCCAACCCGGCGTTGACCGCCACCATCCACTCGCCCACCATCAGCCGGCTCGGCTGATTCGGATCGATCACGCTGATCGAGATCCGACCGGTGCGATCGACCTTGACCTTGGGCTCGTTGGCCTTGATCAGCAGCGCGCCGGCCTCCATCCGGCGCCGCGCCAGCACCTCGGCCAGCTCGCGAAGCTGGCGCAACGCCTTCCCTTCTGCCCCGGCCCCGCTGGCGAGCAGCGCATCGGCCTCGTCGTAGGTGAGCCGCCGCTCGACCCGGACCATGCTCTCGACGATCTCCATGTCGAGCAAGTCGGCGTCCGCCCCGAAGGTGAGCAGGAACGACAGCGCCGGCCGCGCGGCCCCGGCGCCGAGGCTGGCGGCCGATTCGGAGATCTCGGGCGGCAGCATCGGCAAGCGCTTCTCCGGCAGGTAGTAGGTCGCGGCGCGCTGGAGCGCTTCGCGATCGACCGGCGAGCCGAGCCGAACGAAGTGCGCCGCGTCCGAGATATGGATCCCGACCGTGATCCGGCCCAGGCCGTCCGGGCCGCGGACGCTGAGCGCGTCATCGACCTCGACCGTGCCTTCGTCGTCGATCGCCAGCAGCAGCTCCGCGCTCAGATCGCGGCGGCCGGGCGGCACTTCGATGCGGGCCGCTTCCGCAGCCGCGGCCCGAACCGGCTCCGGGAAGGCGTCGCGCAACTGGAAGCGGCGCACGAACAAGTTCTCATCCGGGCCGAACAAGCCTAACGCCCGCAAGACCCGGAAGGCCGCCAGCGGCGGCTCCTCCGTGACTGCGGGCCGCAGCTCGCGGAGCAGCGGCTTGGCCGCCTCGATCTCGCCGCCGATCGCGGCCTGCTCGAGCGCGGCGACCAGCTCCTCGCAGCCCGGCGGCAGCGCCACGGCGCCCGGATCGCGCAGCGCTTGGCGTACGGTTTCGAGAAATTGCTCGCGGCGCTCGGCGGCGGCGCGCTCGGCCCGCTCGCGCAGCAGCGCCTGCTCGACCGCGACCCGCGAGTTGGGCGCATAGCGCTCCTGGTTGCGCGAGAAGTAGCGGCGCTGGTCCGAGATGCTCTCGAGCACGGCGGCGCAAGCGGCCGGCGAGCTCTCGCCCAAGGCCAGCTCGGCGAGCTGCTGCAGGCTATACTCCCCGCCTTCGTCGACCAGCACGCCCCAGAGCTCGGCGGCGTCGACTTTGGGGCCCAGCGCGCGGACCTGCTCGCGGTGCTTCTGGAGCGCCTCGACCCCGGCTACGCTGCGCCCGCTGCGAAACGCGATCCGCCCCTCGCTGACCGCGATCTCCTTGCCGTTTTCGAGCCGCACCTTGATCCGGTTCTTCTCGGGCCCGATGTAGAGCGCGCTGCGCAGCGCGCCCTCGTCCCACACTTCCAAGAGCTCGTTCGGTTTCATGAT
>DASWHO010000008.1:0-2093 GCA_036398155.1 Acidobacteriota bacterium
CGCCGGCGATACCCAGTTCATCGTCATCACCCACAACAAGAAGACCATGGAGGCGGTCGACGTGATCTACGGCGTGACCATGGCCGAGCCGGGGATCTCGCGGGTGTTGTCGGTGCGGCTGGCGGGCGGCGAGCCGCAGGCCGCGGAGGCCGCGCCGGAAACCGGCGATGAGACGGCGCTCGAGATGGAAACCCCTCTCCCTGTGGGAGAGGGGGCCAATTCTTGATGTAGGGGCGGGGCTTGTCCCCGCCCGAGACGGCCAACGAATGACTCTTGGACGGTCGATTGGGTGCCGTGGGCAAGCTCTGCTGTGCCCACGGTCGAGACCTTGACCAGCTAACAGCGTCGCTCCGATATGGACTGTTGTCCGTGGGCAAAGCGAAGCTTGCCCACGGCACCCGTCCGCGATCAGCCATCCCACGCCGATAGAAGGCAAAGCCGCGGCCAATTCTTGATGTAGGGGCGGGGCTCGTCCCCGCCCGAGACGGCCAACGAATGACTCATGAGCGGCCTCCGGCCACCCAGGCCACCCCAATAGGAGGCCAACACCCGATGGCAATCTGTCGAAAGCCGGCTTGACGGGCTCGAGGCGGTTTGCCTAGAGTGGAGCGCCAATAGGAGGTGGGTCCACTCGGGCCGTCGAAAGAGGGGATGCCGGCGTTCTTGTTTCTGATGGCGGCGCTGCGAGTGGTGACCCCGCAAACGGGCGAGCCGGTGCGCGGCCCACGCGTGATCCGGGTCGACGCGGGCGAGCTCCAAATCAAGAAAGTCGATTTTTTCGTCGATCAAGTCTTGATCGGCAGCGACGATAAGGCCCCGTTCGCGCGGCTCCACGATTTCGGCGACGGCGGGCGCGCCCACGAAATCAAGGTGGTGGCGCACCTGCGGCGCGGCGCACCGCTCGAGCGCGAAGTGGTGCAGCCGCCGGCCCCCGAAGTCGCGGCCCGGGCGCGCGCCGTAGTGGTGGACGTGGCGGTCTATGACCCCGATGGGGCGCTGGTGGAGGGGTTAGGGCCGACTGACTTCTCGGTCGAAGAGGACGGCGAACTGCAAGAGGTCGATTTCTTCGCGGTCGGTCGCGACGATCCGCGGCCGCTGTCGGTGCTGTTGGCGGTGGATACCAGCGAGAGCATGGCCGAGCGCATGCGGCTGGCCAGCAAGGCGGCGGCGGCATTCGCCGGCTCGCTGGGCGAGCGCGGCCGGGTCGGACTGCTCACGTTCGATCGCGAAGTGCGCCTCCTGTCCGAGCTGCAGAGCGAGCCCGAGGTGATTCAAGGGGCGTTGGAGCGGCTCGAGGCCGGCGGCGACACCGCGTTGCTGCGGGCCTTGGAGGAAGGCAGCCTGCTGCTGCGCGAGGTGCCGGGCCGGCGCGTGCTGGTCTTGTTCTCGGATGGGATCGATACCTGTTCGCGCGGCTTGTCGTTCGATACCGTGCGCCGCGAGCTGCTGGAGGCCGAGGTGACTGTGTTTCCGATCGGGATGCGGCGCTGGACCGACAGCGCGGAGACCTTCCTAGGCCGGCGCCAGCTGCTGCGCCTGGCGCAGGAAACCGGGGGGCGCGCCCAGATGCTGTCGAGCGCGGGGCAGATCGCAGGGGCGCTGGAGCAGGTGGCCACGGACTTGGCTTCGCGCTACATGATTTCCTATCGGCCGCCGGATGCGTGCCGCTCGGACTACCACCAGCTCAGCATCGCGGTCCAGCAACCGGAGCTCAAAGTGGTGGCCAAGCCGGGTTACTTCGACCGCACCCGCATGTAGTCGGCGACGATCCGGTCGTGGTCGAAGGCCAGGCCGGAGGGCAGCTCCTCGAGCGGCACCACGCGCAGCGCGGCGGCGTCGTCTCCGGCCTGCGGTTGGCCCTGGGCCCGCGCCAGATAGACCAGCGAGATGGTCGCGCCGCGCGGGTCGCGCCCGGGCTGGGAGTACACCCCGTGGAGTCGGACCAGCTCGACCTCGAGCCCGGTCTCCTCGCCGGCCTCGCGGCGCGCGGCCTGCTCGGCGCTCTCGTCGACGTGGATGAAGCCTCCCGGCAGGGCCCAGCCGGGCGGCGGGTTCTTGCGCTCGATCAGGACCAGCGCGGGCCGTCCGTCGGG
>DASWHO010000009.1:0-1630 GCA_036398155.1 Acidobacteriota bacterium
GCGGCTGGCCGACCACCCCCGTGCCCGACAATCCGGAACAACTCCTCGACCCGGGAGCAGAGCTGCTCGCTTCCAGAAATAGCTCCCGGTTCCCGAGCTATTTCCGGCTCGATGCGCGTTACTCGTTCACCCGGGCCGTGCGCCAGTCGAGCCTGCGCCTGGATCTCGCGGTCACCAATCTGACCGATCGCAACAACGTCTGCTGCGTCGACGTCGCGATCGACCCGGAAACCGGAGAGCTCATCGCCGACCAGGAATTCTGGACCGACATCGCCCCGGTCCTCTCCGCCTCCTGGCGCTTCTAATCCAAAGCTGCCCGGCCACCAGGCTGCCCTAATGGATCAACGTTGGAAAACCCGCGTGCCAATGCATCCGCTCGCTGTCGCTGCGACTTGTGCAACCCGTTGTGCCCCTTTCCTTCGTGGCGACTCTGCCTTTGTAGGGGCGAGGCTTGTCCCCGCCCGTCTGTGTCAACCAATCAAACACCGAACGACTTCGTTGCGCCCTTGGGAGGGGACAAGCCCCTCCCCTACATTGCCTCGTCGTCTGCCGATCAACTGGAGCTCCGCCGCCCGCCCAAGTGGCCGCGCAGGCCGACCGACAGCGCCGCGAACGTCCCCAGCGCCAGCAGCAGGAGCAGGTCGAGCCGCAGCGGCCCGATCCGGTCGGGGATCCAATCAGCCAAATGGGTTAGAAAGACCAGCAGCGCGGCGATCGTCGCGACCAACAGCTCCGTGCCGACCGGCCCCGGCGCCAGCACCGCCACCAGAATCAGCGGCCCGAGCAGGGCGGTGCCCGCGAAGCTGACCCGCGCCAGCAGCACCAGCTGATCGCTGCTCACGATCGCGAACACCAGCGCCGCGGCGGCGAAGCCGACGATCGCAAGCTTGGTGCGCAGCAGCACCGCGCGCTCCTCCCCGGACAGCAGCGAGCGCAGCTCGGTGCCGAGCGCGAAGATCTGCGAATCCGCGGTCGACATCGCCGCCGCGATCAGGCCGACGGCGATCGCGGCCCCGACCACCGGCGCGCGATCGAACAGCAGCACCCGAGCCAGGAAATCGGCGGTCGAAAGGTCCGGATAGCGGGCTGCGCCATACATGCCGATGGCGATCGTCGGCAGGATCACCAGCATCGAGAAGACGCCCACTCCGACCGCCATCCGGTGGCTCGCTCGGGTGTCGCGCATGATTACGATCCGGGTGGTTAGCTGCGGCTGGGTGACCGGCAGCATGAGCAGCACCAGGAAGGTCGCGAGCAGGAACTGGGGTGTGAACAGTCCTTGCGGGCCCGGAGTGGATAGCAGTGCGGCGTTGGTCTCGCGCACCGCTCGAAACAGCTCGGCGACGCCGCCGAAGTGGCGCACGCAGACGATCGCCGCAATCCAAGTCGCGCCGAGCAGCAGCGAACCTTGCAGCGCATCGCTGAAGATGATGGCTTTGAGCCCGCCGATCGCGCTATAGATGAGCAAGGCCGCCACGATCACGGTGGCCCAGCCCCAAACCGGCAGGGTCTCCGGAAACGCGGCGTTCAGAAAAATGCCCACGCCGCGGATCTGGATCGCGACGTACGGAATCATGAACACGAACACGGCGGCGAAATAGAGATACCCGCCCCAGCGGCTCGAGCAGCA
>DASWHO010000010.1:0-2382 GCA_036398155.1 Acidobacteriota bacterium
CAAGGCAAGCGGGTGTTCGTCAGCAGCCAGCTGTACGACGGCAACTTCGGCGCCGGGCAGCGCGTGTTGGGCTACCCGATCGCCGATCAGCAGTGCCAGGCGCTGGCCCAGGCGGCCGGCCTGTCCGGCAGCTACAAGGCCTGGCTCAGCGGGCGGGTCGACACCGGCGCCGGTCCGCTGCCCCACGGAGTGGTGCACCGTTTCACCCAGTCGAGCGGCCCGTACGTTTTGGTCAACGGCACTAAGGTGGCGGACAATTGGGCCGACCTGACCGACAGCAGCCTCGACCACGCCATCGATCGGACCGAGAACGACGCGCCGGTCGGCGGCGAAACGCGGGTCTGGACCAACACCACCACCGCCGGCCAGGCGTGGGACAACGGGCGGCACTGCGCGCCGGGGCTGAGCTCGGATATCCCCGGGATTTGGACCTGGACCTGCGGCGCTCCGAGCTGGACCGCGGGCGATTGCCGCTTTGAATCCGGCAAGTACGGCCAGGCCAACTCGACCTCCGGCTCCTGGACCGGGACCGAATCCAGCAACACCGGCTGCGACCAGCGGTTCCATCTCTATTGCTTCGAACAGTAGTTCACGGCCGCGCCCGCTGCGGTCCGGCGCTCGCCGGGGCTGCACTGCTTGCGACCCTCGGCAGCGCCGCGGAGCCCTCTGCCGAGGTGCGCCCCGGCGGCTTCGTGCGCTGGCCGGGGCCGTTGCTGCTCGACTGCTCGATCGGGGAGCGGCGCTGGCAACCGCTCGACGGCGCCTGCTGGTATCCGATCGATCTCGAAGCGCGCGGCGCGCTCGAGCTGGTGCGCCGCTCGACCGGCGGGATCGCCAGCCGCAAGGTGCGGGTCGCCGCCTATCCGTATCCGACCCAGAAGCTGCGGGTCGCGGAGCAGTACGTCGCGCCGCCGGCGCACCAGCTCGAACGCATCGCGCGGGAGCGCGCCCGGGTCGAGGCGCTGTTCGAGCTCGAGACCCCGCGCCGTTTCGCGCTGCCGCTCGGCGCTCCGCTCGAGCGGCTGCCGAACGCAGCGCGCTTCGGCGCGCGGCGGATCTTCAACGACCAGCCGCGCAGCCCACACTCCGGCGCCGACTACTCGGCGCGGCCCGGCACCTTGGTGCTGGCGGTCGGCGCCGGCCGGGTCGCGGTCGCGGACGACGAATACTTCGCCGGCAAGGCGGTCTACATCGACCACGGCGGCGGCCTGCTGTCGATGAGCTTCCATCTGTCGGAGCTCTTGGTCCGCAGCGACGATCCGGTCGAGCGCGGCCAGCCGCTCGGCAAGGTCGGCTCGACCGGCCGCGCCACCGGCCCGCACCTGCACTTCGGCCTGCGCTGGCACGGCGCGCGGATCGACCCCGACCTGCTGCTCGGCACTGCGCAAGCGGTCGAAATCGATTAGCCGTTAGTTAGCGTGGACGGCGTCCTTATCGGCCAAATCGACGCGTGCTCGCATCGGCCGCGAGGTCCAGCGGAACGGTGGCCGTCGAGAGGATCTGATGTCAAAGCTTTGGAATCAGCCGGCGGTGTTGCCGCCGTCGACCAGCAAGGCGGCGCCGGTCATGAAGCTGGAGTCGTCCGAGGCCAAAAACAGCACCGCCTTGGCGATCTCTTCGGCGCGAGCGACCCGGCCGAGCGGCAGCGCGGCGCCGAGCTCCCGCAGCATCGCGCCATCCACCGGACGCACGCCGCCCTGATAGCCGGAGGCGGCCCAGCGCTCGACGAAAGTATCGCCCGGGCAAACCGCGTTGATTCGCACCCCGTCGCGCGCGTGATCCAGCGCCATGGCGCGGGTCATCTGTACGACCGCGCCCTTCGAGGCGCAGTATGCGACCGCCTCGCGCCCGCCGACCACGCCCCAGTCGGAGGCGTTGTTGACGATCACGCCGCCGCCCTGAGCGCGCATCCGCGGGATGACCAGCTTGCACATGCGCCAGACCGCGGTCACGTTGAGCTCCAAGGTCTGGGCCCAGAGCTGTTCCGAGGTGCTTTCCGCGGTGCCTTGGGTCACGATCCCGGCGTTGTTGAACAGAATGTCGATCCGGCCGCAGCGCGCGATCGTCTCGGAGACCGCGTGCTCGCACTGCTCCGCCCGGGTGTGATCGGCCGCGATGAACTCGGCGCGGCTTCCGGCCGCCGCGATCTCGGCGCACACCGCCGCGCCCAACTCGCGCCGCCGCCCGGTGAGCACCACCTGGGCGCCTTCGGCCGCGAACAAGAGCGCGGTCGCCTTGCCGATCCCCGAGGTCCCGCCGGTGATCAGCGCGACCTTGTCCTGAAGCTTCATCGTGCAGCCGCCAGCGATTCTGATTCGCTCCGCGCGAGTGAGCAAGGCCGCTCGGGCGGGGACCAGCCCCGCCCCTACATTGAGATTGGAC
>DASWHO010000011.1:0-11071 GCA_036398155.1 Acidobacteriota bacterium
TGGGGCTACAGATGTCGCAGCCGCGGGGCTGGTGCTCTGCACAGACCGCCGTGGAGGAAAGGGTGAGGATTCGAGGCCCGCCGCTTGAGAAAATAAGAAACATTCCACTTACCAGCCCTTTGTGCTCACGCTAGCGAAGAGACAGCGCTATCGATTCTCACCGGATATCGAGCTTCCGACGAAATCGCGGCGCTGGTGTGATCGTGCAAAAGAAAGGAGTCCAGAGTGAGTCCGTCTAGGCATTCTCCGATCGCCTTCTGGGGCCTCGTTGCGAGCGTTGCCATTGCCTGCTTGCTGGCGGGAGATGTGCCCAATGGCATGACCCAGGAGGGCAGTGAGTTCCCAGAGTCCCACCAGTTCTTTCTCGGCGGCAGCTCGTATGCAGCCTATTTCGGCATGAACGAAAACGCCACGGCTTCGGCCGCCTCCTTGGTGTTCGGTAACCGAGCCAAACCACCGACCGTCGGATCGAATACCCAAGTCAACGATCCGCAGTCGTTCTTCCCCGCCGGCCTCATCGGGCGAAGTGAAACCACGATCGCCAGCGATCCTTCGGGGCGCTTCTTGGTGGCGGGCTGGAACGACGCCGACGGCTTCTGCGGGCCGCCGTTCAGCGCCCCTTGCACACCCCCAGCGGTACCGGGCTTGAGTGGCTTCGGCTATTCGCGCGACGGCGGCAGCAATTGGACCGACCTGGGAACGCCTTCCGTCGTGGTCACCGGCGCTGGTACCAAGGTCACTCGCGGCGACCCGTGGCTCGACACCGGCGGACCGGGGAACAAAGTCTACTACTTCGCCAATCTCGCGGTCGACACCACGACCTCGAATCCTGGATTCGGCGGTATGACCGTTCACCGCGGTGAGTTCAACAACCAAGTCTTCAGCGTCAACAACGCGGTCTTTATCCCGCAGCCCAATCCGGCGCCCGCCGACTTTCTCGATAAGGAAGCGCTGGCGGCCGGCAAATCCGGTTTCAACAAGGACCATGTCGCGATCTCGGTGACCAACTTCATCGAGGTGGCCGCCATCCCCTTCTTCGGATTCGGCCAGATCGAGGCCTACATTTCGACCAATCGGGCGAGCAGCTTCCCCACCCGGACCATCGTGCAACCCGACGAGACCATCAGCGTTCCGATGAATGAGGGGATCGTCAATCAAGGCTCAGCCCCCGCCTATGGACCGAACGGCGAGCTCTATATCACCTGGGAGCGCGGCTTCCTATCGCCGTTCTTCGGCCAGGGCACTGCCGGCGTGTTCCATCACATCGCTTTCGCGGCCTCGACCGACGGCGGTCTAACCTTCGGCCCTCGGGTGACGGTGTCGCCCATCAGCCCGCCCGGCCTGTTTCCGCCCGGCGGCTACAACCGTTCGAACTACAACGACTTCCCGCGTATCGCCGTCGCGCACAGCGGATCGGATAGGGGGCGGGTCTATGTGAGCTATCAGGATTCCCGCATCGCCAACGGTGGTCCCCAGGGCGCCGCGCCGCTCGGTCCGGAGGATGCTCCGTGCGCGCCGTTCGACTGCGGCCACTTCGACGCGGACGTCTACATCCGCCACTCCGACGACGGCGGCGCGACCTGGAGCGCGCCGGTGCTGGTGGCCGGCGGCGGCGACGGCCTGATTCAATTCTGGCCGACCGTCACGGTCCAGCCCGACGGGGACGTCGTGGTGACTTACAACGAGAGCGTCGAGACCACGGTGCCCGACTTCCTGGACAGCGACGGCCTCGGCACCTCCCTGGTGGACATCTTCACTGCCACCTCGACCAACGGCGGGGCGAGCTTCGGAGCGCCGCTGCGCATCACCTCGGTCACGACCGACTGGGGCGCCACGTTCAGCAACATCATTCCGAACTTCGGGGACTACATCTTCACCGTCAGCACCGGCAACAAGGACCACGTCACCTGGGCTGACGGCCGCAACGGCGTTCCCGACGTCTTCTACTCCTCGGTCAACACCAACTAGGAGCGCGCGCCAGCGGTTGAATAGGGGGGCTCGCCCGCGAGCCCCCCTTTCTTGAATCGCGGACAGGTTATTTAATTCGGTTTTGGGGACAGGTTACATGATCCAACATGAATGACCTGTCCCCGAACCTGAGATAAGTCACCTGTCCCCAAAACCCGGGTTAAGTAAACTGTCCCCGAAATTGCGGGCGAAGAAGGAGTGGGGGTGCCAGCTCGGGCGCTCGGCATCCATGGCGACTTGGTAGCCGACCAGGAAGTTGACCTGCGCATAGAGCACCCCGGTTTCCCAGCGCATCGGCTGGGAAACGTCGTCCTTGGGCGTGTGGTAGATCGACTGGATCCACTCGCCGAGCGCCGCGCCGCCGTCGATTTTGGGATCGGCGCTGTGGGGGCCGGCGACGATGAAGACCGCGGGGATCCCCTGCTTGATGAACGGGTACTGATCGCTGCGGATGAACAGGGTCTGCTCGGGAAACGGATCCGGCGTGACCGTGAGATTCAACCGCGCGGCGGCGCGCTCGACCGCCGCGCCCAAGCTCGAGTGCTCCGCGCCGTACGCGATTACGTCCCGCGGCGCGTACAGCATCAGGTTGCCGTCGCAGTTGATGTTGGCGACGATGGCGGCTCGCGCAACGGTGGGATGGTGGGCGAAATACTCCGCACCCAACAAGCCTTCTTCCTCGGCGGCGGTGGCGACAAACAGAATCGAGCGCCGCGGCGCCGGCCGCAAGCCGCTGAACGCGCGCGCGATCTCGAGGATCGCGGCGACCCCGGAGGCGTTGTCGTAGGCGCCGTTGTAGATCGCGTCGCCGCTCGGGTCCGGCTCGCCGATACCCTCGTGATCGAGGTGCGCGCTGTAGACCACGACCTCGCCGCGCAGCTCGGGGTCCGAGCCCGGCAGCATCGCGATCACGTTGGGGCTTTCGACCTGCGAATGTTCGCTGGCCAGTTCCAAGCTGGCTCGCACCGGCAAGCCGAAGGAAACAGACGGCTCGCCCTTTTCGGCGCCGAACACCTGCTCGAGCGTGCGCGGCGCGCCGGCGAACAGCTTCTCCGCGCCCGCCAGGCCCATGGTCGCCAAGCCGCGCAGCTCGGGATGGGCGCCGAACGGTCGCCCCTCCTGATCGACCCAGCTCATGTCGCCGCGGCCGGCCAGGCGTCTCACCTTGCTCCACGGCAGGCGACTCTCGTAGCCGGGAGTCCAGAGCATGATCACGCCGGCGGCGCCATGCGCCACGGCGTTGGCCAGCTTGACATCGGTCGACGAGAAGTGCGCGCGCTCGCTGGAAGGGAACGACGGCGGCCCGCCGCGCAGCATGGCGACGATCTTGCCGGCGGCGTCGATGCTCGCGTAGTCGTCGTAGTTCAGATCGGTCGCGGTGACGCCGAAGCCGGCGAACACGACCGGAGCCGACACGCTGGTCTCCTCGAACAGCGCCATGCCGCGGGCGATGAAATCGGGGCCGTACTCGAGCTCCTGCTCGGTTCCGTTCCGCATGAGAACCAAACGGCTGCGCTCGGCTACCGGAACGCTCTTGCGGAAGGGCACCGGCTGCAGGTAGCCGGCGGTCCCGGCGGGCTCGAGACCGAGCGCCTCGAACTGAGTGGCGACGTACTTGGCGGCGATATCGTACCCGCGGCTGCCGGTGCCGCGCCCTTCGAGCAGATCATCGGCCAGAAAGCGGATGTGAGCGGCGATGCGCTCCGCCCGGATCCGCTCCAGCGCCGCCTCGAGGTTCGGATCTTGAAGCGATGGCGGGCCGGCCGGGAACGCCAGGGGCGCCATCAAGAGCAGCACAGCAAGGAGAATTCGAAGGCTCACTCGGCGCTTCCCAGCCGGGAAGCGGCCCATCGTAAGCGCACAACGCAACGCCGTCAACGTTCGTGATGCCTTGTTAGTGGGTACCGATTCCATGCCCAACCGTAACATTTTTGGTGCCGTGGGCAAGCTTCGCTTTGCCCACGGACAGCACCACGCACATGCACAAGGCCTTTCTCTGGTTCCAAATGTCGACCGTGGGCAGAGCAGAGCTTGCCCACGGCACCCCGAATCCACTCCTTAGACTTGGTGGGAAGAACGGTACGCGTAGCGGAGCTTACAATCCTTCGACTCTGGTGTCCGGAGCGATGCGGGGAGAGCTCAGCTCACTGCAGCGGACCAGCTCGCCGCGCGGAGCCAGGCCAAGAAGCGCGTTGGCCTCGGTTTGGTCGCGGGTCAGCAGGCGCAGCCGCCGCAATGCGCCGTCGCCGGCGCAGAGCAGCCGTTCCAGCTTGCCTTTGCTCGGCAGCGCGTCGCTGACCAGACGGCCGGCGCTTGGCGGCCAGCGCGCCGGCGCAGCCGCAGGCGCTTGCCCATACCGTCCCAGCACCACGAACGAGTAGTTGAGGCGCTGATCGCGGCGCCGCGTGAGCGCTTGCAGCGCGGCGACCTTGGGCGGCGGCGCGAAGACGGTGCGCTCATGGCACCAGTCGCGCGCCCGGGCCAGCATCGGGCACGGCTGCTGGTGAGGACAAGGCGCCCACACCGCCGCGCGGCGCGCGTCCACCAAGAGGTCGCGGATCCGATGCAGCGTCCGGGTCGGCTCGCGCAGCGCCGGCTCGATCACGATCGTCAGCCCGTCCCCGCCGGCCAGCGCCGATTCGAGCCAGGCGGCGCAGCGGGCCAGCCGCTGGGGCGCCGGCATATCGAGGAACAGCTCGTTGAGCAGCGATTGGATCAGAACCAGATCGAATCGGGCCGCCGACCGATCCGGCGGCCCGGCGTTCAGATCGCGCGGCTCGCGGCTGGCGCGAAGCTCAAGCCCCGCGATCGACGCCGCGCGGCGGACGATCCGGTCCCCGATCTCGAGCGCGGGCCGGTCGGCATCCACGGCGTGCAGAACGACGGAGGGAATCGACGCTGGATTCAAGCTCAGGAGCAGGCCCACGCCGGCGCTGCCGACGCCGGATCCCAGATCCAACGCCCGCAGCGAGCCGCCCTCCGCTGCACGCGCCAACGCGCCGCGCCGCTCCAGCTCCACCAGCACGCGGTATACCTTGGGCGCATCCGAGCAGAGAAAGAAGCCCAGCTTGGCCCGCAGCCGCTGCGCACTGTTGGCGCCGCCGCGCTCCCGCGCCAGGGCCGCACGTTCGGTGGTGTATAGATCGGACAGCGCGGCGACCTCCCGCGCCAGCTCAGCATCCTTCGGCGCGGCGCCCAGGCGGAGCTCGACAAACCCCTGATTCCAGAGCCATTGCTCCAGCCGGACCAAGCGGTCGGCGAAGACCGTATCCGCTACGATCGCCGTCGAATCAGGCCCTTGCGCCATCGCGTTTTTCTCTCCGTGGAGCCGCTCTTGTCATCCCGAATCCTTTGGCGGATGATAACGACTCTGTCGGACCCGAGAGGTAACTATTTAGGTCACCAATGGGGGGGTTGAGAGCGGGAAAGGCCGGGGACGGCTTTCCTGCCGGCACCGAAAGGGTGGGCTTGGGTTTATGCGGCGATCGATGGCGGCGCTTGGGTTATTCACGGCACTCTTGGTTTGGGTCGGCACCGGTTCGGCTCGGCCGCGGCCCGACGAGGGCGCTCACTGGAAGGCCGCGCGCAAGGCGTTGGGCCAGCGCGAGCTCGGCGCGGCGCTGACCGCGCGGGATACGCTGCAGATCATTCGCCGGCTCGGGCTCGATGTCTTCACCACGCCGCTGACCGCGGCCGACGGCTTCGGCGACGGGGCCTTCGATCCCAACGAGACCACGCCGGTGATGCTCGGCCAGCGCCCGACCTTGCAGGGCAACCGCACGTTCCTGCGGGTCAACGGCCTCGATGCCCAGAGCTGCAACGAGTGCCACAGCATCGTCAGTCATGCCACCCGGCCGCCGACGCTCGGGATCGGCGGGGTCGGCGGGATCGTCAACAGCGCCATCATTCTGCCGACCTTGATCGACGTCGGCGATTCTTCGGACAACCGGATGCAATTCGAGCCGGGCCACGATCCGGATCTGCTGATGGCGTCCGACGGGATCGCCGACTTCAACGGGCGGCTGGCCAACCCGCCGTTTTTGTTCGGCGGCGGCGGGGTCGAGCTGCTGGCCAAGGAGATGACCTACGAGCTGCAGAACCTGCTGCGCGCCGCCCGCGCGGCCGCGGCCGGCAGCGTCACTCAACTCGATACCCACGGCGTGCATTTCGGCAGCATCGAGTCGCTCGGCGGCGGCGAGGTCGAGCTGAGCTTGGAGGGCATCGGGAGGCTCGACGACCTCACCCCGGAGCAGAGGCTGGTGGTGCGGCCGTTCGGGCGCAAGGGCGAGAACTTCTCGATGCGCGACTTCGACCGCGGCGCGATGCCGTTTCACTTCGGCGTCCAGCCGGTCGAGGTGGTCGGCGCCGGGGTGGACGCCGACGGCGACGGGATGGTGGACGAGCTCTCGATCGCCGAGATGAGCGTGCTGCACGTGTTCGACGTGACCAACCCGCGGCCCGAGGTGGCGCTGCCGCTCAGCGCCCAGGCCGAGGCCGGCTTCCGCGCTTTCCAGGAGCTCGGCTGCGCCGGCTGCCACATTCCGTTCCTGAAGACTAAGACCCGTTTCTTGCCGCTGGCCTTCCCCGAGGTCGCCGAAGACCCGCTGGCCAACGTCTACGGCACGATCGATCTGGTCGAAGTCGGCTTCGACCCGGTGCCGGGCGAAGACGGCGTGTTCGTGCCGCTGCTGGCGGATCTCAAGCGCCACCGGATGGGACCGCGGCTCGAGGAGTCGTTCGACTCGGCGCTCAAGGTGGTGCCCAACGATCAGTTCACCACCGCGCGCCTGTGGGGCATCGCCGACACCGCGCCCTACTTGCACGACGGCCGCGCCGCCACGTTGTATGACGCGATCGAGTTTCACGGCGGCGAGGCGCAGGCCGCGCGCGACGGCTTCTTGGGTCTGAGCGCGCAGCAGCGCGCGAACCTGCTCGAGTTCTTGAATCACCTGCGGGTGCCCGAGAAACCCAACGAGGAGCTGCTCAGCATCACGCCCTAGGGCGAGGCTCGGGCGGGGACGAGCCCCGCCCCTACATTTCCCCGGGCGGCTCGGGCGGAGTGTAGGGGCGGGGCTTGCCCCCGCCCGATTTCGTCAATCTGCAACAATAGGCAGGTGGCCGAGCCGACGACGATCGCTTTTCGGCAGGTGTCGAAGTTCTACCCCGGGAGCGGGGCGGGGCGCTACGCGCTGCGGGACGTGAGCTTCGCGGTGCCGGCCGGGCGCGCGGTCGCGATCAGCGGGCGCAGCGGCAGCGGCAAGTCGACCTTGCTGCACCTCGCCGCCGGCATCGATCGGCCGACCGCGGGCTCGATCGAGCTCTTGGGTCGCGATCTGGCGGTGCTGTCCGAGCGCGAGCGCACCTTGGAGCGGCGCGACCGCATCGGGCTGATCTTCCAGCTGTTCTACCTGCTGCCGCATCTGACCGTGGCCGAGAACGTGGCGCTGCCGGAAATGATCGCCGGCGCGCGCGCCAAGCAGTACCAGCCGCGGGCGCTCGAGCTGCTGGCGCGGGTCGGGCTGGCCGAGCGGGCCGCCGATCCGATCCACCGGCTCAGCGGCGGCGAGCAGCAGCGGGTCGCGATCTGCCGCGCGCTGCTGCGCCGGCCGCGGCTGCTACTGGCCGACGAGCCGACCGGCAATCTCGACGACGACAGCGGCCGGCAGGTCATCGATCTGCTCCTCGAGCTGACCCGCGAGAGGGGGGCGACCTTGCTGCTGGTCACCCACAGCGCCGAGCTCGCCGCGCTGGCGGACGAAACCTGGCGGCTGCACAGCGGCGTGCTGGAAACTCGGTGACCGCCTACTTCTGGCGCGCCCTGCGCGCGCATTTCGGCGCTGGACGCATCTTGTTTCTGCTCAGCGTCGCGGGCGTGGCTCTCGGCGTCGCCGCCGTGCTCTGCATCCAGATCATCAACCGCAGCGCGGTGAGCGCGTTCTCCGGCGCGATCCAGGCGATCAGCGGCGGAGCCGACTTGACCATCCTGAGCCGCGCCGCGGTCCTGCCGGAGAGCCTCTATCCGCGCGCGCTCGCCACCCGCGGGGTCGCCGCCGCGTGGCCGCTCTACCGGGTCGAGGCCTTTGTGCGCGGCCGGCGCGCATTGTATCTCGACGTGTTGGGCGTGGACTTCTTCGCCCCGAGCCGGCTGCCGCTGCGCGCGATGCGCGGCGATCGGGCCGCGGCGCTGGCCGCGCCGGGCTGGGTCGCGATCACCCCCGAGTTGGCCCGGCGCGAAGGCTGGCGGATCGGAGACGCGATCGAGGTCAGCAGCGGAACGCGCCGCGCTCGGCTCCGGATCGGCGCGCTGGTGGATTTCCGCCGGCTCAGCCCGCTGGCGAGCAGCAAACTCGCGGTGATGGACATCGCGCAGGCGCAGAGCCTGCTCGGAGTTGCCGGCGAGATCCATCAGATCGACGTGCGGGCGCGGGAAGGCGTCGAGCTCACCGCGCTGGCCGATCGCCTGCAGCGCCGGCTCGGACCCGCGGCGCAGGTGCTCACGCCCGAGCAGCGCGCTCAGCGCGGCGCCGGGCTGCTGGGCGCCTTCCGGCTCAACCTGACCGCGCTGAGCCTGATCAGCCTGTTCGTCGGCCTGTTCCTCATCTATACCAGCACCCAGGCCTCGCTGGTGCGGCGCCGGCTGGAGTTCGGCCTGTTGCGCTCGCTCGGCGCCACCAGCCGGCAAGTGCTGCTCCTGATCCTGGGCGAGGTCTCGCTGCTCGGCCTGGTCGGAGTGGCGCTGGGCGTGCCGCTCGGCATCTGGGCCAGCGCGGCCAACCTGGAGCTGGTGAGCCGCACGATCAGCAACATCTACCTGCTCGACGAGATCGAATCGCTGCGGCTGCCGCCTTGGCTGCTCTTGCTGGCGGCGGCGATCGGGATCGGCGGCGCGCTCGCGGGCGCTTTTTTCCCGGCGCTGGATATGAGCCGCCGCGACGCCAAGCGGCTGCTGGCGCCGTTCGCGTTGCATGAGACGATCGGGGCGCTCGCGCCGCGGTTGTTCTGGGCCGGGCTCGCGCTGCTGGCGAGCGCGGCGCTCTGGTTCTGGCTCTTCGGGCGCGGCTGGAAACCAGGCGGCTTCGTGCCGGCGATCGCGCTGCTGGTGGGGTTGCCGCTGATGACGCCGCTGTTGATCCAACAAAGCTGCGGCCGGATTCGGCTGCGCGGCTTCGGCCTCGGCTACAGCCTCAAGAGCCTGGAGCTGCGGCTGCACACCAGCTCGTTCGCGATCGCCGGGCTCGGGGTGGCGGTCACGATGTTGATCGGAATCAGCTTGATGGTCGGCAGCTTCCGCCGCACGGTCGAGCTCTGGATCGGATCCACGGTGCGCGCCGATCTCTACGTCAGCGCCGAGTCGTGGCGCCGCGGCGCGCGCGAAGCGACGCTCGATCCCGGGCTGGTTCAAGCGCTGAGCGCGGATCCCGCGGTGCGCGCCACCGATCGGCTGCGGCAGCTGTTCGTCTATGCCGGCGACCAGCGGATTTCGCTCTCCGGCATCGACATCGGCGCACCGATCGGAGCGCCGCGCTTCCAGCTGCTGCGCGGGGACGCGCGGCGGGCGCTGGAGCGGGTGCGCCGCGCGGGCGCGGCGCTGATCAGCGAACCGCTGGCGCGCAAGCTCGGCCTCGCGCCCGGCGACGCGCTCGAACTGGCCGCCCCGCGCGGGATCGCGAAGCTGGAGGTCGCCGGGGTCTACTACGACTACAGCACCGAAAGCGGCGCCGCGGTGATCGACCTGCGCACCATGACCGAGCTGTTCGGGGCTCATCCGATCAACAGCCTGGCGCTCTATCTCCAGCCCGGGCTCGATCCGGACCGAGTCGCCGACCGGCTGCGCGCGGAGCATGCCGAGGCGCCGCTGCGGATCCGCAGCAACCGGCGCCTGCGCGAGGATGTGCTCAAGGTGTTCGACCAGACCTTCGCGATCACTCATATCCTGCAAGCGATGAGCTTGCTGATCGCGGTCTGCGGGATCACCTTGAGCCTGCTGGTGCTGGCGCAGCAACGGATCTCGGAGTTGGCGCTGTACCGCGCGCTCGGAACCCGGCGCGGGCGGATCTTCGGCATCTTCGTCGGTGAAGGCCTGGGCATGGGCGCGCTCGGCTTGCTGCAGGGGCTCGCCGGCGGCGTGGCGCTGGCGCTGATTCTGATTTTCGTCATCAATCGAGCGTATTTCGGTTGGACGATTCAGCTGCACTGGCCGGGCGGTGCGATCCTTGGGCAAGGTTTGACCATTCTGGCGGCCGCGGTGCTCGCCAGCCTCTATCCGGCCGCGCGGGCGAGTCGGACACCCGCCACCGAGCTCTCCCGCGATCTGTAACTCGGCGGCGGATATGCCGCCATCTGCTTCGTTGGGCTTGGTCGGGCTCCTCCAGCGTACCTTTCAGTACGCTTCCGTTGCCCTCCCTGCGCCCGCCTCGCATCTGACGGCATCTCCACCGCCCGAGACGCTGTGCAGGCCTCGAGATAGGGGGACTGGTACGAATTTCCGGCACCTCAGCACTTCGAACTCTGCCTCTCAGGAAATTCGATACCTGTCCCCCCTATCTCGCTTCGGTCGCGTGGCTTTTGAAACGGGGGCCTCCCCCGCACTCCCCCGCACCCCGTGTCGCCCGCCTTGCATCTGACGGCATCTCCACCGCCCGAGACGTCGTGCAGGCCGTGGGTTTTTGTGGCGACGAATTGTCTGCTCTAATTGGCAACCTGCAATGGAGCTGAATACCAACATGTGTAGGGGAGGGGCTTGTCCCCTCCCGCGGACCGGCCTCGAAGACCG
This sequence comes from Acidobacteriota bacterium, assembly GCA_036398155.1. Taxonomy (GTDB): domain Bacteria; phylum Acidobacteriota; class DASWHO01; order DASWHO01; family DASWHO01; genus DASWHO01. Next base: position 10,742 of record DASWHO010000011.1, read on the forward strand.
CAAGCGTCGCCCTCCATCGACGCGATCCGCCGCCTGGCGCACCGCGACGTGGGCGGTCGTCCCTTTCGTGCCGCTGCTGGCGCTGCTGGCGGGGGGTTGGAAAAGCGCGGAGCGCGATTACGCCTGGTCGTTTCCACGCGATCACTGGTCGCATCCCGGCTATCGCACCGAGTGGTGGTATTTCACCGGCCAGCTCGCCGCGGTCGAAGCGCCCGAGCGCCGCTTCGGCTACCAGCTCACTTTCTTCCGCGTCGGGCTGACGCCGGCGCCGCCCGAGCTGGCATCGGAGTGGGCGACCGCCAACTTGATCATGGGCCACGCGGCGATCAC
>DASWHO010000012.1:0-6499 GCA_036398155.1 Acidobacteriota bacterium
GATTCGATGGCTCGCGTTATGCGGGGGTCGAATTAGTTCAGCGGATCACAAGCACGAGCAGAGAGCTCCTGTTGGTTGGTAGAGCGTGCCCGGGTGGCATGGGCACGCGCAGCGCGCCCATGGACGACTTCACGCGGCATGCACGGCTCGTCCATGGGCGGCCTTCGGCCACCCATGCCACCCGCAATTCGATCGCTCGCGTTATGCGGGGTCGCGCGAAAAAAACGCTCGGAGCCCGGCCAGCACCTCGGACTGAGAGCCCTTAAGCAAAGGCACCGGCGGCAGCGAGCGCAGGAACCTGCGGCCGTAGGGTTTTTCGACGATCCGGCGGTCCAGCACCACGATCGCGCCGCGATCGCTCTTGGAGCGCACCAGGCGTCCGAAACCCTGGCGGAACTTGATCACCGCCTGCGGCACGGTCAGCTCGCGGAACGGGTCGCCGCCCTCCAGCTCGATCGCTTCGGCGCGCGCGATCTGGATCGGCTCGGTCGGGACCTTGAACGGCAGCTTGGTGAGGATCACGCATTCGAGCGCCTCGCCGGCGACGTCGACGCCCTCCCAGAAGCTGGCGGTCGCGAACAGTGCGGTCTTGGGCCCGCGCTTGAACGCCGCCAGCAGCCGGTGGCGCTCGTCGTCGCCCTGCTTGAGCGCTTGAATGCCGCAGGCCTGGAGCGGCGCGGCCAGCAGCCGGTGCACGGCGCGCAGCGCGCGAAACGAAGTGAACAGGACGAAGGCGCGGCCTTGCCGCAGCTTGAGCAGCTCGGCGATGAAGCCGGCGCAGGCGGCGTCGAATCCAGCGAGGTTCGGCGCCGGCAGGTCCAGCGGCAGCGCCAGCACCGCCTGGCGGGCGTAGTCGAACGGCGACTCCAAGCGCAGAGTCTGGGCGCGCGATCCGATCCGGTCGAGGCCGAGCCGATGGGCGAGGTAGTCGAAGTTGCCGTCGGTGGCGAGCGTCGCGCTGGTCAGGATCACCGAGCGGTGCGGCGCGTAGACCAGCTCGGCCATCGCCTGGTCGATCTGAAGCGGCGAGAGCCGCAGGTTGAGCACCGGGCCGGCGCGGCTCGAGCGCGATTCGAGCCAGCGGATCGACGCAGCCGGGCCGCTCTCGTCCGCGCCGTCCAGAATCGCGATCAGCTGCTCGGCGTAGTCGGCCAGGCGGCCGGATTGGGCTTCGAGCTCGATCCGCTCCGCTTCCAGCTCCTCGACCCCGCCGAGCTGCTCGCCGAGCTGCTTGCGAAAGCGCCGCAAGTCGGCGATCAGCGCTTCCAACGCGCTGCGGAAATCGGTCTCCGCGCCTTGGCGCAGCGCCTGCCACTGCGGGTGCTCGGTGAGCGCCTCGGTGAGGCGGAGCTGCAGCGCGCCGTCATCGCCGTGCGCCGCGAGGCCGCGGGCGATTTGATCGACCTGGTCGAAGTAGCGGTCGGCCGCCACCCGCACCGACTCCAGCGCCGGCAGCAGCTCGAGATCGACCGCTTCGGCGATCTCCTCCGCGCCCGGCGGGTGGAGCTGCCGCAGCTTGTGGCGCAGGTAGATCAGCAGGCCGCCTTCGCCGTGGCGCTGGCGGTGGAGGCGCCCGAGCAGCCGCTCCAACCCGCGGCGGCCGGCGGCCAAGCCGAAGTGCTCGGTCGCGACGTCTTCGAGGTTGTGCGCTTCGTCGAGCACGATGCGCGAGTAGGGCGGCAGGACCGAAGACTCCGACCAGGCGCCGGAAGCGCCCTTGACCGCGAGATCGGAAAACAAGAGGTGGTGGTTGGCGATCAGGATCGAGCTGGCGGCGGCGCGGCGGCGCGCGACGTAGAAGAAGCACTCCTGAAAATGCGGGCAGCGTTTCTTGAGCGAGGTGTCGGTCTCCGATTGAACCTTTTCCCACAGCTCGGTGCGCACCGGGACCGCGAGGTCGGAGCGGCTGCCGTCGTCGGTGGTGCGATACCAGTCGCTCAGCGCCGCCAGCTCGGGATCCTCCAGGCCGGTGAGCTGCTGGGCCTGATCGGCGAGCAGCGCCTCCATCTTGCGGCGGCACAGGTAGTGGCTGCGCCCTTTGACCAGGGTGGCGCGCAGCGGGCCGCCGAAGGTGCGCTCGAGCAGCGGCAGGTCGGAATGCAGCAGCTGCTCCTGCAGATTGATGGTGTTGGTCGAGACCACCACGCGCTCGCGGTTGCGGCGCGCCCACAGGAGCGCCGGCGCCAGATACGCGAGGCTCTTGCCGACTCCGGTGCCGGCTTCGACCGCGAGCACCGAGCCTTGGTTGAACGCCTGGGCCGCCGCCAGCGCCATCTGCTGCTGTTCGGCGCGCGCTTCGAACTGCGGCAAATGCTGCGCCAGCAGCCCGCCTTCGCGGAAGGCGGCCGCGATCTCCGCCTCGCTCAGCTCGCTGACCCGCCCGGCGCCTTCTACTTCTACGATTGGATAGACGCTTTCCACCGCGTTGTCGATCAGGTAGGTGGCGACGCCGATCTCGCCCAGCATGCCCGCGACCCGGAGGTCGGCGTCGGACGGCACCAGCTCGCCGGACGGGTGGTTGTGGAGCAGGACCGAGCCGGGCTGGAGCTGGGAGCGCAGCGCCACCACCGCGCTCTGATGGCCGCGGGCTACCACCTGGGCGCCCGCGACCCGGCCGCTCGAATCGAGCGCGCCGACGAAGCAGACCTCGTTGCCGCCCGAGCGCTCGATCTCGGCGCGCAGCAGCTCGCAGCACTTGGGGGTAATCCGCTCGCTGGCCTTCATCGGCGCCAGAATAACAGGATGAGGTTACAATGGCGTCCATGAGCGCGCGCGCCTTGGTGATCGTCGATGTGCAGAACGATTTCTGTCCCGGCGGAGCGCTGCCGGTGGCGGAAGGCGATCGGGTGGCGCCGCTCTTGAGCGCCTTGGCGCGGCGCTTCGCCGCTCGAGCGGAGCTGGTGCTCGCGACCCGCGACTGGCACCCCGAGGCGAGCCGCCACTTCAAGGGCGGAGGCGGGCCGTGGCCGCCGCATTGCGTGCAAGGCAGCGCCGGGGCGCGGTTCCATCCGGATCTGGCGCTGCCGCGCGAGACCGTGATCTTGAGCAAGGGCGCGGCCGCGGATGCCGACGGCTACTCGGGGTTCGAAGGACAGAACGACGCCGGCGAGGCGATGGACGAGATCCTCCAGCGCCGCGGGGTGCGCACGCTGATCGTGGGCGGGCTCGCGACCGACTACTGCGTGCGGGCGACGGTGCTCGAGGCCCGGACGCGCGGCTACCAGGTCGAGCTGCTCACCGACGCGATCCGCGGCGTCGATCTCGAGCCGGGCAATTCCGAGCGCGCCCTCGCGGAGATGCGGCTGGCGGGGGCGCGCCTGACCACCGTGGCCCAAGTGCCGCTGGGCGCCGAGGGCTCGAGCGCTTGAGCGCCCGCGCGATCCACCGAGCCGGCGAGCGGACGCTCGCCCCGGTCATCACGCTGCTGATGGTCTCAGCCTGCGGCGGACCGCAGCGCGAGCTGGTGGTGATCTACTCGCCTCATGGCAAAGAGCTGCTGGGTGCGACCGAGCAGGCCTACGAGCAGGCGCATCCCGAAGTCGATCTCTTGTGGTTCGATCTCGGCAGCCAGGACGTGCTCGATCGGATTCGCTCCGAGGGCGCCAGCCCGCAGTGCGACCTGTGGTGGGGCGCGCCGTCGCCGCTGTTCATGCAGGCGGCGCGCGAGAACCTGCTGGAGCCGTATCGCCCGTCCTGGGCCGAGCAGGTGGGCGACGCGGCGCGCGACCGCTCCGACCGCTGGTACGGCACCTATCTGACGCCGGAAGTGATCATGTACAACTCCGAAGCGCTGCCGCGCGATCAGGTGCCGCAGGATTGGGACGATCTGCTCGATCCCAAGTGGAAAGGCAAGATCCTGATTCGCCACCCGCTGGCCTCGGGCACGATGCGAACGATCTTCTCGGCGCTGATCTACCGCTTCTATCGCGACAGCGGCAGCCCGGAGCAAGGCTACGAGTGGCTGCGCCGCCTGGACCGCAACGTGGCCGAGTACACCGCCAATCCGACTTTGCTCTACCACAAGCTGGCGCGCCGTGAGGGGCTGGTGACCCTTTGGAACCTCACCGATGTGATCTTGCAGTCGCGCGACAGCGGCTACCCGTTCGATTTCGTGATCCCGCGCTCGGGCACCCCGGTGGTCACCGAAGGCATCGCGCTGCTGCGCGGCGCGCCGCACCCCGAACGCGGTCGCGAGCTCTACGAGTTCGTCACCGGCGCGGAGACATTGGTCGAGCACGCCCGGCGCTTCCATCGGATTCCGGTGCGGCGCGACCTGCCGCGCGAGCGGCTCCCGGAGTGGATGGCCGCGCTCGAGTTCGAGGCCATGCCGCTCGATTGGGAGCTGCTGGCCGAGCACGAACGCGAATGGCTGCGCTTCTGGGACGAGCGGATTCGCGGCCAGTCGGACTGACCACGGTGGCGAGCCAACGGCGGCGCGGGCAGCTCGAGCTCGAGCGGCTCTCCAAATCGTTCGGCGCGCAGGCCGCGGTGCGGGACGTGTCGCTGGTGATCGAGCCAGGAGAGTTCTTCGCGCTGGTCGGCCCGTCGGGCTGCGGCAAGACCACGCTGCTGCGGCTGATCGCCGGTTTCGAGCGCCCCGACGGCGGCCGGATCGTGCTCGGCGGCCGAGAAGTCAGCAAGGTGCCGGTCCATCGCCGCGACGTCGGCATGGTGTTTCAGAATTACGCGTTGTTCCCCCACATGGACGTGGTCGAGAACGTCGCCTTCGGATTGCGAGCGCGGGGCCTGGCTCCGGCCGAGCGCGCCCAGCGGGTCGCGGAGGCGCTCGAGCGGGTCGAGCTGGCCGGCTTCGAGCGGCGCCGGCCCGACGAGCTCAGCGGCGGCCAGCAGCAGCGGGTGGCGCTGGCGCGGGCGCTCGCGATATCTCCCGAGTTCTTGCTGCTCGACGAGCCGCTCTCCAACCTCGACGCGCGGCTGCGCGAAGAGACCGGCGCGATGATTCGCGAGCTGCAGCGCGGTCTGGCGATCACCACGGTCTATGTCACCCACGATCAAGAAGAGGCGATGACGCTCTCCGACCGGCTGGCGCTGATGCGCGACGGACGGGTCTTGCAGGTGGGCCGGCCCGAGCAGATCTACCGGCGTCCGGCGAGCTTGGAGGCAGCGGCGCTGCTGGGTCGAGCCAACCGGCTGCGGGTCAGGTTGGTCGCGTTGGAGGGCGGCGCGGCGCGACTGCAGGCCGACGGCTTCGAGCTATGGGCGGCGCTTCCGCCCGAATCGACCGAAGAGCGCGAACTCGCGGCAACCGCGCGCTTTCAGGTCGGGCAAGAGCTGACCGCTCTGATTCGCCCTGAAGATGTACGCCTCGTGGGCCAGCGCCAGACGACGGGCGGCGGCGAGGCGGATTCTCGCCCCGCGCCCGCCGGTCCGTCGAGCCAAGCGGCCACTCGGTTGGCGGGAACGCTGGAGCTGCGCGCGTATCACGGCTCGATCGTGCGCTACCGGATCCGCTGCGGCGGCGAGCGGCTGATGGTCCTGGGCCTGCCGCGCGACGAGCCCGCGGGTCTGGCCGAGGGCCAGTCGGTGGATCTTGAGATCCCGGCCGCCTCGGTCACCCTGCTGACGTAGGGGCGGGGCTTGTCCCCGCCCATGAAGCATTCGCAGGGCGCAGAGCCATGCCTCGGCCGTGCCGAGGCGGGGTCAAGCCCCGCCACTCGCCCGGGTGCCGTGGGCAAGCTCTGCTCTGCCCACGGACGACATTGGGATCCGGAAAGAGCCTGTTCCGCTTTCATGCGTTGTCCGTGGGCAAGGCAAGCCTGCCCACGGCACCCGAAACGCTAAGGTCACGCTGGCATGCAAAACGAAGTGAGCCACGACCCGCCGCGGTTGGGAGTTGAACCTCACTAGGCCATCGGCTATAAGCCGGATGGCCTCCCGCGATGAACTCCCATAGCCCGCCGCCCCGATCGCCGCGCCGGCCCAGCCGCGACCCGAGCCCGGCGGGCTGGATCGAGGTCATCAGCGGCAGCATGTTCAGCGGCAAGAGCGAGGAGCTGATCCGGCGCCTGCGCCGGGCCCAGATCGCGCGCCAGCGGGTGCAGGCGTTCAAGCACGCGCTCGATGAGCGTTACGACTCGACCTTCATCGTGTCGCATAGCGAGATGCGCTTGGAGTCGGTGCCGGTCAAAAACAGCGCTGAGATTCTGGAAAAGATCGATCCGGACACCGAGGTGGTCGGGATCGACGAGGGGCATTTTTTCGATCTCGGTCTGGTCGAGGTATGCGAGGAGCTTGCCGACCGCGGCATGCGGGTGATCGTCGCCGGTCTGGATCAGGACTACCGCGCCAAGCCGTTCGAGCCGATGCCGCAGCTGTTGGCGATCGCCGAGTACATCGACAAGGAGCTCGCGATCTGCATGATCTGCGGCGCGCCGGCCAACCGCACCCAGCGGCTGACCGGCGCCAGCGACCGGATCGTGGTCGGCGCCAGCGGCACCTACGAGGCGCGCTGCCGCCGCTGCTACGAGCCGCCGCCGGA
>DASWHO010000013.1:0-1647 GCA_036398155.1 Acidobacteriota bacterium
ACCATCCAGCTGGCCGGGGGTGTAGCTGAAGCCGTCATCGAACCCGAGGTAACCGAGCGAGGCCGAGATCACGTCGGCGCCGCGCTGGTCGGCCCACTCGGCGGCGGCCACGAAGTAATCCTCCTCGATGCGGGTCTCGGAACGAATGTCTTCGGTCTTGGCCAGCAAGAAGGTGGAGCCGTATGCCGGCCCGATCAAACGCCCGGGCGCAAAGCCGCCCAGCACCGACCAGGTGCCGGTGCCGTGTTCCCATTGGGAGGGCGCGTCGCCGGGCTGGTTGGCGGTCTCGCGATCGCCGAAGATGAAATCGCGCTCGGCCAGCACCGTCGGCGAGCGCAGCGCTTCGTGGTCGCGGCGAAAGCCGGTGTCGATCATGCAGACGATGACACCGCGGCCGCTGAGGCCTTTGCGATGCAGCCGGTGGGCCTGGATCTGGCGGATCTGGCCCGCCGCCGGACCGTAATCGAGCCCCGCGCCGCGCGGCACGCGCGCGCCGGCCGGGGGCGGCGGAGCGGAATCGACCTCAACCTCCGGAAGGCGGTAGCGGGCGCGCAGGCGAACGGCGGATACTTCCGGGCCGGCGGCGAGACGTTCGAGCCGATGAGCCTCGGCATCCAGGCTGACCGCGTTGAGCCAGCGCGAGGCGTAGCGAATGCGCGCGCCCTCGCGCCGCAGTCGATCGACGTAGCGCGGCTGGACCGGAAGGTCGAGCTGGGCGGCTGCGGCGCTCGCGCGGAGGCGGCGGCGCCGCACGGGCTCGGTCCAACCGGCCTCGATCGCGCGCAGAGCGGCGCGCGCTGACTCGGGCGCGAGCCCCTTGTCTTCGAGCTCGACCCACAGGCCGAGCACCGCATCGGGGCCCAGCCGATCGCGCGCCGCCTGCACCTCGGCGGCGATCCGCCGATCGCTCGAGGTCGCCGGATGGGCCGAGGCCAGGATCATAAGCCCCCCGCCGAGCCAGCGCAGCAGCCGATCCGCCCAACCTCTCACTCGACTATCTTCGCATAAGAAAAGGCGGTTTCGAAGTGTCCTCTCCCGGTGCCATTTCTTGACCGCGCAGTCCAGTTTGCGGGACATGTCGATGCGCGCTGATTGCTCTCCCGGGGGCCTTGGAGGCCTGAAGCTGCTGCCTGCATTCCTGGTATGGGAGTTGCACAGTTTCGGCTTGGAATGACCAGTCAGGAGGTCGCCATGAAACGAACACTATGGCTTCGTGCCGCGGCCGCGTTGTCGGTTGCGGTGTTCTTGCTTGCGGCTGCGCCGCTGGCGCAGGCGTGGCGCTATCCGCATTGGGGCTACCGTCACTTCAGTTACCGCCCGTGGGGCCACGCCTTCCCATATCCGTTCTACGGGCCGCGCTGGGGGGTCGGATTCGGCTACTACGGCCACTATTACGATCGCAGCGCCTTCGACGGGCACGAGGGTCGCTGGTACTACGACGCTCAGAATCTGGCGGCGCGGATCGACACCGACATCAAACCCAACAAGGCGGTCGTCTACGTCGACGGCTACCCGGTGGGGGTGGCGGACGATTTCGACGGCTGGACCGAGACGCTGCACCTGGCCCCGGGCCGGCACGAGGTGGTGCTGCGCTACCCGGGCTACCAGCCGTACCGCTCCGAGGTCGAGCTGCTGCCGCGGACCAAG
>DASWHO010000014.1:0-12267 GCA_036398155.1 Acidobacteriota bacterium
ACCTGGGTGTAGCTGTTCGGCCCCGCCACCACCTGAACTCGAGCGCCCAATCCGTCGCGGTTCGAAGCGCGTCCGATCAACTTGATCTTGAGGTAGTAGACGTCCCGTTTCTCGGTCAGATTGTTGATCAGAACCTGCGGCTCGGACCCGAAGTCCAAGGTGACGATATCCTGATCGCCGTCATCGTCGAGATCGAAGATCACCGAGGAGCGGCTCCCGAGCGGCCCGCGGACCTCGATCGGGCCCTCCTGGTTCTTGCACATGGTGTGCGACTTGTCCGCCCCCGAGCAGCTCAAGTTGAACCATGGAATCCGGGTCCGGCCGCCGCGCCGCGGCTCGACCCCGAGAATGAACTCGCTGTCGAGAAACTCCTTGCCGCGGTTGTTGAGCAGCAGCGTGTTGATGCCGTAACGAAACGGATAGTTCATGCTCGAGGCGATGAAAACGTCTTGGAAGCCGTCGGCATTGAGATCCCCGACGCTGAGACCCCAAGGCCAGTAATTCTCGACCCCGGCGGCATCCGAGATCTCGCGGAACTTGCCGGCCCCCAGATTCTCGTAGAAGGCGTTGCCGAAGATGTTGTTGGCGCCGCCTTGCAGAAAAGTCTCGCTGAACTTGATGTCGGCCTTGAGTTTCTCTTTTTCCGGTCCGATGTCCTCGCTCATGTCGGAGTGCATGTCGGTCAGGATCAGATCCATCCGGCCGTCGTTGTTGTAGTCGAAGAACTTGATCCCCATGGCGCCCCATGGCGTTTTGGGGAACAGGCTTTCGGTTTTTTCGACGAAGGTTTTCCCGCCCTGGTTTTCGTAGTAGTGGTCATCACCTTGCATGTTGAGCACATAGAGATCCTGGTAGCCGTCGCCGTTCAGATCGGCGCTGCTGGCGTCGCCGCTCCATCCTGGATCGACCAACCCGACTTGTTTCGAGACGTCGACGAACGTGTTGTTGCCGCTGTTGCGGTAAAGGATGCTGGCTTCAGTGCGTTCCGGTTTGAGCTGGCCGTGGAAGGCGTCTTCCTCGAAGGCGAGATAATAATCGCCGGGTCCCTTGACCTCGGTGGTGTAGATGCCGACGTTGGTCAGAAACAGGTCGACCCGACCGTCGTTGTCGTAATCGAAGAAGATCGGGGTCGAGGAGTGGCCGACGTAGTCGAGCCCTGACGCTTTCGAGATGTCCTTGAAACGGCCTTGGCCGTCGTTCTCGAACAGAACGTTGCCCTGGCGCACGGTGGTGACATAGAGGTCGGGATCGCCGTCGTTGTCGATGTCGGCGAACGAGGCGGCGACATGGATGCGACCTTGGACCGCGACCCCGGCGCTGCCGGTGATGTCGGCGAACTTGCCGCCGCCGAGATTCTTCCACAGCTGATTGGGGCCCAGTTGGGAGACGAAGTAGATGTCATAGCGGCCGTCCCCGTCGACGTCGGCGATCGCGACCCCGGTGCCGTGATCGTAATGGGCCGGTTTATAGGCCTTTCCGGCATCGTCGACCACCTGGTGGCGGAAGCGAATGCCGCTTTGAACCAGGCGATCCTCGAACTGGAAGCCATAGAAAACATTGAACTTATCCGTTGACTTGAGCTGCTGCTCCTTGCGCTGCTGCAACGATTGCAGCTCGGCGATCGCGGCTGGGACGTTGCTCGGTTGAGCCGCCGGCTGGAACGGCTTGGACTCCTCCTGCGATTGGGATCTCGCTGGGGTGGGGACCAACACCAGGATCAGGGCGGCAACGACGGGCAGCGAACCTCGGCGGACAGCGGAAGCTGGGTGGCAGCGGTGGGCGAACGTCATGGAGCTCCTTTCCACGAGCACAGCGCGGGAGTCACGGAGCACCGGGACTGGCGGCCGCAGCTTCGGTAGCTTGCAGCTCTTCGCCGAAGCGGCGTTGAAACTCCTCGCGCAGCTCTCGCATCTCGGTTTCCCGGCCGAGTTGTTCGAGCGCCTGCAACAGCGCAAGATAAGCGGCCGGCTGATTGGCGTCGATTTGGATCACCTTGCGAAAGGCCTGCGCCGCGCGATCGTGCTTTTGGGCGCCGGCGGCGCACATGCCGGCCAGGAAGTGGCCGCGCAAGTAGTCGGGCTGAGCGATCAGCAGCGGCTCGAGCAGGGCCAGGGCCTGGTCATAGCGCTGATCGAGGTAGTTGAGATTGGCCAGGTTGTAGCTCACGATCAAGTCTTCCGGCGCGAGCTGGTGGGCGCGCTCGAGGTGGACGCGGGCTTTGGCGCGGTCCTGCAGTGCGATCGCGACCAGTCCGCGCTGCAGCTCGAGCGCCGGCGTGCAGGTCGGCGAGCCGCCGCCTTCCCCGAGCAGCTCGGCGGCCGCGGCGCCGCGGTTGAACTCGAGCATCAGCTCGATCGCGGGGCCGATTTCGGGCGCGCAATCCTCGATCAGCGAGCGCAGCTCGGATTCGGCGGCATCATTCTGGCCGCGGCGGTACAGCAGCCGCGCCAGCAGCACACGGCCGCGCCCCGCCATCGGGCCGCCGGCGGCGACGCGGCGAAACTGTTCGGCGGCGGCGTCGAAATCGCCGCTGTTCGCCAGGATCATGCCGAGCTGAAGCCGGGTCTGGGCGTCTTCGGGTTCTTCGCTGAGAATGGTTTCGAGCGCCGTGCGCGCCTCCGCGTAGCGTTGCAGCAGCGCCAAGGTGATGCTCTTCATGAGCAACGCCGGCCGGCTCTTGGGCTGATCTTGCAGAATCGTTTCGAGCGCCTCCAGGGCGGCGTCGGGCGCCCCATCTTCCTGGGTCAGGTTGGCCAGCTCGAGCAGCAGCTCCTGATCGCGCAGACCTTGCGCGTAGGCTCGGCTCAGCAGCTCACGCGCCTGCTCGCGGCGGCCCTCACGCAGATAGGCCATGGCCAGCAGCCGGATGTTTCTGGCGTTGGCCGGATCGGCGCCGATCGCGCGCTCGAGCGACTCGATCATCTGCGCTGGACTTTCGATCTCGGGCGGCGGTTCCGGCGGGCTCGGCTCGGGCTCGACCGGCGGGACGGGTGCTGGCGCGGTGGCGCCGCGGCTGGCCAAGGCGGTGTGCTCGGCGGCTTCCTCGCTACGTCCGGCGAGCAGGAGCAGCTGGGCGAGCAGCTCGTGGGCGCGCTGGCTTTCGGGGTTGATTTCCAGCGCGCGCCGCAAATGCTCTTCGGCCGCGTCGTTGCGGCCTAGATTGAGCTCCAGTCCGCCGAGCCGGATCCAGGTCTCCTCGATGGTCTCGCCGAATTCGGTGGCTTTGGTGTAGGTGCCGAGCGCTTTTTCGCTGTCGCCGCTCAGCTCGTAGGCGCGCCCCAGGGCCAGCTGATAGCGCGGCTGATTGGGAGCCAGAATCACGGCATGATCCAGCGCCGCGATCGCCGCTTCGGTGTCCGGCGGGCTCAGATCGAGCAGCAGCGTGCCGATCTGGAAGAACAGCTCGTGGTTCTTGGGTAGGCGCAGCGCGGCCTCGCGCAGCTCGCGCAGCGCGGCTTCGGAATCCCCCATTCGGCGCAGGACCCGCCCCAGCAGCATGCGCGCCTCGGCGGCCTCAGGATAGCTGGCGAGAGCTTTCTCCAACGCGGTACGGGCTCCCTCCAAATCCTCCCGCTGGTTGAGAATCAGTGCGATGTAGAAATGCGCCAGCCAGTGGTCGTCGTAGTCGGCGGCGATAGCGCGATACGCTTCCAGCGCGGCGTCGAACTTCTCCTCGCGGGCGAGCTGGTTGGCCGCGAAGAAACGCGCTTCGATCTGGCGCAGGAGCTGTGAATCGGCTGAAGAGGTCGGATTCGGCTCCTGCGGCTCGACCGCGGCCGCCGCCAGGGCCGCGCAACAGATCCAAACCAGCAGCGTCGAGAACTTGAGGCGCGACATCATTGCTATTCTCCCTGATTTCGAAGTGTAAGCGAGACTGCCATGATTCGGTTACCCAGGCTCTCTAGAGTCCCTTTTGCAGCTCCAGCGCTTGGCGGGCGTGCTCGCGCGCCTGCTCCAGGTCGCCTTGGCGACTGAGCGCTTCGGCCAGCAGGCCGTGCCCGAGCGGCAGATAGATGCGATCGGGATTGAGCTTGAGCCCGCGGCGCGCGTGCTCGATGGCGAGCTCGAGATCGCCGCGATGCTGGAGCGCGAACTTGGCGTAATACAGATGAGCGCGACCGGAGCGCGGATCGGCTTCGAGCGCCCGCAGGTACCAGCCGCGGGCCGCTTCCAGGTCGCCTTGCAGCTCGGTCAAGCTGCCGCGGTCGACCATCAGGTCGGCATCGCTCGGATGATGCTGGAGGGCGATATCGAGCCAGCGGATCGCGCCGGCGAAGTCGCGCTGGCGCTGGCGCAGCAGCGCCAGCAGCTTGAGACCGCTGCGCAACCCCGGTTTCTGTTCGATCAACGGCTCTACGATCTGGGCCGCGGCCGCGTCTTGTCCCAGGTACATGGTCAGCTCGGCGCGCTTGATCTCGAGCTCCGGACCGCGCGGCGGCGGCCGGAGCTCTTCCAGCAGCTGGAGCCCCGCCGCGAAGGCGCCGATCCACTCGTAACTCTTGAGCGCCTCGATCAGCAGGATGTCGCTGCTGCGGTCGGCCAGCACCGCTCGGTAGATCTTGGTCGCGAGATTCAGATCCCCGGCAAAGACCGCGGCGCGGGCGCGCAGCGCGATGGCTTCATGGTTGTCGGGGACCATCTTGAGGTACCGATCGAGGTGAGCGCCGGCGACCGCGGCGCGACCCAGCTCGAGCTCGATCTGCGCCAGCAGCAGCAGCGGCGCCGGCAGGTCGGGATGGCTGCCGCTGAGCTCGCCCACCAATCGATGGGCCGCGCCGTAATCTTTGTGCATGAAGGCGTCCAGCGCTTGTTCGTAAGTCTGATGGATCGGAAGCTGCGCGACCGGGTCGGGCAGCGCCAGCAGCTCGTTGAGCTGCCAGGAGCTCGGCGCGCGGCTCGAGCTGGCAGCGGCGTAGCCCAGCGCCGCCAAGGCCTTGAGCCGCTCCGGATCGGCCCCGGTCGGCCTGGCCTCGGGCGCGCGGGCGGTGGCCAGCAGCCGCTGGACGATGCGTTGCAGGCGCTCTTGGGTGGCTGGATCGACTGGAGCGGCGCCGTTCGCGGCGCTTTCGGAGTCCAGCGGAAAAAGCCTGGACTCGGGCGTGCATAGAAACTGCTGCTGCCCGTCCACCAGACTGAGCATCGGCGCGAAGCCGTAGGCCAGATAGGATTCGAATGAAGCCGACAAAAGCCAGCGCGCGGACGCCGCCGGCTGCGGGGCGTCGATCAGCGGTTGGAGGTCGGTGCCGACCATCGCTGCGGGGACGCGGACTCCGGCCTGGGCCAGCAAGGTCGGTGCGATGTCGATCAGTCCGACCACTGCATCGACGACCCGCGCCGGACGCCGCCCCGGAGGTACGATCAGGAACGGAACTTCGATCGCGGGCCGAAACACCAAGTAGCCGTGCTCGCGCTCGCCCATCTCGCCGAGCATCTCACCGTGATCTCCGACGACCAGCCAGAAAGTTTCGTCGCTCAGGCCCCGGCGCTCGATTTCGCGCGCCAGGCGTCCGATCTGGCTGTCGGCGTAGCGGATCTCAGCGCGATAAAGTTCGCGCGCCGCCGGAGCCTCGCCCGGCGGCCGGAAGTCGGCCGGCGGGTCGTAGGGTGTGTGGGGATCGTACAAGTGGATCCAAGCGAAGAACGGTTGCTCGGGCGGCTGCTGCTCCTGCCACTTCAGAAACGCATCGATCACCTGTTCGGCGCGCCGCTGGATGCCGCCGAGCCCGGCGGAACGGATATCGCTGCGTGTGAAGGTCTCTTCGAAGGTCTCGAACCCTCGGGCCACGCCGGTCGACGAGGCCAGCACGATCGAGGCGATGAACCCGGCGGTCGCGTAGCCGCGGCGCTTGAGCAACGCGGCGACGGTCGGCAGATCCCGGGGCAGGTGGGCGACGGTGTTGGAGAGCACGCCGTGGGCATGCGGGTAGATCCCGGTCATCATCGTGGAATGTGCCGGCAAGGTCAGCGGCACCTGGCTGTAGGCCTTGCGAAACAGAATACCGCGCCGCGCCAACGCTTCGAGCTCCGGAACCGGCGTTCCCGCGGTGCTGTAGAGCGAGAGCGCGTCGGCGCGGGTGGTGTCGAGCGTAACCAAGAGCAGATTGGGTGGCCGGCGCTGGGTGCGTCGCCAGGCGCTCCATGCGCCGAACATCAGCACCGCGAGGGTCAAGATCGCGCCGATCCAGATCAACCGCCGCCGCCAACCCGGAGCGCGGGCCGGCTCCGAGATCGGACGAGGTGGGGGCAGCGGAGCGTTTTGAGCCGCTGAGCCGAGCTGGGCAGACGAGCGACGTTTCTTGCGGCGGGCCATGGGTGAAAAAGTCGACTTCAGGTGGATGCTGGAAGCTATCTTAGCAGAATCTGCAGGGATCGCTGTGATCACCCTCTCCCGGTGGACCCGCGGGGCCTGAAGGAGAGGGGAGAAAAAAAGGAGGGAGCCGAAGCTCCCTCCTTGGCTAAGGCAGCTAGCCGATTCGACTAGAAGCTGAAGCGCGCTCCCAGGCGGATGACCCGCGGTGAGATGATCTCATTCAGACGATCGAAGGTCGAGGCGTTGAGATTGCGCTCGCGCTGCAGGATGACGTCGTCGTTGAGAGCGTTGAAGATGTCGATCCCGACGCCGAGGTTCAATCCCTCGCCGAAGCTGGTGTTCTTCTCGATCCTCAGGTTGACCACGCTGACGTCTTCCAATCGTCTCTCGCCGAACGGCTCGTCATAGTAGCTGTTGGTCCCAAACCCACCGGCGCCGCTGAGGAGGCGGGCCGGATTGGGGTAGCCGTCCCTCAGTTGGTAGAAGCCGCCGACGGTCCAGTTGTAGGGCAGCTGGTAGAGCCCGGAGAGCTTGAAGGTGTACTTCGCGTTGAGGAAGACATTGCCCTTGGCGCCGGATCCGGTGCTCTGGATGAGGGCGTCTTGGCCGTCCAGGAACGGGATGTTCTCGGGCCGGAACGGGTTGCTGGCAGTGCCGTCATCGAGCGAGGCCCCTTGGAGCGGGTCATCCCAATTCCCGATGTGGTCGTTGTAGGTGAACGAGGCGGTGGCCATCCAGCGGTTGCTAAGCCGTTTGGTGGCGCTGACCTCGAAGCCCTTGTAGGTCTCGTAGTAGAAGTCGTTGTTGAGGGTGAGCTGGCCCGGCAGGATTCCCGTGGGTTGGCCCAGGATAGTAGCAGTCCGGCCAGGATTGCCCGAAGCCGTACCGGTAACGGTCGCGATCGGGACCCAGAGGCTGGGATCCTCGCCGTTCTTGCGTAGGAAGGTGAAGTCGTCGAGCCGGCGCCAGATGAAACTGGCCGACACCGCCAAATCCTGACTGATCTCGCGGTCTAATCCGACGATGAACTCCTTGGTGTGATCGGCCGTGAGATCCGGGTCGGTGATGTTCGGTGAGGTCGCCGAGGTCCGGTCGTTGGGGTCGATGTTGACGTAGGCGAGTCCGCCGAGATCGTCGCGGACCTCGTTTCTCTGGACGAAGTCGTCACCGTTGAGGTCGGCCCAGTAGTAGACGATGTAGCCGTAAGCGCCGGCGTTGGTCCGGGCTGCGACTGCGAGTGACTGGATGCCGGCGTACTGGGCGTAGTTGCCGCGGATCAGGGTCTTGCCGTCGCCGGTGATGTCGTAAGTGAAGCCCAGCCGCGGCACGACGTCGTTGAACTCATAACCTGGATCGAAGCCCGGGAACGACCGTGCCGGAACCAGGTCGGGAGCCAGCGAGCTGGCCGGTACCTCGTTGGGCAGGTTCTTGGGGGTCTGGCGATCGAAGCGCACCCCGAGGTTGAGGGTCAGGCGGTCGCGGGTGTAGGTGTCGCCGAAGTAGAGCGAGTGGGCCTGGACCCGGTCGGTCTGATCCTGGGGGTAGCCGTTGAAGACGTAGACGTAGCCGTAGCGGTTGCCGACGTTGCCGCCGCTGAAATCGAGCACCCAGTTGTCGTGGGGCCACTGGGTGTTGTTGGTGACCGAGGCGCGGCTGAACTGGTAGCCGAACTTGAACTCATGGTCGCCGCCGGCGGCTTCCATGAAGTAGTTGCCGTCGAGGTTGCCGGTGTAATGCGGTCTGGAGTTGACGTGATCCTGGAACGAGCCGCTCCAGACGTTGTTGGAGATATCCCAGAACACCTGTGGCTCGAGCCCGCCGATGGGCGTGAGGCCGAAGCCGCCCTTGATGATACCGACCTTTCCAGCGAGGAAGAAGTTGTCGCTGAAGATGTGCTGGTCTTCGAGCTTGGTGATCGGGGACGGACCGAACTGATTCCAGGAGGTCGGCGCCGGCCGGTTGGGGCTGACGCCGCGGCCCTGCTTGGTCTTGTCACCGCGGTGATGGAACACGGTCGCGGTGTTGCGGCTGGTGACCTGGCCGTTGAACTTGACCACGAAGTTCTCGAGCTGGGTGTTGTCGGCCGCTCCGGTGATGATGTTGTTGCGGATGTCCTGCTTACCGTAGCTGCCCCAGAACCAGATGCGGTCCTTCATCGCCGGGCCGCCGACGTCGAAGCCGACATCGGTGATGCGGACGATCTCGTTGCCGGCGCTGCCGATGGTGCGGTCCGGGCAGGCGTTGCACGGCTCCGCGGCGTGGGCGTCCCGATTGCTGTCCTGCAGGTCGTTGTCGGTGACGTAGAGATGGCCGTTGCCCGAGAAGCGGTTGCCGCCCTGCTTGGTGATGATGTTGATGCCGATGCCGCCGGTCATCTGCGACGGATCGTTGCCGCCGGTGGTGACCTGGATCTCTTCGAACGCGGAGAAGTCGAAGTACGTCGGGGAGGCACCCACTGCGGCGGGATCGACGATGTTGACGCCGTCGATGTTCCACATGGTGTTGTCGCCGCTGTCGCCGCGGGCGGTGAAGGTGGACTGTTGTCCGCTCTCGTTGCCGCCGACGTTGATGCGATCCATCTGGATGCCGGCTGCCTGCTCGAGGATGACCCAGGGATCGCGAGCCGAAGGAACCTCTTCGAGCGCGGTGGAGTTGAAGCTGCTGCGCAGCGTGTTCGACTTGCTGTCGACCAGCGGAGCTTCACCGGTGACGGTGACGGTCTCGGCGACCGCCGCGATCGCCATTTCGACGTTGACGTTGAGGCTGATGCCGATGCCGACGGTGAGGCCGTCGCGGACCACGGTGTTGTAACCGTCGAGCTTGGCGGTGACCTTGTACTTGCCCGGCGGCAGACCGGCGAAGCGGTACGAGCCGGCCGGACCGGTCGAAGAGGTCTGCGAAGCGATCAGAGCCGTCGACTCGAGCGTGACCAGCACGCCGGGCAGAGCGGCTCCGGTGTTGTCAGTGACCTTGCCGTAAATGGACCCGGAGAACGTGAGCTGGGCGCTTGCGAGCGGTGCCAGCACCAGCGCCAGGGCCCCCGTAATGAGAAAAGCGGTATGTTTCAGCTTCAAAACCGTCCCTCCCTATTAAATGGGGTTTTTCCGGCCTATCCCAGCGGTTTCGCGGCTATGAACGTCCACCTCCTCCCATCCGCAGATTCTTGCTGGAGAAATGGCCCCGGAATCGAACTCGCCCCCCAATACTGCAAGGATCATTCCCCAACCGGGCGGCGCTGGATCTCTATCACGTAGTCCGGCTTAAACCACTTAATCTATTGGGTTTCTGTCACCTAGATCAGCCCCTGATCTTGCTCCAGTGGCCTCCAATCATCCAAGTTCTTGAATCGGGACGGATCCTTGGATCCAAGAATGCTCCCCGTTCTCGAGCTCATTTATCTTGATGTTGAAGAAGTCGATGTCCTTCCGATACCGGGCGCGGGGCGCTCCGGAAACGAACTGCCGGAGAAACGGCAAGGCCGATCTCGGGTCGGGCGAATCGAGCAGCAGCTTCCCGACGTTGAAAAGAGCATCCCAGAGCTCGGGATCCAATCGAACGGCACGGCGCCAGGCTTCCAGCGCCCGGTCCCGCTCCCCGAGCTGAATCCAGGCCACGCCGCTGCCGTTGTGCGCATTGGCCAGGTTCGGGTCCTGCTGCAAGGCGCGCTCGAAGAGCGCCAGCGCCGGCCGCGGCTGTCCCTGAGAGAGCCGCAAGGAGCCGAGATTCAGCAGCGCCTCGCCGTTGCCGGGATCGAGCGCCAGGACCGCTTCGAACTCCCGCTGCGCGCCGGCCGGGTCGCCCTGAGCGGCGAGCACGACACCGAGAAAGTTGTGGGCGTCGGCGTAGTCCGGGTCGGCGCGCAGCGCCGCTTGCAGCAGCGATCGAGCGCCCGCAACATCGCCGGCCTCGTGCCGGTAGAGACCGGCGTGCGCCATCAGCTCGGCGTCTTGGACGCCGCGCTCCAACGCGCCGCGCAGCACCTCGGCCGCGCGTTTGGGCTCCCCGCGCTTGGAGTAGAAGGTGGCGAGCTGCAAGTAGGCTTCCTTGAGCTCGGGGCGCCGCTGGATCAGCTCCTGCAGCCGAGACAGCGCCTCGGTTTGCGATCCGGCGAGATAGAGCGCGACGGCGCGATCCAGATCGCGCTCGAACTGGATCAGCCGCTTGGGATCGTCCGCCGCGGTATAGACGCGCCCCGTTCGGGCTCCCGACGGCGCCCTAACATAGCCGAGCGCTTCCAGTTTGCGGCGCTCTTCGCTCGAGAGCGCCTGATCCGGAGGCTCGACCAGCGCGCTGTCGAGCTGCTGCAAACGCGCCCGGCTGGCGGCCGACTGAACCGGCTGGTGCTCAGCGAGATTGTCGGTTTCGCCCGGATCCGCGGTCAGGTCGTAGAGCTCGGCGATCGGCAGATCGATGAACTTGAGCGGCCAGCGGATCACGCCGCGCAGCGGCGGCCAGCCGCGTCCGAAATGCGCGCTCATCGCCTCGAAATAGCTCTCCTGAATCCCGCTGGGCTGGGCCGCGCGCAGCGCGGGCGCCAGGCTCCGGCCCGCGATCTCCGCGGGGGGCTCGACTCCGAGCAGCTCCAGCAAAGTCGGGAGCATGTCGATGTGACGGGCGACTCCGTCGACGACTCGGCCGCGCGGCACGCCGGCGCCGGCCAGCAGCCACGGCACCCGCAAGGTGGCGTCATAGGCGAAGATGCCATGGGTCAGCTCCCCGTGCTCGCCGAGCGATTCACCGTGATCCGAGGTCACGGCGATCAGCGTCGGCCGCGCGGTGGAAGCTTGCCGGATCGAGTCCAGCACCTCGCCTACGATCGAGTCGACGTAATGCACTTCGGCCAGGTACGCCTGGCCGGCGATCTCGCGCGGCGCGCCGGCCGGCGGATCATAGGGAAAGTGCGGGTCGAAAAAATGCAGCCACAGCAGCCAAGGACCGTCGGGTTGCTGCGCGAGCCAGGCGCGGGCGGGCTCCCAGGTGGCCGCGGCCGGACGCTCGACGATCGAGGCGCGGCGCCAGCTGCTGCGTTCCCCGTAGCAGTCATCGTAGTGATCGAACCCGGCGTCGAGTCCGAAGCGGCGGTCGAGCGGAAAGGCGGAGACGAAGGCTCCGGTGCGGTAGCCGCGCGCCTTCAGCAGGCTGGCGAGCGTCGGCTGCCGGCCGGCGAAGCGGTAGCCGCCGTTGTCCCGAATGCCGTGTTCGAACGGGTAGCGTCCGGTCAGGATCGAAGTGTGCGACGGCAGGGTCAGCGGCACGTGGGCATAAGCGTTTGCGAAGCGCACTCCTTCCGCGGCCAACCGGTCGAGCCGAGGCGTCGAGTCGGGAGCTCCGCCGTAGCAGCCGAGCGCGTCGGCTCGCAGCGTATCGATGGTGATCAGCAGCAGATTGGGCGGCGCTGGACGCGGATCGCTGGCCGGCTGTGCCAACAGAGCGCCGAGCAAGATCGCGCCGTGCACCGCGGGCAAGATCATGATGAGCAATTATCCGACATCGGCCCCTCGCAAGAAACGGGGCGGGGCTTGCCCTCCGGTGAGAAATGTGGGGCGGCGCTTGTCCGTGAAATGTAGGGGCGGGGCTTGTCCCCGCCCGAAAAAACGCTGCATCGTTCACCTGGCCCGGCAGACAGTGTTCGAGCGCCGCTCGGGAGGGGACAAGCCCCTCCCCTACATCGGTCCTACATCGGGCGGAGTCGAGCCCCGCCCCTACATTGGCGCGCGACACGCGCGACAGGCGCGACACTGGCGGCACCCCGGCTGCGGCAGGGGCTGCGCTAGAATGAGACGGCCGTTTCATGACTTGAGCTGGCCGCTTCTCTTCCGACGTGCCGCGCGAACCAATTCCGAAATCCATAGGATACGAGCGCTGGATGTGTGCTTCCTTACACCGCAACCGCAGCGCAGCGCGGGCGGCCAGCATTTTCGCAGTCGCTGCCCTGGTTGCCTCCGGCGCGCCGGCCT
>DASWHO010000015.1:0-18480 GCA_036398155.1 Acidobacteriota bacterium
GCCGGCGGCAAAGCCTCGACCGGGCGCGAGCGCATCCTCGACCTGGTGCCGCAGGAGCATCACCAGCGGGTCCCGCTGCTGATCGGCAGCGAGGAGGACGTCGCTCAGGCCGAGTCCTTCTATCGGGAGTGACGATTAGCCGAAGCCGTAGCCGACCAGCAGCAGCGCCGAGTTGACCCCGAGGTTCTTGCCGGCGGTTTGGGCGTTTGAAAGGTGATGGAAGCGCCCCTCGAGCAGCCAGCTGCGCCGCTCGCCCGCCGGCCAGCGGACCCCGAAGCCGGCCTGGAGCAGGAAGTTGAAGCGGCGGTCGATCTCCTCGAGCTCGGTGAGGTCGGTGAGGATCACGCCGGCGCCGAGCGACAGGTAGGGCCGGCTCGAGCTTGCTCCAGTGTAGATCCGAAAGCCGACCGGCAGCACTCCGACCAGGATTCCGCTCGGGCCGAAGGTCTGGTGGAGCTGAGCTTCCAACACGTACTCGACGCGGGGCGAGAGCGCGCGCGCCCATTGCGGCGCCAGGCTCAGGAACTGGATCTCGGGATTGGACGGTCCCAGATCCACCGACAGCCCGAAGCCGCCCGCCAGCACCCATTCGGTGAAGCCGGCTCGAAAGCGCGGCGGCTGGTCCTGGGCGGCGGCCGGCGCCGCCGACAGCAGCGCGATCCCCAACGCCCCCAATGCAACCCGCGGTCCCCACCCTGCTCGCCCCATTCCTATTGCGCCCTCCTTGGCGGTATCCTAGAAGACTCCAAAGCTAACACCAGCAGCAGCGATTCGGCGAGCAGTCACCGAGCAGTCGCCGAGCAGTCACGTTGAGGGGTGGACAGCCGGCCCAATGTTGCCCGACACTTAGGAACACGTTGGCAGACGCGGAGGGCGCCATGAGGATGGTAAAGGTAGGGTGGGGAGCGAGCTGGTGCGGCGCCGGGCTGCTCGGCCTGGTGCTGGGCGGATGCGGCGGGCCGACCGAAACGATCCAATTCGGAGTCATCGCTCCTCAGACCGGCGAGGGCGCTGCCTATGGCAAGGAAATGATCCTGGGGGCTCAGCTCGCCGCCGAAACGATCAACAGCGAGGGTGGGGCCGGCGGTCGCAAGCAGATCGAGCTCCGGATCGAGGACAGCCGCAGCGATCCGGCGCGCGCCGCCCAGCTCATGGAGCAGATGGGCCAGGACGAGAAGATCATCGCGGTGATCGGCGGCGTGACCAGCGGCGAAGCGGTCGCCATGGCGCCCAAGGCCGAAGCCACCAAGACGGTTTTGATTTCGCCGACCGCATCCACCCCGACTCTGAGCGAGTTCGGCGAGTACGTGTGGCGCAACTACCCCAGCGACGGTCAGTTCATCAGCACCTTGGCCTTCTACTGCCGCTTCAGCTTGCGGGTCAAGAAAGTCGCGGTGGTCGCCGCGCGCAACGAATACGCCGACGGTGTGCGCGAGGTCTTCGAGCGCAAGTTCACCGCCGCCGGTGAGACCGAGATGAAAGAGTTCCTTTACAACGAGGGCGAGCTGAACGCCGGCGCCATCATCGGTGAGGTCAAGGCCTACCGCCCCGACGCCGTTCTGCTGGTGGCTTACGTGGATGACCAGGTAACGCTGCTGCGGGTGATCCAGGAGCAAGAGCTCAAGGCGCAGATTCTGGCCAGCGAAACCTTCACGGTTGAAGGCGCCCATGAGGCCGGTCCAGCCGCCGAAGGCGTCATCACGCCGCAGCCGCCGTTCGATGTCGCCGACACCAATCCGCGGGTCAAGAGCTTCGTCACCCGTTTCCAGGAGAAGTTCAGGCACCTGCCGACCGTCGACTCGGCGCAAGGCTACGACGCGGTCCGGATCTTGGCTTCGGCGCTGGCTCCGATCGGCAAGATCAAGCATACGCTCAAAGACAACATGAAGGGCGTGCAGGACTTCCAGGGCGTGGCCGGCGAGACCAGCTTCGACGTCAACGGCGACGTGGTCAAGGATCCCTGGCTTTATCGAGTAGAGAACGGCGAGCTGATCCGCATTCCTTCCTAGGCGGCGGATAGGGCGCCGTCTGCGTCGTTGGGCTCGATCGGCCTCCTCCAGCGTACCGTTCAGTACGCTTCCGTCGGCCTCGCTTCGCCCGCCTAGCATCCGGCACCCTCTCCACCGCCCAGTGAGCCGTGCTGGCACGCCTTCCGTGCTCGATCAAAGGCAGTAAGCCCGGCGGCGGATAGGGCGCCGTCTGCATTCCTGCGATCAATTAAGGGGGATCGTTTCGCTGGTTTCGGCGGGTGGGGTGGGGGTCTCCCAAGCGGCGCGTAGCTCGAGCGAGACTGCATCGGGTCCGGCGCTGAGGGTCAGCACGCGCAGGTAGGCGCTGCCGGCGCGGCGCTCCAGCTCTTCTTTGTTGAACTCGAAGCGCTCGCGCGCGGCGGCGTGGTCGCGGGGCTGGCCGTCGGAGCCCTTGACCGTCGCATACAGCGCCAGGCCGCAGCTCAGCCGGCCCTGCTGTTCGACGAAGATCAGCCGCTCGTAAGGCACTTCGAACGTGACCGAGAGCAGCACCCGGTCCGGGCCTGCGGTGCGCGCCAGCTTGTACTGCAAGGGCGGCGGCTCGACCGTCAGGCTCGGTTCGGTCCCGGGCGCACCGCGAGCGCTGGAAGCCGCGGTCGGCTCGTGGGTCTGGATCGCGCGGCGGTTGGCGCGCTGCAGCGCCCGCGCCACCGAGCTGGGGAAGCGCTCGGCCGCCGCCGGATTGCGCCAGCGGTCGAGCACCGCGCGCAGATCGCCCGAGCGCAGCAGCGGCGGCAGCAGCCAGTAGTGGCCGTTGTGAAACGTATCCACGAACAGGAGCGCGGATTGAAAACCGAGCCGCTCGTATCCGTAGCTCCAGGCCCGCGCCGGAACCATCGACCCGCTGTCGGGGTTGGGAACGTAGCGCGGCAGGTCGGAGCGCGGTGGACCCAGCACCAAGTAGACCCGGCCGCGGTGGGTCTGCCAGCCCGGCAGCCCAGGCTCGGAGAGGTGCTCACTCACATGCTCGAGCCGCGCCTCGAAGTCCTGCCGAAACTCGTTGACTCGGGTCGACGGCAGCGGATCGCGCCGGGTCCAGAAGTCCGCGATAAACGCGTTCCGGGCCGCGTCATCGGTGAGGCGCTGGAAAGCGCCGCGCTCTTCCGGGGTGGCCAGCAGTCCGGGCGGACCATCGATCCACAAAGCCAGCGCCGCTTCGAACGCCAACAGCGCCCCCCAGGCGGCCGGCACGATGGGTTACCAGCTACCCAAGCGGATCCGCTTGTGAATCCGCTGGAGCACCAGCCTGCGTTTGAGCCGGCTCATGCGATCGATGAACAGCACGCCGTCGAGGTGGTCGATCTCATGGTGGAGGATGCGGGCGAGCAGCTCGCTGCACTGAACGCTGATCGCATTGCCCTGGAGGTCCTGAGCCTTGATCTCCACCTGGGCCGGCCGGCTGATGACTTCGACGATCTGCGGAAAGCTCAGGCAGCCCTCTTCGGCGCGGATCTCGCCTTGCACCGCGACCACTTCGGGATTGACCAAGACATGCAGCCGGCCGGGCTCGCGACCGGCGCTGGGATCGACCAGGATGATGCGCTTGAGCTCGCCGATCTGGTTGGCCGCCAGTCCGACGCCGCCGGCCTGGTACAGAGTCTCCATCAGGTCCTCGGCGAGCCGGCGCAGCTCGGCATCGAAGCGCTCCACCCGCCGGGCCTTTTCGCGCAGCGCCGGAGCCGGGTATTTCAGGATTTCTCGTTGCGCCATGGGCTTCAGGGAGCGGGAACGACCGAGACTATTTTATCAATGTTGATCCAGCGTCCTGGACCGGTCGCCCGTCTCTCGATCCGCGGCGGACGCGTCGCAGCAGCCGGCGGCGAGCTTCTCGGCCAGCTCGCGGGCGGCGCAGGGGCGGCCGAGCTGCTGCCCGGGAAGACCGTGGAAATCGCTGCCGCTGGTCGCGATCAGATCGAGCTTGGCGGCCAGCCGCCGCAAGGCGCGCTGGGTCGCTTCGCCATGGCGCGGGTGGGCGACCTCGATGCCGTCGAGCCCCGCACGCTTGAGCCGCAGTAGCTGCTCGGCTGCCAGCTTCGGACCTGGATGGGCCAGCACCGCATAGGCGCCGCTGCGATGCAGCAGCGCGATGGCCGATTCGAGCGAACGCAGCCGGCGCGGCACGAAGGCCGCGCCGCGGCTGCTGAGATAGCGCTCGAAAGCGGTGCGAGTATCGGGGCAGACGCCCAGCGCGACCATGGCCGCGGCGATGTGAGGCCGGCCGATCGGGCCTTGATCGGCGCGCAGGGCGCCGAGCTCGAGCCGGATGCCCATCCGGCTCAGGCGCTCCAGAATCGACTCCGCGCGGCGCCTGCGGGCCGCGGTTTCTTCGGTCAACCCGTCCAGCAGCGGCCGGTTGGTCGGGTCGAGCCCGTAGCCCAGAAGATGCGTTTCCGCGCCTTCGAGCTCGCAGGTCAGCTCGATCCCCGGCACGAAAAGCAGCCCCTGCTGCAAGCTGGCCGCGGCCGCCTCGGCCAAGCCGTTCAGGGTGTCGTGATCGGTCAAGGCCAGGCCGCTCAGGCCGGCGCGGCGCGCTTCCGCGACCAGCTCGGCGGGGGTCAGACGTCCGTCGGAGCAGGTCGAGTGCGCGTGGAGGTCGACGGCTCCAGTGGGAGGGATGGAAGGTGCTGGCATGAGAGGATCGGCTCGATCGTAGGCGGCGGGTCCAGGCCGGTCAACCGGCCTCTCAGCCGCCCCGCGGCCCGTTTTTCGGGGCGTTTGCTGTTGACTCCAATGGCCACCAAAGCTATCCTGGTTAGTGATTTGTAGGGCTTTGGCTGGAGGGCAGCTCGACAGGAGCTCGGGGTCGAGGGCATTTCCGAGCCGACGGAGAGGTTAGACGCAGCGCTCAAGAGAGGGAGAACCTATGATCATGCGAAAGTACCTCTGCTTTGTCCTGACCCTGGCTCTCGCTGTTCCGCTCTTGGCTGACGACGATCCTACGGTGACCGGCGACAGCGGGCTGATCAAAATTTTCACCGCCCGCACGGTGGAGGCGGGCAAGGGTTCGTTCGGCTGGTTCTACGATAACCGCGACCGCGAGACCGGCGACTACGACGTCAACGACCACGGCATCGTGTTCGGTTGGGGCGCGACCGAGCGGCTCGAGATCGTAGGCTCCTTCGTCGCGATCCGCCAGCCGGACTTCGATAATCCGCCGGAGACGCCCAACGAAGCGCCGATCTTCAATCACCTGATCGAGGAAGGGGTCGGCGATTTCCAGGTCGGCCTCAAGTACCGTTTCGTCGATGAGGCGGCGTCGCGTCCCGGCGTCGCGATCCGCGGCTTCGTCAAGGTTCCGAGCGGCGACGAGGACGAAGGCCGCGGCAGCGGCAAAGTCGACGGCGGCTTGGATCTGGCGCTGTCCAAGCGCAGCGACGCGATCGGTTTCGCCGGCAACGTCGGCTTCCGCTTCAACGGCGAGCCCGACGACTTCGATCTGGCCAACGAGTTCCGCTACGGCGTGGGCTTCAATTTTCCGACCCACACCGTGCTGCAAGGGGTGCTGGAGCTGATCGGCACCAGCTATGTCGGCGACTCGACCTTCGATCAGGAGACCGCGGCCGACCTGATCGCCGGCTTTCAGCTGCGGTTCAAGAACGGCTTGCGTTTCGCCTCCGCCTATCAGCGCAACCTGGCGATGGACGACACCATCAACGGCGAGAAGTCGCGGCCCGACGGCGTGGTGGCGATCCTGAGCTACAGCCCGCGCCCGCAGCCGCCTCCGCCGCCGGTGGAGGCTCCGCCCGCCGCGCCGCCCGAGGCGCCGCCGGCCCAGCCGCCGGTGACGCCGGCCCAGCCGCCGGTGACGCCGCCGGTGGTGGAAGGTCCGTTCAAGGACGTCTACTTCGTGTTCGACGACACCACCTATCTGTTCCCCGATCGCGCCGAGCAGAATCTGGCGGCGCTGACCACCTACATGCAGAATCACCCCGAAGCGCGGCTGACGATCGAGGGCAACACCTGCTACATCGGCACCAACGAGTACAACCTGGCGCTCGGCGATCAGCGCGCGCGGCGGCTCAAGGAAGATCTCGCCAGCCGCGGCATCGATCCGAGCCGGATCTCGACGGTGTCGTTCGGCGAGGAGCGGCCGGCGTTCGACAACACCACCGAAGAAACGCGGCAGTTCAACCGCCGCGGCCACTTCGACGCCGGGGACCAGTAGGCGGCGCTCAAAACATTCGCGAGCTTCCGAATGGCGAGGATGGGGAAAAAGCCCCATCCTCGTTTTGTTTTGTATGATCAGTGTCGTGATTCCGTCGAAGGACGGCGCGCATCTGCTGCCGAGCTGTCTGGAAGCGCTGCGGGCGCAATCGATCGCGGGCCTCGAGCTGATCGTGGTCGATGACGGCTCGCGCGATCAGACCGCGGCGCTGCTGGCGCAGCGCTACCCCGAGGTGCGCCGGATCGGTTTCGCCCGCAGCCGCGGCTTTGCGGCCGCGGCCAATGCCGGGATCCGCGCGGCGACTCGGCCGAACGTGGCCTTGGTCAACAACGACGCGGTGGTCGCGAAGGACTGGGCCCGCGAGCTGCTCGCGGCGCTGGAGTCGGACACCTCTGCCGGGTCGGCCGCGAGCCGCCTGCTCCGGGCCGATGATGGCGCGCGGCTCGACGGCGTCGGCGACGGCTACACCCGCGGCGGGTTGGCCTACAAGCGCGGCTGGGGCCGGCCCAACGGGCCGGAGTTCGATCGGCCGGCGGCGGTGTTCGGCGCCTGCGCCGCGGCCGCGCTCTACCGGCGTGCCGCGCTCGACCAGGCCGGGCTGCTGGACGAGAGCTACGGCAGCTACGTCGAAGACGTCGATCTGGCGTTCCGGCTCCAGCTGCTCGGCTATCGCTGCCTCTACGTGCCGGCGGCGCAGGCCAGCCACGCCGAGGCCAGCAGCAGCGGCGGCCGCATGACCGCGCCGCGCGCGCGGCTGATCGTGCGCAACAGCCTGCGCACCGTGGTCAAGGACTACCCCGGCGCGCTGCTGCTGCGCAACCTGCACCGCGTGGTGTTGGATCAAGCGCGGCTGCTCTTCCACCTCGGCGGGCGCGGGCGGAAGCCGGTCGCGGCGCTGCGCGGGGTGATCGAAGCGTTCGGGTTCGCGCCGCGCGATCTGAAGCAGCGGCGCCGGATCCAGGCGCGGCGGCGGATTGCGCTCGACGCGCTGGCGCGGCTGCTGCGCCAAGGCGATGACGAGCTGGCCGCGCAGCGCCGGCGCGCCGTCGCCGGCTGAGCCGCGGGCGTTGCGGGTCTTTTTTCTCTGCGGCGGCACTCGGGAGTTCGCGCCGACCCGGCTGCGGGTGCTGCAGTACCTGCCGCTGCTGCGCGCGCGCGGGATCGAGTGCGAGGTGTCATCGATCAGCGGAAAATGGGCTACCGTATGGGATCAGCGCGACGCGGTCTTGGATTTCGCCGGACGGCTGCGCGCCTATGGCGACAAGCTGCTGCGGCCGCTGCGCCGCGCGCGGCTGCCGCGGCGCATCCGCGGCGCCGACGTGCTGTTCGTGCAGCGTGCCTTGGGTCCGATCGCCTGGCAGCGGCGCTGTGCGGCGGCGGCGCGGCGTTGCGTCTTCGATCTCGACGATGGGATCCATCTGGCGCACCCGCAGCTCGCGGTCGCGCCGCGGCGGCAGCGGCGGCGCGCGGCGCGCGTGAGCTCGTGGCTCGCGCTCGCCGACACGGTCATCGCCGCGAGCCCGTATTTGGCGCGCCAGTGGCCTGAGCATTCGATCGCGGTGCTGCCCACCCCGGTGGATTGCGAGCGCGTCCGCCCGGTTGCCAAAGCCGGGCGCGAGAGCGTGGTGGTGGGCTGGATCGGATCGCCGCCCAATGCGGCGGAGCTGGAGCTGGTGCGCGAGCCGTGGAGCCGGCTGGCGCGCCGCCACCCGCAGCTTCGCCTGCTGCTGGTCGGGGCCGGCCAGCCGGCGGCGCGCGAACGGTCGATCGAATACCGCGCTTGGAGCGAATCCGTCGAGCTCGAGGCCCTGGCTCAGATCGATATCGGAATCATGCCGCTGACCGACCGGCCGTGGAATCGGCTCAAAGGCGGCTACAAGCTGCTGCTTTATATGGCGGCCGGGCTGCCGGTGGTGGCGTCGCCGGTTGGGATCAACCGCGAGCTGGTGCGCGACGGCGAGAACGGCTTTCTGGCGCCGGACCCGGCGGCCTGGGAGGCGGCGCTCGAGCGGCTGATCCTGGATCCGGCGCGGCGCGCCGGGCTCGGCGCGCGCGGGCGCGCTGCGGTCGAATCGGACTTCTCGCTGGTGGCGCTGGCGCCGCGGCTGGCGCGGCTGCTGGAAACGCCGTGAAAATTCTGCTGGCCAACAAGTTCTACTATTCGCGCGGCGGCGACGCCACCTACACATTGGCGCTGGAACAGGCGCTGGGCGCTCGCGGGCATACGGTCATTCCGTTCGCGATGGATCACCCGCAAACCTTGCCGACGCCGTACCGTCGCCACTTCGCGCCGCCGGTGGACTTCGTCGCGCTGCTCGAGCGCGGTGGGCTGCGGGCCGGCTGGCGCGCGGCCCGCAGCGCGATCTACTCGCGCGCGGCGGCGGCGGCGCTCGAGCGGCTGCTGGCCGAAACCCGGCCCCAGATCGCGCACGCGCAGAACATCCACCACCAGCTCTCGCCGGCGATCTTCCCGGCGCTCAAGCGCCACGGCCTGCCGCTGGTCTGGACCTTGCACGACTACGCGCCGCTGTGCCCCAACGACAACTTTTTCACCCACGGTGCGCCGTGCGAGCGCTGCAAGGTGCATCGGTTTTATCAGTGCGTCCGGTGGCGCTGCAAGAAAGGCTCGCTCGGCGCCAGCCTGATCGCGGCGCTGGCGGCCGCGACCCACCACGGCCTCGGGCTCTACCGTCACGTCGACCGGGTGATCTGCCCGAGCCGCTTTCTGCACGGCAAGCTGCTGGAGTTCGGCTGGCCGGCGGAGCGGCTGGTCCATCTACCGTACCTGTTGTCTCCGCAAGCGTTCGAGCGCCCGGCGCTGGCGCGCGGCGCTGTGGTGGTCTACGCCGGCCGGCTGGCGCAGGAGAAAGGAGTGGATGTGCTGCTGCGGGCCGCGGCCCGAGCCAAGCTGCGCGTCCTGATCGCCGGCGACGGCCCGGAGCGCGCTCGCCTCGAGCGGTTAGTCGAGGAGCTGGGTCTCGGCTATACTCCGTTTTTAGGACATCTCGAGGCGAGCCGGCTGCGGGAGCTGGTCGCCGGCGCGGCCGCGGTCGCGGTCCCGAGCCTGTGGTACGAGAACTTCCCGTTCAGCGTTTTGGAGGCGCTGGCGCTCGGGGTTCCAGTGGTGGCTTCCCGGATCGGCGGCATTCCGGAGATCGTGGTGGACGGCGAAAATGGATACTTGGTTCCGAGCGGCGCGGTCGAGCCGCTGGCGGACGCCCTGCGCCGCCTGGTCGGTGACCCGATCCGCAGCCAAGCGATGGGACAGGCCGGCCGCGCGCGGGTGGCCGAGCTGTGCGATCCGGTCCGCCATGCCGAAACGCTCGAGCAGCTCTACACCTCCCTGAGCTGACCGATGCCTTCCCGACCCAACTCGGTTCCCCAGCCGCGCAGCGCGCTGATCGCGACCACCTTCAAATGCAACGCGCGCTGCGTGATGTGCAACATCTGGCGGGTCAAGGAGCACAACGACCTCAAGCCCGAGGAGTATCGGGATCTGCCGCGCAGTCTCGAGCACATCAATGTCTCGGGCGGCGAGCCGTTTCTGCGCAAGGATCTGGTCGAGATCGTCGGCGTGCTGGCCGAGCGCTGCCCGGCCGCCCATCAGGTGATCTCCAGCAACGGCTTTCTGCCCGAGGTGCTCGAGGAGCAGGTCGGGCGCATGCTCAAGATCACCAAGAAGCTCGGGGTGCGGGTCTCGTTCGACGGGGTCGGCGCGGTGCACGAGGAGATCCGCGGCACGCCCGGCGCCTTCGACCGCTGCGTGCGCTCGATCCAAGTGCTGCACCAGCTCGGGGTGCGCGATCTCGGCATCGCCTTCACCGCCAGCGACGGCAATATCGAGCACATCGACAAGGCTTATCAGCTTTCGCTCGACCTCGGGGTGCAGTTCTCGTTCGCGGCGGCGCAGAGCTCGGCGATCTTCTTCCAGGCCGACGGCAACGCGATGCTGAGCCGGCGCCCGGAGCTGGCCCGCGCGGTCGACCGGCTCGCGACCCGCGAGCTGCGCGGCTGGCATCCCAAGCGCTGGTACCGGGCGCTGTTCGAGACCCGGCTCAAGCACTTCGTGCTCGGCGAGCTGCCGTTCACCGGGTGCAGCGCCGGTTCGAGCTCGTTCTACCTGGCGCCCGACGGCACCGTCTATCCGTGCAACATCATGGAAGCGCCGCTCGGCAACCTGCGCCAGCAGCGCTTCGAGGAGCTGTGGGCGGCGCCGCGCGCTTGGCAGATCCGCGAGCGGGTCGATCGCTGCCCGCATCCGTGCTACATGATCTGCTCCTCGGCCAGCGACATGCGCCATCGGGTGCTCGAGCCGCTGCCGTGGATCGCCAAGAGCAAGGCGCGCGCCCACCTCGGTCTGCCGCCCGGACCGGCGTGAACGCCGCGCGCTATCAGCGCGCTGCCGCCGAGGTCGCCGCAGCCGCCGGCGAGCTGCTGCTGCGCCGCTTCCGCAAGCCGCTGGCGATGCGCCACAAGCAGCGCCGCGGCGCGATCAATCTGGTCACCGAGGCGGACCTCGCCGCCGAGCGTTTCATCCGCCGCGAGCTCGAGCGGCGCTGTGGCCCAATCCCGTTCGTCGGCGAAGAGAGCGGCGGCTCGGAGCGCGCCGCCGAGCGCTGGATCGTCGATCCGATCGACGGCACCACCAACTACGCGCACGGCCATCCGTTCTTCGCGGTCTCGATCGCCTACGAGCGCGAAGGCGGGATCGTGGCCGGCGCGGTCTGCGCACCGGCGCTGGGCGAGCTGTTTGAGGGGCGGCGCGGCGGCGGGGCGTATCGCGGCCGCAAGCGCCTGGTCGTATCGAACACCCGCAAGCTCGACCAGGCGGTAGTCGCCACCGGCTTCGGCTACGACGTGCACCAGCATCCGCAGCGCTACCTCAATGCGTTCGGCCGGATCATGCGCAAGGCCGGCGCGGTGCGGCGCGACGGCGCGGCGGCGATCGATCTCTCGTATGTCGCCGCCGGGCGCTTCGACGGCTTTTGGGAGACCAACCTCAAGGCTTGGGACACCGCCGCCGGTTTGCTGCTGGTGGAGGAGGCCGGCGGCCGGATCAGCGACTACGCCGGCCGCAGTTACCGCCCCGGAGACCGCACGATTCTGGCCACCAACGGCCGCCTGCACCGTTCGATGCAGCAGCTCCTGAACCGCTGAGATTCGGCCGCGCGCGCCGACCGAGCGCGCTTATGTGGCTGAAGGCGCGGTCTCAAAACGGACACGCACGGAAAGTGCACCGCGCCAATGTAGGGGCGGGGCTTGCCCCCGCCCGGACAAGGCCGGCAGGTCTCCGCGGCGGCCACCGAAGCGAAAGCGCGACTCGGCCAGGATCGCGAGCGCCGCGGCGCAGCGCGAATCGAGCTGCAGCGCGCGCCGTGCGGCGGCTTGAGTGTGGCGGTAGACCTGGGCGCGGGGGACGATGCCGACCGCGCCCAGGAAGTGATAGGCCTGCGCGACTCCGGCATGGGCCGCGGCCCAGGTCGGATCCCGGCGGGTCGCCTCGCGGAAGCAGCGCAGGCTCTGGCGCAGCGGCTCCGGGGTCTTGAGCTTCCAGAAGTGAACCCCGCGCAGATAGGCCTCTCGCGCCGGCGCCGGTGTGAGGGGGCGTGGGGGCCAGAGCAGCCACCCAAGCAGCAAGACCGCCGAAGCAGCCGCCCCGATCCAGGCGCTCCAGCGGCGCGCGCCGGGCCCGATCCGGAGCTCGACGATCCGGCGCCGGACTGAAGCCGGGCGCTCCGAAGCGGCCGGCCCGATCCACTCGACCGGGACCTTGAGCCGGTACCCGCGCCGTGCAAGGGTCTCGATGTAGCGCGGCTGGTGGGCGCTGTCGCCCAGGGCCTGGCGCAGCTTGAGCACCGCATTGCCGAGGCCGCGATCGAAGTCGACATGGACGCCGGGCGGCCACAGCCGCAGGCACAGCTCCTCCCGCGAGACCAGCTCGCCGGCGCGCTCGGCCAGTGCTACCAGGAGCTGGAAGGGCAGGATCTGGAGTCGAATCCGGCGCTCCGCGCGCCGCAGCTCTCCGGTTCGCAGGTCGGCGACGAAGGCTCCGAACTGGATAAAACGGCGCTCTTCGGGGGCGGGTGGCATCGCTGGCGCATCAGCTTACCAGTGCCGGCGCCGGCCCCCAAGTCCGTCGGCCGCGATGGATCGGACCCAACGCTTTTGCCCTCAACCGTTTCGGCGGTGACAAAAAGTGGATCGATCGAAGAACTTCAAGGGTTGGATCCGAGGGCCGAATCGCGCTACGAATAGTCGCAAACGGAGGGCTCGAGCGGCTCCGCGCCGAGGGCTACCACCAGCAGCATCCCAAGGCGTACTGCGAGCAGCGGTGGAAGGTCTCGCGGCTCGGTTTAGTCGGGGATCTGGCTCATGCCGATCGGCTCGGCCCAGGGGTCTGCGACCTGGCCAACGAGTGGCCGGTGAACCTCGACTTTCATTTCGAGCATCATTTCGGATCGGCTCAGAAACACGTGCTGACCCGGGAGGAAATCGCCGCGGTGCGGGTGCCGGTGCTGACGGTGCACGGCACCAAGGATCGCAACGCCCCCTACGGCGCCGGCCGCGAGTGGGCGCTGAGCTTGCCCGCTGCGCGACTTCTGACCGTGGCGGGCGCGGGGCACCATCTCTGGGTCGAAGATGCGGTGGTCCTGCCGGCGATCCTTCAGTTCCTGAAGGGCGGATGGCCCGAGGCGGCGCGCAAGATCACCTCCCTCGATCCCTCCGCCCGCATGGAACCTCCCCGAGGCCGCGGGCATCCAAGCACCGAATCCAACGCAAGGAGCGAATAGCGATGAGCGCGGTCAAGTCGATGGTGGATACCCTGCCCCAACCGGTGCTGCCGAGCTGTCCGATCAACCCGGTGCTCCAGGGCCAGAAGGCGCTGGTCACCGGCGCCAACTCGGGTATCGGCCGAGCGGTGGCGGTTGCGCTGGGTCACGCCGGCGCGGACGTGGTGGTCAACTACTTCAGCGGCGACGAGGTGGCCGAGCAAGTGGTCGACGAAGTGCGCACCAGCTGCAACACCAAAAGCTACGCGCACCAGGCCGACGTCTCCAAAGAGGATCAGGTGGAGGCGATGTTCAAGCGGATGTTCAAGGAGTTCGGCACCATCGACATTCTGGTGCCCAACGCCGGCATCCAGCTCGACGCGCCGTTCGATCAGATGACGCTGCAGCAGTGGAACGGCGTGCTGGCGGTCAACCTCACCGGGCAGTTTTTGTGCTGCCGCGAGGCAATCCGCGAGTTCAAGCGCCGCGGCGTGCGCCCCGAGGTCTCCTGCTCGGCCGGCAAGATCATCTGCATGAGCTCGGTGCACGAGATCATTCCCTGGGCCGGCCACGTCAACTACGCGGCCTCCAAGGGCGGCGTGATGCTGATGATGAAGAGCCTGGCTCAGGAAGTCGCGCCGCACCGGATTCGGGTCAACAGCATCGGCCCGGGCGCGATCCGCACTCCGATCAACATGCAGGCCTGGGGCACCGAGGAGGCCTACAACGAGCTGATGAAGCTGGTCCCCTACAAGCGCATCGGCGAGCCCGCCGACATCGGCCGCGCCGCGGTCTGGCTGGCCTCCGACGAGTCCGACTACGTCACCGGCACCACCCTGTTCGTCGACGGCGGGATGACCCTCTACCCCGGCTTCGAA
Organism: Acidobacteriota bacterium; assembly: GCA_036398155.1. Classification (GTDB taxonomy): domain Bacteria; phylum Acidobacteriota; class DASWHO01; order DASWHO01; family DASWHO01; genus DASWHO01. Next base: position 13,844 of record DASWHO010000015.1, read on the forward strand.
ACCGGCGGCTAATTCGGGGACAGTTCACTTAACCGCGGTTTCGGGGACAGGTAACTCATCCCCAGTTCCGGGGACAGGTTATTTCACCGAGCTATCGGCGCTCGAGCACAAGTCCCATTACCTGTCTCCGAATCTCCCCCGAGTGGCCGCTCGGTTGCTGCTGGCTCAGTGGGATTGCAGCGCTTGGTCGACTTCTTCGAGGATCTCGACCAGCACGCGACCTTCGGCTTGCGCTGGCGGGCCGATGCCGAGCAGCGCGGCGGCGGTCGGCGCCACGTCGATCTGGCGGATCGAATCGAGCACGGTGCCGGGCCGGATCCCGGGGCCGGCGGCGTAGCTGATCGCCGCCAGCCGGCGGTCGCCGCCATAGGGAAAACCGTGCCGGCCGCCGAGCCGGCTCGGTTGCACGATTGACTCGCTGGCAGGCGGCCAAGAGACCGGATAGTAGCCGGGGTTCGGCTCGAGCAGCAGGTCGGGGCCCGGTGCACCGGCCAGCTCCGGGCGCTCCCCCGCGAGCACGTCGTAAACCCGCGCCAGGATCTTGGCGCCGTTTTGCGGATCGACCGCGCCGAGCAGCAGCTCGCGAACCTGATCCAGCAGTGCGGCGCGCTCCGACGGCGGCACGATCCCGCCCTTGTGCTGGCTGGTGTTGAGCCAGACGCCGAAGCGGTCGATTCCGAGCGCCCGCGTGCGCGCGAGGTCGATCCCGCCCTCCGAATCTAACCCGAGCAGACCCGCACGGTGCAGCAACTCGTTGACGTAGAAGTCCTTCCAGGCCGGCAGGTGACCGTGATCGCTGGCGACCCAGACCGCGGCCGCGGGCGGCCTGTGCGCCAGCACCTGGCCGAGCAAATCGTCGGCGAAGCGGTAGGCGTGCTCGAGCAGCTCGCGGAAGCGCGGGCCGAGCGCCGGATCGTAGCCTGGCACGCTGGGATCGGCGTAACCGTGCCAGCGGTGCAGCGTCTCGTCGGGATAGGGCAGGTACAGCACCAGCAGATCCCAGTCGGTTCCGCGCAGCGCGGTCATGGCCAACTGCGCTTGGGTGTGAACCACCAAGGTGGCGGTATCGAGATAGCGCCGCTCGGCGCTGCCGTCGCCGCCCTGGTCCAAGGTCGGACCCAAATGGCCGTCTTCGTAAGCTTGGAACGCGTCCTCCCCGATCACCGGGCCGAGCCGTTCGCCCAGCGCGTGCCCAAGCCGCTCGCTGCTGGAGGCGAGCCCGTAGACCCGGGTGCGATAGAGCAGCAGATGGGAGGCGTCGGCGCTCAGCTCGAACAGCCGAAAGTAGCATCCGCCCTCGCGATCGCCGGAGCGCACCATCACCGCGGGACTGTAGTGCTCCAGCGGATCGACCATCGCCGGGGCGGGCTTGAGCAGGATCGGCGCAGCGCCGGGCGGCTCGAGCCGCAGGGTGTCGAACCCTGAGGCCGGATCTTCGGGATCGTCGATCGGAGTGACGCGCAGCGCGGTCCCGAGCACATCGATGGTGAAGCTCTCGCGCGCCGCCCGCTCGTAAACCGCTTCGCCGGCCAGCTCTTGATCGAAGTAATTCAGCAGGATCAGATTCCGCATCAGATCGCCGCCGAACTGCTCGGCCTTGCCGTAGGGCTCGAAGGGGAAATCGTGAGTGGCTTGCACCACCACGGCGCGAAGCCCCTGCCGCGCGGCCGCGGCCCAGATCGGCTCGGCGCGGAGCCGATCGGAGCGGAAACCGCGGTCCAGCTCGAGCAGAGTGTGCTCCGCGAACGGCAGCTGGGGCATCCAGTTGGAGACGATCCCGTTCTTGCCGCTCCACGTTCCGGTCCACAGCGCCGCATGGCCGGGCGCGGTCAAGGTCGGCGCGGTCGGAACCACCTCGCGGGCGCGAAAACCGGACCCGGCGAGCTGGGCCAAATGCGGCAGCTTGCCGGCCTCGAGCAGCTCTTGCACGTGGACGCTCGAGCCGCCGTCCCACGAGAACAGAATCAGCTTGCGGCTGCCCCGAAGAGGTCCGGTCGCGATTGCGTCGGGCGGCGCCGGCCGGCCGGCCCGCTCCCAAGCCGAGTGCCACAGCGCGGCGATCCGCGAGGCCGATTGCTGCAGCCGCCGGCGGATCACCGGCTCTTGCCGCAGGTAGAGCGCGCTGTAGTAGCGATCCGAGTAGCGATCGTCGGCAGCGGTTTCGAGATAGTCGGTCGGACCGCGCAGCTCCAGATCCTGCGCCAAGAGCGGCGCCACCTCGCGGTAGCTCTCCTGGAGCACCTCGAACGCGAGCCCGACAGTGTCGTCGATCCGCTCGGCGGAGTCGGGGGCGAACGAGCCCTCGAGCTGATGGAGATGGCGCTCGACCAGGTCCCGCTCCCAGCGATGGTGGATCCCGTCCTGGCCGGTGAGCTGGCCGTTGTAGTTTTGCGCCGAATGCAGCGGCACGTGCAGGTCCGAGAGGTAGTGGCCGAGCGCGGCGGCCAGGTCGAGCGCGGCGCGCCAGTCTCCGGCGGCGAACGCCTCGCGCAGCCGCGCCGCCATTTCCGCCACCCGCCACGGCCCGCGGCCCTGCTTCCACGCGTCCGGACCGAACCTGCGCGCGACCGCGGCTTCGTCGCGCGGGATCGAATCGAACGGATACGGCGCCAGCGCGTCGGCGTCGAGGTAGTGATTGTACTGCTCGATCTCGTCGGTCGTGCGCCACAGGTCCGGATCGACCGCGTGCTCGGCGAGGTAGTCGCGGTGCGCGAGAAAGAACGACTTGAGCGGCTCCTCGAGCCCCTCGGGCGCCGCCGCGTTAACCATCCGATGGCCGGCGAAGCCCCAAGCATCGAGCCGCGCCGGCAGCGCCGCGGCCAGTACCAGCAGGCCGACGGCTACGGTCCGAAGTCCCAGCGTTCCACCTCGCGGATCAAGTCGAGCGCCGTGGTGTCGGTGGTCAGCGGCGTCAGGCTGGCGAAGCCGGCCGCGAAGGCGGTCAGGTCCTGGTCGAGCGTGCCGCTGAGCGGCAGATCGTGGGTCTCCTGCTGCAGCCGCATCCCGGCCGGATCCGAGCCGGTCTCGCGGTAGCTCCAGCCGAATTCCCCTCCCCCGAGTCGGGTCACGCGCACCCCGCGGAGCGCGGCGAAGGGCCGGTTGGGGACGTTGAGGTTCAAGAGGATGCCTTGCGGCAGGCCGCGGGCCAGGACCTGTTCGGCGACCTGCCGCGCTACCTTGGCGGCGCTGTGCCACTCATACTCCTGATCGCGGTAGCTGCCCAGCGAAACCGCGATCGCCGGCAGGCCATGGAGCGCGGCCATGCGCGCCGCTCCGATGGTGCCCGAGAGCAGGCTGACCAGGCCGCCGAGATTGGCGCCTTTGTTGATCCCGGAGACCACGAGGTCGGGACGCTGCGGCAGCCGGTCGAGCGCCAAGGTCACGCAGTCGGCCGGCTTGAGATCGGCGGCGTACCAGCGGATCCCGCCGCCCTTGTCGAGCTCGCGCCAGATGATCTCGGCGTCGAAGGTGACCGCCATCGAGATCCCGCTCTGGTTGTGCTCCGGCGCGATCACCGTGACCTCGCCGAGCGCGCTGAGCTCGCGGGCCAGCGCGTCGATGCCGGGTGAGGCGATGCCGTCGTCGTTGACCACCAGGATGCGATGGGCCGGCTGCGCCGCCGCGGCGCCGGCCAGCAAAAGGCCCGCGCCGGCCAGCACACCGAGCGTCTTGAGTACGTTCATGGTCCTTCTCTCCTCGAGGAGCTCGAATCGTCGATCTTACCCGCTGCGCTTTTTTCGCGCCAGTTGGCTGCTTGCGGCTCGCACACCCATCGTCAAGCGAACGGGATTCTCTTCGAGCGCAGCAGTTTTCGGTCGCGGGTCAACAACGGAGCGTTGGTCACGATGCTGGTTGCAGCGATCAACTCGTCGGCCGGGTCCAAACCGCCGACATCGATCCGCGTGCTCGCCATGCAGATTTCGAGTGTGAGGGGCCAGGTATGAATCCTGCGGAACGTCCGCGCCGCCTCGGGTTCTTCCAGGTCGAGCGTGATTCGACCAAGTCGAACCAGCTTGCAGACTTCCCACAGGACGATCGCCGAGATGCTCCACTCGTGGGACGAAAGGAGTTTCCGTTCTCGTGGTTTCAAGCTCCCGGCGAGAGCATGGATGAGCACGTGGGTGTCAAGATTGAGCATCCCACTCGATTCCAGTGCCCAGGATATCGCCGTGAATCCGGATTTTGCCCTTCAGGCTTCCGATCAGATCCGCCGAGCCGGTCTCGACCGGCACCAACTTGGCGACCGGTTTTCCATGTTTGGTGACCACAATGCCTTCGGGCCCCACCTGGTCCAGCAACGCAAGGCATTTTTCTTTGAACTGCGCGGCGCCTATGGTCTTGCTCATGTTCCCTAGCCTAACTATGGACACATTGATTGTCCAGTCATATTAATTGACTATTACCCCCACGAGCAGGGTTGCGAGGAAGCTCTGGCCGTGGTCGAAGCCGGGGACGCCGAAGGCCTCGGCCAGGGTCTGCGCCAGATCGGTGAAGCTCTGGCGCTCGCCCAGAGCGACGCCGGGCCGGCGCGGGTCGTAGACCAAAAGCGGCACCTGCTCGCGTGAATGATCGGTCGAGGGCGTGGTCGGGTCGTTGCCGTGGTCGGCGGTCAGGACCAATAGACCATCGGGCTCAAC
>DASWHO010000016.1:0-14759 GCA_036398155.1 Acidobacteriota bacterium
GCGGCGCCGGGCGGCCGGCGATCGTGAGCTGGGTGGTGGTTTCGGTGCCCAGCACCGGGATCTCGCTGATCGCCGCGGCGTGGGTCACGCCGGGCAGCGCCGCCAAGCGCGGCAGCAGCTCGCGATAGAAGCGGCGCACCGATTCCGCTTCGGCGTATTTGGATTCGGGCAGATCGATCCGCGCGGTCAGGACGTTCTTGGGCTCGAAGCCGAGATCGGTCTGCTGGACCGCGATGGCGGTGCGGACCGCAAGACCCGAGATCACCAGCAAGGTCAGAGCCAGGGCGATCTGGGAGACCACCAGAACGCTGCGGCTGCGCCGGCCGCGGCGCCCGCCGCTGGTGCGCGCCGAGCCCTCGTTGAGTGCCGTAGTGAGCTCGGCGCGGGCCGATTGCAGCGCCGGCAGAATGCTGAAGATGAACGGCGCCAGCAGGGAGATGGCCGCGGAGAAGACCAGCACGCTGCGGTCGATGACCACCATTTCGAAGAACGGCTCGTAAGCCACGGCTCGGATCAGCCAGAGCCCCAAAGCGGCCAGCCCCAGACCGGCGGCGCCGCCGATCACCCCCAGCACCAGGTTCTCTTGAATCAGCTGGCCCAGGATCTGCGCGCGGCTGGCTCCCAGCGCGCGGCGCACCGCCAGTTCGCGGCGGCGGCTGACCGAGCGCGCCAGGATCAGGTTGGCGATGTTGGCGCACGCGATCAGAAGCAGGAACCCGACCGACAGTCCGAGCAGCGCCAACACCAGCCAGGTGTTGGGACCGGTGATCGCTTCCCGAGTCGGGAGCACCCGCAGCGACCAGCCGGTGTGGGTGTCCGGGTGTTCTTTGACGAGCTGGCGCCCGAGGGCCGTGATTTCAGCCGAAGCCTGTTCGATCAAGACGCCGGGGTCGAGCTTGCCGGTGACGCGCAGGAAGCGGCGCGAGCGATCGGCTTGGGCCGGATCCTGAGCCAACGGCGTCCAGATGTCGATCAGGCTCAGGGTGCCGATCTCGATGTCCGGTGCGAGCACTCCGACCACCGCGTGGGGCGCGCCGTTCAAGATCATGCTGGAGCCCAGGACCTCCGGATTGGAGTGGAAGTGCTTGTTCCAGAAGCGGTGGCTCAGCACCACGGTGCCCGGGGCTCCCAGTCGATCCTCGTCGGGGCGGAAACCGCGGCCGAGGATGGTCTGCAAGCCCCAAACCTCGAAGAAATTGGCCGTCGTGCGCAGCGCCGCGAGGCGCTGGGGCTCGCGTTCGTCGGTCAGCACGTAGTTGTCGGGACCGAACGCGCCCAGGGTCTGGAAGCTGCGGTTGCGGTCGCGCAGATCGATGTAGTCGGGGTAGGAGAGCCGGGCCCGCTCGTCGCCGCGCTGGGGATCGGTGCCGAAGACGTGGCCGACGCGTTCCGATTCGGCGATCGGGAGCGGCTTGAGCAGCAAGACGTTGGTGAAGGAGAAGATGACCGTGTTGGCGCCGATCGCCAAGGCCAGGGTCAGAATCACGACCAAGGTCAGGCCCGGGCTCTTGAGCAGCGAGCGCCACCCGGCGCGCAGGTCCATCCCGAGCGTTTGCAACATCGAGGGGATCCCTACCTGACCGATCTAAACGAAGCCCGGGCGCTGCGAGTTCCGGCCCCGGTCCTGGAACACTATCCGCTCGCTGGCCAGATAATTCAAGATCGAGCAGGCGCCGATCGCCAGCACGTTGGCTGGCAGCGGATGGAGCCGCGCGGCCCCGACCAGCAAGGCCATCAGCGCCAAGTTGCCGGCCAATGATACGCTGCCGCTCAGCCCGTGAAAGCGCAGCAGCCGCGAGCGCTGTTCGGCCCGGCTGCGCGCGGCGCGGTCCGAAAAGGTCCAGCGCCGGTGCCAGAGGAAATTATGCAGCACAGCGGCCTCGACCGCGCACGCGGTGGCGACCAGGTAATGCACTCCGATGCGGCACAGCAGCGCCAGGACCACCAGCTGAACCGCGAAGCCGAGCGCTCCGACCGCGTTGAACTTGAGATAGCGCGCCCACTGGCTCGCGCGCGGCGGCGGTGCGCTTGCGGCCTCAGTCACCGGGGCAACGGCTCGGCCCGATACAGGGCCCGGGTGTTGCGCACGGTCGCGACCACCAGGGCCAAGCCCAGTGCGGCGATCGCGACCAGCCCGCCGAGGTCGAACAAGCGAACGCTGCCGAACCCGCGGAGCTCAACGCGGGGCTGGCGCAGCAGCTCCAAGCTGCCGAGCGCGAGCAGAATCCGCAGCTCGGTCGGGCCGATGCGCCAGAACGAGAGCCTAAAAACGCCGCGCGCGTGGGTGGCGAGAAAGATCTCGGCCGCAACCATCAGATACGCGACCAGAAACCCCAAGGCGATCAGCGGCTGCATATGACCCGACAGCGCCAGGCCGCCGACCAGAAAAAGCGTGCCGACGATGTCGAGCACGTGGTCGACGTAAAAGCCGTACCGCGGCCGCTGCCGCCGGCGCACGCGGGCGAGCGTGCCGTCGAGGCTGTCGCCGAACCAGTTGAGCGCCAGCGCCAAGACCACCAGCGGAAGGCAGAGCGGATACCAGCGCGCCGCCCAGAAGGCCAGCCCCGCTCCCAGCATGGCGGCGAGCGCCAGCAGCGTCAGATGGTCCGAGGTCACCCAACCGGGCATCCGCTGCGCGAGCCACAGGAGCGCTCGCTTCTCGGGGCCGGCGAGCAAGCTGCCATGCTCGCGAACATGATCCGCCGCCTGCATGTCCGATCACCTCTTGGAGCGCGCGGTTTGGTTTTCCCGCCTCCATCCAACCGATGCGAAATCCAGGCTCGAAGCGGCTCAAAGCCGCGCTCCTAATACGGCAACTTCAGCGTTTGGCACAGCCAGCGCATCAGCGGCTTGCCGGCGGCGCAGACCTGCGCAAAGCGGCGCGGGAACGACGGCGCCAAGACCTCTTGGTCGGTCAGGCTCTGGTAGGCGACCAGATCGGTGCGGCACAGATCGTCGATCAGCGGGTGATCGGGATCGTAGCCCTTGGGCGCGCGTTTGAGACGATCCCCGCCGAGGCTGAGTTGAGCGTTGAGCTTGGGATCCGACTTGGCCCGCTTCCAGGTCCGCGGATCGGCGACCATCGCGTCGCGAATCGCGCGCAGGGTGGTCGGGTCGGGGTGCCAGACCCCCATCCCGATGAAGCAGGCGCCGGGCTCGAGGTGCAGGTAGTAGCCGGGAGCGTGAACGTCGCCGCTGCTCCGGTGGAAGAAGCGTAGCCCGACCGAGGTCTTGTAGGGGCTCTTGTCTTTGGAGAAGCGGACATCACGGTGGATCCGGAACATCGAGCCGCGCGCGGCGCTCGGGATGGCCAGAAAATGCGGGCTGATCCGTTTGAGCGCCGGCGCGAAGTCGGCGACGAAGCGCAGCGCCGGCTGGCGCACCTCGCTTTCGTAGCGCGCGCGGTTGCTTTCAAACCAGTCGCGGCGGTTGTTGCGGGCCAGCTGGCTCAGAAAAGCGAACAGCGGCGGCCGAAACGGGTTGGAGGCGGCGCTCACGCGAGCGCGTCCCGCGCCGGGAGGACGCCGCCGAGCAGCCAGCCGAGCGCCGCCGCGACTACGTTGAGCACGGTGTTGACGACCAGACCGAACAGGCGAATGCCGAAAGCCCGCCCCAGCGCGGCCGCCTCCGGCAGGTTGAGGGCGGTGGGGTGGTTGAAATAGGTCTCGACCCCGGCGGCGTACGAAACAACGGTGGAGAGCAGGATCACCACCTGCGTCACCACCGCCAGCGCCGCGCCCAGCGCCAGCGCGCGCGGGATCCGCCAGCCGAGGAAAGCGCGGGCGAAGGCCGCGTGGTGCGCCGCCGCGACCAAGTTCAGGATCACCAGGCTGAAGACATAATGTCCCTTCTCATAGGGAACGCCGCTCAGGCTCAGCGCCCAGCGCCCGATGGTGAAGATCGCCAGCAGGATCAGGTAGAAGCGCATGAACTTCACGATGCTGGTCATGAGACCTCCTTGTGGGCTCCCGGAGCGAAGCGGATCGAGCCGCTTGTCGCCGGCGGACCGGTTGCGCATTGTAATCCCGCGGTGCCCAATGCCGCGAAGCTGCCCGGCAGCTCCGACATTTGGAAGCGCCTGGCAGCTTTCTTGATCACAACCTGAGCTTCCTAGCTCAGCTGTATTCGAGCCCAACCTCCAGATGTCTCACGAATGTTTCACGCCCCATGGCCCCGCCGTCGATCTTGCTGGCGCATCTACTCGGCGCGCAGGGCGATGGCGGGATCGACCCGGGCGGCGCGGCGCGCCGGCAGCAGGCTGGCGCCGAGCGCCAGGGCGGTCAGCACCAGGGGGACCAGTGCAAAGGTCCACAGGTCCAACGGACTGACTCCGTAAAGCAGGGATTTCATGATCCGGGTCAAAGCCAGGGAGGCCGCCAGGCCGATCGCGATCCCGGGCCAGGCGACTTTGAGACCGTCCCACAGGATCATGCGGTGCACGCGCTGCGGCTGGGCCCCGAGCGCCATGCGCACGCCGATCTCCTGAGTCCGCTGGCCGACCACGAAGGAAATCACGCCGTACAGGCCGATGCCGCCCAAGATCAGGGCCAGAGCCGCCGCGATCAAGAGCAGCAACATGCTGAAGGCCATCGGCGCGCCGGCTTCCGCCACCAGCCGCTCGAGGGTCATGACGTGGTCGATCGGAATGTTGGGATCGAGCTTCCAGAGCGCCGCGCGCGCCGCCTGGCTCAGCGTTTCGGGAGCCACCTGGGTGCGCAGGACCAACGTGAGGTTGCCGCCGATGCCGCCGTCCTGCTCGCGGCGCACCATCGGGTAGTAGACCGAGTCGGAAGGCTCCTCCTGCAGGCCGAAGTGGTGCACGTCGCCGACCACGCCGACGATCGTGTACCACTGGTCCGACTCCGGCCGCCCCGGCTGCAGGCGCCGGCCGAGCGGGCTGGCGTCGGGCCAAAAACGTTTGGCGAGCGAGGCGCTGATCACCGCGACCTCGCCGGGACGCTGGTGATCGCGGGGCTCGAACCAGCGTCCCGCGATCAGCTTCAAACCCATTGCGCGGAGGTAGCCGGGGCTGGCCTCGTAGTCGAAGAACACCGGCGGGACCTGATCCTCGCCGATGGGAAAGTCTTCCAGCGCATGCCCGGCGCCGCTGGCCGAGCCGCCGAGCGGTATCAGGCTGACCGCCCCGGCCGCCTCGACGCCGGGCAGCGCTTCGACCTGCTCGACCACGCGGTCGACGAAGGCCGCGATCTCGGCTGGCCCGGCGTAGCGGCCGGCCGGCAGGGAAAGCCGCAGGCTCAAGGCGCGCTGGGGATCGAATCCCGGATCGACCCGCGACAGCTCGCGGAAGCTGCGGACCATGAGCCCGGCTCCGATAAGGAGCACCATGCTCAGCGCGAACTGGGCCACCACCAGATATCGGCGCAGGCGGGTGCGGGCCGAGCCGCTGAGCCCCCATCCGCTCTCGCGCAGCGCGCTCATCAGATCGGTCTTGGCGAACGAGAGCAGCGGCAGGAACGCAAACAGCAGCGCCGACAGCAGCGCCAGCGCCAGGGCGAAGATCAGCACCGGCGCGCCGAGCTCCACGCTGTGCAGCCGCGGGATCCCTTCCGGGGCCAGCGGTATCAGCGTCCCGATCCCGAGTCGCGCCAGCAGCACGCTGGCGGCTCCGGCCGCCAGCGCCAGCAAAAGTCCTTCGATCATGAAGCCGGCCAGCAGCTGGGCACGGCTGGCGCCCAGCGCGCTGCGCACCGCCAGCTCGCGCTGGCGCCGCTCGGCGCGGACCAGAAACAGGTTGGCGACGTTGGAGCAGGCCATCAGCAGGACGAAACCGACCCCGCCGAGCAGCACCAAGAGCGCCTGGCGCACTTCGCCGATGATCTCATCCAGCAGCGGGCGGACGATCGGCTGGAAACCGGCGCTGCGCAGCACCGGCGCGGCCCGCTCTTCGGGGAACTGCTCGACGATCCCATCGGTGAAGCGTTTCAGATCGGCCCGCGCCGTGGCCACGGTGGCCTCGGGTTTGAGCCGGGCGATGCACGCTCCTTCGAACCGCCCGAGCGGATGCTGCTCTCGGTCGTAGATGAACGGCATCCACAGATCGGCCTCGGGATCGGGGATCTCGAAAGCGGCCGGCATGACCCCGACGACCTCGCGCGGCGTGCCGTCGACTTCGAGGCTGCGGCCGAGGATCGCCGGCGCAGCTCCGAAGCGTCCGCGCCAGAGCCGTTCGCTGATCAGGACTACTGGGGCTGCGCCGGGCTTGGAATCGCGCGGGCCGAACGGACGACCCACCAGCGGTGCCAGGCCGAAGACCCGGAACGTCGAGGGCGTGATCAACCCGTAGCGCAGCCGCTGCGGCTCGCCTGCGCCGCCGGTCAAACTGATCCGCCCATCGGCGATCATGGCGATATCGACGAACGAGCCGGCCTGTTCGCGATAGCGCAGGTAGAGCGGCGCCGAGATCTCCATGTCGTCGAGATGGAGCGCCGGAGCTTGGTGTGAGATCGAAACCAGGCGCTCGGGCTGCGGGTAGGGCAGCGGTCGCATGATCACGCCGTAGACCAGCGCGAAGATGGCGACGTTGACCCCGATCCCGAGCCCGAGGGTCAGAATGCAGACGACCGTGAAGCCCGGCCTAGCGGTCAGGCGCCGCAGTGCATGGCGAATCTCGTTCACCCCGCACCTCGCTTGCCAGCAGGGGACATCTGAATGGTGGAAACGCCGGCCGCGGCCGGAAGTTCCGCCCCACGAACCTACCATGCAGGACTGCGCTACGAGTAGCGCCGGCGCCGAATGACGTAGGCCGGCGCCGCCAGCGCGATGAAAAGCAGGGCGATGAGCTGCGCGGCCGAAAGCGGTCCGAGCAGCGCCGGCCCGCGCTCCGGATCGGCGCGGAAAAACTCGACTGCGAAGCGGTAGAGCGAAAAGCCGATCAAGAAAACCAAGGCGACCTGGAGCGGAAAGGACCGCGCGCTCCACAGCCGCAGCAAGGCGACGAAGAGCAGCAGCGCGGCCAGGGACGCGTAGATCTGGGTCGGGTGCAGCGGGACGCCGCGCAGGGCCGGGGCGACGAAGCTGCGCGGGTCGTTGAACACAATTCCCCAGGGCGCCGCGGTCGGCCGGCCGTAGCAGCAACCCGCGAGCAGGCACCCGACGCGTCCGATGGCGTATCCCAAGCTGGCGGCGATGACGGCGATGTCGAAGACCAGCGCCGGCACGATGCGGCGCGCGCGGGCCCAGCCGTAAAGCGCGCCGCCGGCAGCGATCAGCCCGCCGAGCACGGCGTGCGAGCCGAACGGATTCAGGATCGCCAGCGGGCGGCCCTGGTAGCGCGGCCACCCCAGCGCGACGTCGAGCAGATGCGCGCCGGCCAGGCCCGCCACCAGGATGATCAGGATCATCTCGAGTGGCGCGCGATCGGGCAGACCGGCCGCGCGGCCCAGCCGGCTCGTCACCGCCAGGGCGGCCGCGAACCCCAGGACGATCAAGGCCCCATAACTGTAGAAGGTGATGCCGTGGCTGCTGAACAGGATCGGGTGCATGCCGAGCTCGGCGCGCCTTGCGCGCAGTATAATGCCGCCGCGCCGTGAGTGAGCGGTCCGCGCCTGCTCGGCCCCGATTCGACACCATCGTCGACTATCTCGGCCACTGGGTCCGCGAACAGCCCGAGCGCCGCCTGTTCAGCTTCTTGGATCTCGAGGGCTGCGAGAAGGAATCCTTCACCTACCTCGAGTTCGATCAACGCACCCGGCAGGTGGCGCGGCAGCTCGCGACCCGAGTCGGATTGAAGCGCGGCGATCGCGCGCTGCTGGTCTACCCCGCGGGGCTCGACATCATCGTCGCCTTCTTCGCCTGCGCCCGGATCGGAGTGATCCCGGTGCCGGTGCCGCCGCCCGCCGCGATGCAATCCGAAGGCACCCTGGCCAAGCTCGCCTTCATCGCCGCCGATTGCGAGCCGGCCGCGGCGCTCACCAGCCGCACCCTGTTGCAGGCCTGTGCGGCGCTGCTCCGCGAGCCGCGCTCCGCGAGCCGGCGCCGGCAAGGTCCACTCGAGCTTCCGCCGTGGGTCGTGACCGATGCATTCGAGGCTGAGAACAGCGGGTGCGCCGACGATCCCGGTCCGCTTCTGTTCCTGCAGTACACCTCGGGCTCGACCGGCGATCCGAAGGGTGTGATGGTCTCGCACCGCAACGTGATCCACAACGCTTTTAGCACCCTGCCGCAGGCGCCGATCGCCGTTTCCTGGCTGCCGCAGTATCACGACATGGGCCTGATCGGATACTACTTGTTCCCCGCGATCACCGGCGGGACCGGCTACGGATTCTCGGCGCTCGATTTTCTCAAGCGCCCGAGCCTCTGGCTCCAGACCATCAGCCGGGTGCGGGCCAGCCACGCGTCCGCTCCCAATTTCGGGTTCGAGGTCTGTCTGGATCCGGAGCGGGTACCGGCGCGAGAGCTCGAGAGTGTGGATCTCGGCAGTCTTCGAGTCTTGATGAACGCCTCGGAGCCGGTTCGCTGCGATATCTACGCCCGCTTTCTGCAGCGCTTCGGCGCCTACGGCCTGCGGCCCGAAGCGCACGTGGTCGCCTACGGACTGGCCGAGAACACGCTGGCGGTGTCGAACCACGGCCGGCAGGTCCTGACGGTCAACAAGAAGCTGCTACAGCAGCGCACGCTGCGGATCGAGAACCATCGGCCGAAAAGCAGCAACCAGCTGCCGATCGTGAGCTGCGGCCAGCCGCTCGACGGGGTTGGGGTGCGGATCGTCGATCCGCAGTCGCGTGCCGCCCTCGGCGAGGACCAAGTGGGCGAGATCTGGATCAGCGGAGCCAGCGCCTGCGCGGGCTACTGGAAGCGGCCGGAGCTGAGCCGCCAAGTCTTCGGCGCGACGCTGTCCGACTCCGACCCGGACCGCAGCCGGTATCTTCGCAGCGGCGACCTCGGTTTTTTTCACGAGGGCGAGCTGTTCGTGTGCGGGCGGATCAAAGACTTGATCATCGTCCGCGGGCTGAACTATTACCCGCAGGACATCGAATCGATCGCCGAATCGGCCTCGGGAAAAATTCGCCAGGGCGGCGTCACGGCATTCCAGACCGAGTCGCCGGACCCGAGCCTGGTGGTGCTGGCGGAAGTGCGCGCGCCGAAGGATCTGCCCGATCCCGCTGAAATCGCGCGCGCGATCCGAGCGCAGTACTACGTCGAACCGGATACGGTGGCCTTGGTCCGGCCCCGAGCGCTGCTCAAGACCAGCTCGGGCAAGAGCGCCCGCAGCCTGACCCGCGAGCGCTGGCGCGCCGGCCGCATGGAGGTGCTCGCGAGCTATGTCCGGAACCGCGCCGCGGCCGCGCAACCGGGAAATTCGAGCCTGCGGCGGCGCTTGAATCACCTGCTCGAGCCTTACGCGCTCGACGGCACCGAGACCATGACCTTCGCCGAGCTCGGGATCGACTCGCTGACCCTGGTCCAGCTCATCGAAGACATCAAAACGCTGCTCGAGGAACGCGGCGCGGCCGAGTTGATCCCCGAGCTGGACGCGAAGCTGCTCCAGCGCCTGACCGTGGCCGATTTCTTCTCCCTGCTCGACCGGCTGGAAGCGGTGCCCGAGCCGCCGGTCGCGGAGCAGCGCGATTTCCTGCGGCGGGCTCAACAGGAGCATGGAGCGTATGAGCAGGAGCGCATGCGGTCCGATGCCCGCCTCGAGCGCTGGAGCGAGCTTTCGATTGGAGCCCGCGGCGGGCCGGCCACCGATGTGCTGCTGACCGGAGCGACCGGCTACCTCGGTCCCTTCTTGCTCGCCAGCCTGCTGCGCCGGACGCCGTACCGGTTCCAGGTTCTGATCCGCGCCACTGATCCGAGCCACGGTCTGGATCGGATCCGCGCCGGCCTGCGCCGGGCTCGCGTCTGGACGCCGGAGCTGGAGCAAACGCTCGAGCGGCGGGTCCAGGTTCGGTGCGGGGATCTGGCCGCCGCCCGGCTCGGGCTGACCGCCGGAGAGTGGGAATCGCTCGCCCTGCAGGTCCGAGCGGTGGTTCACGGCGCCGCGCTGGTCAACTACGTGATGGGCTATGACGCGCTCCGGCCGCACAACGTCGAGGGCACGCGCGAGCTGTTGCGATTCGCCTTCACTGGAGCGCGCAAACAGTTCCATTTCGTTTCCAGCACCTTCATCTACGGCTGGACCGCGAAAGCCGTGCTGCTCGAGTCCGATCACAACCAGGCGATGGAGAACCTCGACTTCGGCTACGCTCAGAGCAAATGGGTCGCCGAGCAGCTGGTCTTGGCGGCCGAACGGCAGGGGCTCGAGGTCCGTATCTACCGGCCCTCGCTGCTGTCGGCCTCGACCGGCGGGGTGGGCAGCGGCGACGACATCGCGGTGCGGCTGCTGGCATTCATGATCAACCACGGGGTCGCAGTCCGCGCTCGCAACCAGATCAGTTTCCTTCCGGTCGACATCGCTGCGGACAACATCGCCGCCATCGTCGGCCAGCCTCGAGTCGCCGCGACCGCGCTCCACGTGACCGCCGACTCCTACTACAACATGACCGATGTCACCCGCACGATTTCCCGCGACTACGGCTACCGCTTCGGCTACTATGACATCGCGCGCTTCGTCGATCAGATGAACCGCCGCTGCAGCCGGCAGGATTCGCTGTTCCCCTTGCTCGATTTTTTCAACCGTTCGCACCCCAAGATCGCCGCGATGCAGCACAAGCGTTATAGCAACCAGGCCTACCGCGCGGCGCGCGCCCAGGCCGGCGGAGTGCGCGGCGAGCCGGCGCTGGCCGAAACCGTATCGTATCTGATCGATTTCATGCGTGGCGCCGGCATCATCAGCAAGAACGCGCGGAAACTCTCGCCCGATCCTGCGGCGCAGCGTGGTGCCCGGCCGCCCGCAGCGAGATCAATAAGTCCGACCACCACGCGCATAACGGGCTGACTATTAGCCAAGGGCTGCGCCCTTGATATCCGCCCGCATCATGGGGTGGCATGGGTGGCTGAAGGCCGCCCATGGGCGAGCTGTGCATGGCGGGTGAGGTCGTCCATGGGCGCGCTGCGCGTGCCCATGCCACCCAGGCGCGCTGCAGCGGCCCACAGACATCTTGTGCTGCTTGCCGGCAAACGAGAACCCTTCGTTTCGCCCTGCAAACCGTTGGACGCAACCAAGGCTTCATACTTTGGCGAGCGAGCGGGGCAAGAGCCGCGCGGCGGCGGTGATGTAGGCTGCCAGCAGCCCCAAGCCGATCCAAGAATCGGGATGGGTGAGGGTGTGGAAGGGAATCGAGCCGGCCAGCGCGACCAGGTTGACCCAGCGCAGCGGGTGACGGTGCTCGAACAGCAGGAAAGCCAGCACGAACATCCCGCCGGTCAGCATCCATCCGCCCAGGACGTTGAGCGGCAGGCCGTGATACCAGCCCAGGTCCAGCAGGTTGCCCGGCTGCCAGATCCACCAGCCGAGATGCGAGCCGATCACTTCGCCCGGAAGCGCCAGCACCAGCATGGAGGCCGCGGCGAGCAGGGCGAGTGGCAGAATGCGCAAACGCTCTCGGCCGAGATCCACCTTGAGCAGCCGCCGGGCGAACCAAAGCGCCAAGTAGAAGTGCAGCGGCCAGCCGAGGACGATGATCGGCGCGACGTTCGCGACGCTCAGGCTGCCGGCGACGTAGAACGGCCGCTCGCGGCTGGTGATCCAGAGCTCGCGGAGCAGCGCGTAGACTAGAGCCAGGCCGAAAAACAGAAGCGTGCTGCGGCGGCCGCGCTGCTGCATGCTGTGGGCTGTCTGGCCGGCCAGCAGCAGCCCGACCAGTCCGAGCGCCAGAGCCGGGCTCATGCCCGCCGCCGCCATTCGACCAGCGCGAGCAGCAGCGCCAGCGGCAGCACATCCACCAAGTACTCCGGGCGCCGCAGCAGCGCCACCATCACCGTGCTATAGAAGACGATCAGAAACAGCAGGGTCGCACGCGGGATCCCATCCCAACCGGCTTTCTGATTTGGGCGGCTCAGCGTTTCGATCGTCAAAGGGCCATGGGTGCACAGGATGGCGGTGCCATCGCCGACCCGGGAGCTGAGCGATGCTAGATCCAAGCGCAGCGGCGAATCAAGCGGAATCCGCCTTCAAACGCCCCTGGAAGCTGTGCCGCGGCGGATTGAGGCAACTACTGAACGTTGAAGCTGGCTGAGTCGATCGGGGTCAGAAGGTCCAGCGTTCCGGCCGCCGCCAGGGCGGCGAAGAAGGATGCGCCGCCGCTGTGCGGGATCGGAATCGCGGCGCCGAGGGTGAGCGTGAACAGCGGCACATCCATGAAGGAAGTGCCTGGTGGAATCGGAAAATTGGAGACCACCGGGCGCAAGGTGGCGACGAAGTTGGCCGGATCGATCGGCACGAACTGGTCGGGATAGACGTAGCTGTAGAGCTCGCCGCCGGTGGATTGCAGCACGATGTAAGGATCGGTCAGCAAGGTCGCTCCGGTCGGGTTCTCCAGATCGACCCGCAGCGTCAGCGGATCGCCGAGCTGGTAGGTTGCGGCATTGACCGCGATCTCGAAATTCGGCGGCGGATTCTCGACCGCCTCGGTCGCGGCCAGCTTGCCCTGGTAGCCGGCCGGTCCGGTGGCCACCAGCTGCAGCTCGACCCGCTCGGTCGGGATCGACGGCTGGGAGCTCGAGAACTGCAAGCCGAGCTCGAGCTCCTGATTGGGCCGCAGCGGGTTGCCGGTCGAGAAGAAGCGGATCCGATTGGAGCTGACCGAGGCGCCGTCGCGCAGGCACTCCGCCGACCCCAGCTCGGCCGACCAGCCCGGCGGCAAGCTCAGCGCCTGGGCACCGGTCCAGATCGGATCCTGCTCTTGGAAGTAGAGCTCGATGCTGGAGACCGGTGCCGGAAGCTGGCCGCCGGTCTGCAGCGCGAGCGTGATCCGGTCCGGCCCATCCAGGGTGAAGGCGGCGCTGATGTCTTCGGCCGGGGGCTCGTCGAGGATGTTGAGCCGGGGCCGGAGCGCCACGAACAGCCCCTGGCGTCCGATGAAGCGCCGTAGGTTCTCGGTGCTTTCGACGATCGCTTGGAGCTTGAAACCGTGGTTGAGCCACTGGCCCTCGGCCACGCCGCAGGCGTATTCGGTGACGTCCCAGTTGTAAACGCTTTGCTGCATCTGGGTCACCGGCAGCACCGGGCACGGCTGCACGGTGCCCGGCTGATTGTTCCAGGTCACCTGCAGCTCCTCCCACGACGAGGAGGCGCGGCAAGCCTGCACGTTGGTGAAGGCGGGTCCGAGCGCGGAGTCGAGCACCAGGGTCAGATCGGCCTGGACCGCCTTGCCGCCGGGCTCGACCAGCGGGTCGGGAAAGCTGATGAAGCCGCGCCAGATGCCGTTGGCGTCGCGACCGGCGCAGAGCGTGTTGATGTCGCCGTAATTCTCGAACGGGCGATCGTTGGTGACGCAGGCGTCCTTGCTGGCTAGCAAGGAGCGCTCGCGCCAGCGGCAGAAGGTTTCGCCGTCGGCGGCCGGGGCGCTCGGGGCTCCGAGCAGCGCCAGCAGTGCGACGCCCAGCGCGGCGGGGCGCAGACCAGGCGAACCAAGGCGCACGGGGATTCTCATGAAAATCGGCAGGTTGCTACGCTAGAAATGTTAGAGACCGGCGGGCGTCCGGTCAACCGGGAGGGGGGCGAACAGAGCGCCAGCTTGGGATCGTTTATGATGAGGGTCCGTGGAATCGGCGGCTCAAGCGGCGCGCGACTATCAGCGCGATTACTCGCGGCATTTTCCGGGGGTGCTGGATGAGGCCTACAAGACCGAGCAGGGCCGCCGGCTGAGCGCGGTGCTGGCCGAGGCCGGACCGTTTCCGGCCGGCGCGGTGGCGCTGGACCTGGGCTGCAGCGGCGGATTCAGCACCCGCGAGCTCGCGGCCCGGTTCGCCAAGGTGATCGGCTTCGACCTCGACCCGCACGCGGTGCGCTTCGCCCAGCGCCAGCTTCCGCCCCAGGTCTTGATGCTGGTCGCCGACGGGCTGCGCCTGCCGCTGCGGCCCGCCTCGGTGGCGGCGATCCTGTGCTCCCAAATCTACGAGCACGTGCCGGATCCCGAGCGCTTGATGCGCGAGATGGAGCGGGCGCTGGCGCCCGGCGGGGTGATCTGTTTCGGCGCGACCAACAAGTGGATCGTGATCGAGCCGCACTACCGGTTGCCGTTTCTATCCTGGCTGCCGCGGCGCTGGGCCGACGCCTACGTGCGGCGCGCGCGCGGCCTCGATCGTTACTACGAGCGGCTCAAGAGCCGCCGCCAGCTGCGGCGCTTGTGCGCCGGCTTCGAGATCGAGGATTTCACCCTGCGGATGGTGCGCGATCCGGAGCGCTATCACTGCCGCGATCTGGTCGGGCCGTTCGCCGCGATCGCCCGCGCGCCGCTGTGGCTGCTGCGCCTGCTGCTGCCGCTGTTTCCGAGCTACGTCTGGATCCTGCGCCAGCCGCGCCCGCCGTCGTGATCGGCGCATGGCGCGATTAACGGACCCGGTGACGCGGAAATCGATTTGCGCTAACCTCGGAGCACGATGGCGCCGGCGGGCCAGACGAGTCGAATCGGCCTGGTCCAGCGCTTCGCCGCCGGGCTCAAGTTTCCGCAGGTTTTCATGCTGCTGCTGGCGGTGTTCCTGCTGGATCTGATCATCCCCGACATGATCCCGTTCGTCGACGAGATCCTGCTCGGCCTGCTCACGGTGCTGTTTGGCACCTGGCGCCCGCGCCCCGAAGCGACCGTCGAGCAGGAAGAGCCGCGGATCAAGAACGTCACCCCGCCGCGCCGCTGAGC
>DASWHO010000017.1:0-3267 GCA_036398155.1 Acidobacteriota bacterium
CGACCACTACCGCGCGGCGCTCGAGCTCTTCGAAGCGGTCGGGTATCGCTCGGAGCTGCCGGTGACGCTGGTGGCGTTGAGCCGGGTCGAGTCGAGCCGCGCTCCGGCGGCCGAGGCCGCTCGGATCCTGCAGCGCGCGCAAGATCTCGCGCGCGCCATCGATCAGCCGCTCGGCCTGACCCTGGCGCTGGTCGAGCTCGGCCGGCAGCGGCGGCGCGCCGGGGACCACGAGGCCGCGACCGCGGCTTACCAAGCCGCCTTCGCCAGCGCGCGGGACCACGGTCTCCGCCCGCTGGTTCCGGTCGCGCTCGCCGGGCTCGGACAGCTCGCGCTCGACCGCCGCCAGTTCGAGCTCGCCGCCGAGCGTTTCCGCGCCGCCGCCGACGCGCTCGAACGCATCCGATCGAGCGCCCCTTCGCCGCACCTCCAGGCGACTTTCGTCGCGGCCGCTCATTCGACCTACGCCGGGCTGTTCGAAAGCCTGATGGCGCTCCAGCGCCGCGGGCGCAGCCCGGGCGCCGCCGCGCGCGCCTTCGCCGCGCTCGAGCGCGAGCGCAGCCAGAACTTGATCCAGGCGCTACTCGAGGCGCCGGCGGCGCCGCATAACGAGCGCGCCGCCGGCGGTATCAGCGCGCGCCGCCGGGAGCTGGAACAGCGGATCGCGGCAACTCAGCTCGAGCTGCTCTCGATCGACCTGCCGCGGGCGCGTCGAGCCGAGCTGCTCGCGCAGCTCGACGACGCGGAGGGCTCGCTGCAGGCGCTCGAATCCGCGCCGGAGAGCGCGAGCGAAGAGGTCCGGCCGCTGCCGATCGCGACCCTGAAGGCTTGCCTCCGGCCCGAGGAGGTGTTCATCAGCTACGCCGCGGGCGACCGCGGGATCACCGCCTTCGTGGTCACCCGGGAGGCTCTGCGCGCCGTCGACCTCCCCCCGCTCGGCCAGCTCGAGAGCAGGATCGAGTCTTACAGTGCACTGCTGGCGGCCAGCTCGGTAGGCGGTATTCGACGGACCGGCGGCCCGCTGGCCCAGACGCTGATCGCCCCGCTGCGGCGCTGGCTCCCGCCCGCCGGCCGCCGACTTCTGGTTTCTGCGACCGGGGCGCTGGCTGGCTTGCCGCTGGCCACCCTGCCCGATCCAGCGCGACCCGGCGAGCCGCTGGTGAATCGCTACGAGGTCGCCGAGCTGCCGTCTCTGACGGCGCTCGCGTATCTGCGCCGGCGCGCGCGCGCCGAGGTTCCAGGAGAATGGCTCGCGGTAGCGGATCCGGTCTCGGTGCAGAACCTGGGCCAAACCGTGTGGACCCGGTCGGGACCGACCCGCCTCGCGGCGCTGCCCGCCAGCCGCGACGAGGTCGAGTCCATCCGGGCGCGGCTCGGCGGCACAACGCGCCTGCTGTTGGGCCGCGAAGCGGCCGAACAGCGGCTCAAGAGTGCGGGTCCGGGCCGCTACCGGATCCTTCACTTCGCGACCCATGCTCTGCTCGATCCGCAGCGCCCGGCCCGCTCGGCCATCATCCTTGGGAGTGCCGGGGAGGGGGAGGACGGCTGGCTTCAGACCCGCGAGATCTATGGTTTCGATCTGGGCGCCGACCTGGTCGTTCTCAGCGGCTGCGTGACCGCCGGCGGACAGGCCTCCAGCGCCGAAGGAATCCTCAGCCTCGCCCGCGCCTTTCTCCATGCCGGCGCCCAGTCGGTGCTGGGAACGCGCTGGATGGTGGAGGACGAAGCCGCCAGCCGCCTGGTGCAGGATTTCTATGCGGCGCTCCTGCAGGGTCTGCCGGTTGGAGCCGCGCTGCGGCAGGCTCAACTCGGGCGCACCGGCGAAGCATCCTACTCCGCCGCCGCCGACTGGAGCGCCTGGGTCATCGTCGGCGATCCGGCGGCGCGACCGGCCCTCACGCTGCGCGGTCGCTCCACCTGGCACGCGCTGCGGTGGCCGCTGGCGATCGGGATCCTGTTGCTGCTGGGGCTGATCGCGCTAGCCCGCAGGTCTCACGACGTGGATCCGTCCGCCGTCGAGTGTTGAGTCCCCGATCGGCCCGCCGATGAAGTAGCCATTGACGTTCGGGATCTCGGTCTCGACCGGCTAGCGGCGGCATGAGAGTCCCAGCCGCTCTCGTGCCCGGCGGATCGCGGCCGCGATCGCCAACCGGTCCCATGTCTCGACCGGGACCACCACCGGGTCGGTGACGGTTCGTTCATACAGATCGCGGGCCCGCAGCTCGACCCGCGCGCCGTCCGGATCGCGGATCAAACGGCCCCACAGCACTTGCTCGGCGTTATCTTCCGGTTGCGCCTGCAGCTCGAGCGCGCAGCCGTCTCCATCCAGCCAGCCCTTGAATCCGTACACCCGCCGGTTCTCGCGTTCGGGCGGATAGCTCAGATAGACCAGCCGTTTCGGTGGCGCAGTGGGATGCGAGGGCGCCGGCTGGCTCGGCTCGCCGAATCCATCGTCGAGACCGCCGCGCGCCGCCGGATCGCCTGGCGGCGGCGCGGTCTTGGCATCCTCCGGCCAATCCTCCTCTACGGGCTCCAGCGTAAGCCCGCGGCAAGGCGCCAATGCGGGACAATCCAGCGAGGAAGCATTGTGATTGCAAATGGCCTGGAGTACATCCTTCCTGTCAGGCAGCATGCTTTCCAGTTCCCTTCCGCATACGTCTGCTGGAAGCGGGCCACCCCAACAATCGGCAATGTGGAGGCTAAAGCTCGCGAAGGTACCATCGCCGCAGAAACAGGTACACGCTGGTTTGCGGTTGGACGGCGGGAAATCTTGTCGCGGCCCGGAAGAAACACGCGCGGCCGAGCCCAATGTTCCAATCAGGACCATTCCCAAGACGCTGGCGAGAGTCGATATCTGCGCTCTCAAGGTTGCCTCCTGCCGAATCGGATCGGCTGGTCGTGAGCGTTGCTGCCGCGCATGTCGGTATGAGCTTCGATCGCGGTCCGTGAGCCCGACTTGGAGTTCACCGCCGTCGGGGGTGGCGGCGGACAGTTCGGCGGGCATGGAGGCGGAGGCGGCGCCCTGCCTCCGTCCCGGTGCGATGGGATCAACCGCGGATCCGGATCTCGACCCGGCGGTTGGCCTGGTGGTCGGCCTCGGTGGTGCCGCTGCGCAGCGGGCGTGACTCGCCGGCGCCGGTGGCGCTGATCCGGCCGCCGGCGACTCCGTGTGCGATCAACCAGTCACGCACCGATCCGGCGCGCTGTTCCGACAGCGTCTGGTTGTGGGCGTCGCTGCCGCGCACGTCGGTATGACCTTCGATCGCGATC
>DASWHO010000018.1:0-6471 GCA_036398155.1 Acidobacteriota bacterium
GATTGGCTGGACGGGACTCCGTCTGGAGCCTGTGCTTTCAAGGAGCGTGCCAGCCGGCGGCGGGATCGTTTCTCAGCGCCGGTATCCGGCGGCGGGATAGAATCGATCGTGGGATGATGGCGGGCGATCCGAGCCGCGGAATCGAAGGATTCCTGCTGACCCGCCAGTGGCGCGATACGCCCGAGGGCATCGAGCTGAGCTTCTGGGCCGCCACCGAGGGCAGAGCGCTGCGGATTCGTTTGACCGGCCAGGAAGCGGTCTGTTTCGTGGTCGCCGAAGAGCGCCTCGCGGACTGGCTGCCGGCCGGACGGGTGCGCCGCGAGCCGCTGGCGCTCCAGACCTTGGACGGCCATGCGGTCGAGGGGCTCTACTTCCGCAGCCAGCGCGATCTGGTCGAGATCAGCGCCCAACTGCGCGAAGCCGGCCTGCGGATCTTGGAATCGGATCTCAAGCCGGCCGACCGCTACCTCATGGAGCGCTTCATCCGCGGCGCATTTCAGATCTCGACCCCGCCGGTCGGGCGCGGCCGCGCCCTCGAAGCGCTCAACCCGCAGCTGCGCGCCGCTTCGTTCGCGCCGAGCTTGCGAGCGGTGGCGCTCGACATCGAGACCGGGGATCTCGACGGCGATCTGTATTCGATCGCGGTGACCGGCGCCGATGCGGCCGCGGTGTTCCTGGTGGCCCACTCGAGCTGGACCGCGGCCCAGCGCGAGCGGCTCACGGCCCAAACCGGCCCAGCGCGGATCTCCATCCTGCCCGACGAGCGCAGCGCACTGGAGGCGCTGCTGGAGTGGCTGGCGGAGCACGATCCCGACCTGATCCTGGGCTGGAACCTGATCGAGTTCGACCTGGCCCTTCTCGAGCGCCGCTGCCGCCGCTTGGGGCTCCGGTTCACGCTCGGGCGCGGCGGCGAGAGCGCGGCGATCCTGCCCGGCACCGCGCCGAACCAGCGCAGCGTGGCGCGGATCCCCGGCCGGGTGGCGCTCGACGGCATCGAAGTGCTGCGCAATGCGACCTGGAGCTTCGAGTCGTACAGTCTCGAAGCGGTCGGGCGCGAGCTGCTCGGGCGCGGCAAGCTGATCGAAGGCGGAGACCAGCGGGTGAAAGAGATCCGGCGCTTGTACCGCGAGGCCCCGGATCAGCTGGCGGCCTACAACGTGGAGGACTGCCGCCTGACCGAAGCCATCTTCGAGCGCGCCGGCCTAATCGATTTTTGTATCGCCCGCGCCAGCCTGACCGGGCTGCCGCTCGACCGCAGCGGCGGCTCGGTGGCGGCGTTCGATCACCTCTATCTGCCGCGCCTGCACCGCGCCGGCTACGTAGCGCCCAACGTCGGCGAGCCGATGGAAGGGCAGGAGAGCCCGGGCGGCTACGTCATGGATTCGAAGTCGGGGCTCTACGAGAACGTGTTGGTGCTCGATTTCAAGAGCCTGTACCCGAGCATCATCCGCAGCTTCAAGATCGACCCGCTCGGCATGGCCGCCGCCGGAGACGATCCGGTCGAGGGCTTTCGCGGCGCGCGCTTCTCGCGCGAGCGGCACATCCTGCCGACGCTGATCGCCGAGCTGTGGGCGGCGCGCGACCAGGCCAAGGCCAGCGGCAACGAGCCGCTGTCGCGCGCGATCAAGATCATCATGAACTCGTTCTACGGCGTGCTCGGCTCGCCCGGCTGCCGCTTCTTCGATCCGCGGCTCGCATCCAGCATCACTTTGCGCGGGCACGAGATCCTGCGCCGCAGCCGCGAGCGGATCGAGGCGCTGGGCTACGCGGTGATCTACGGCGACACCGACTCGCTGTTCGTCCTGGTCGGACCGGGGCCGGAGCCGGCGGCGTGCGCCGCGATCGGAGCCGAGCTGACCCGGAGCTTGAACCGGTTCTGGAGCGAGACCCTGCCGCGCGAGCATGGAGTCGAGTCGTATCTGGAGATCGAGCTCGAGCAGCACTACCTGAGATTTTTCATGCCGACCATCCGCGGCTCGGAGCTGGGCAGCAAGAAGCGCTACGCCGGCCTGGTGCGCCGCGGCGTGGAGCTCCAGGTCCGCTTCACCGGGCTCGAGAGCGTGCGCTCGGACTGGACCCCGCTGGCGCGCGAGTTCCAGCGCGAGCTGTTCCGGCGCATCTTTCTGGATCAGCCGTTCGAGGATTACGTGCGCGAGCTGGCGGCGGAGCTGCGCGCCGGCAAGCGCGACCATCAGCTGGTCTATCGCAAGCGGCTGCGGCGCCCGCTCGAGGATTATCAGGTCAACGTGCCGCCCCACGTCCAGGCGGCGCGCAAGGCCAAAAAGGTCGGCCGCTATATCGAATACGTGATGACCCAGTACGGTCCCGAGCCGCTCGAGCGGCATCCTACGGCGCCCGACTACGATCACTATCTGGAGAAGCAGATCGCGCCGGTCGGCGACGGTATCTTGCAGTGCAAAGGCACTTCCGTGCAGGCGATCCTGGACAACCAGCTGACACTGTTCTGACTCGCCAAAGGCTGCGCCCTTATATTCCCGCAGGGTTTTGAAGGAGGGGTGGCGTGGGTGGCCGAAGGCCGCCCATGGACGAGCCGCAACCCTCTCCGTGCAGTCTATGAGGGTTCGGGGGGAGAGGGAGAATCGAGCAGCTCGGCGACCGCGCGGTGGGCTTGGTCGATGGCGGCGTCGGTGTAGGCGTAGGCGGCCGCGTCCGAGTTGGCGATCGCGACCCGGCCCCAAGGCCGGCGCGCCAGCACGCACGGCTGGCGCTCGAGCTGGCCGTCACGCCAGAAATCGTCGAACAGCGAGTTGTACTGGTACGCGTAGCCGTGCGGCCAGCGGTTGACCGTGATCGCCTCGATCTCGCGCGCCGGGTCGAAGCCTCCCGCGGACAGGATGCTCGCGAGCTGGCCGCGGATTTCGCGTTCGAAGGTCTCGAACGTGGTGCCGAGCAGCTCGGCGCGTCCGAGCCGATGCTGCATCCGCGCCGAAAGGCCGGGGCTGCAAGGGGTCCGGGTCAGGTGGACCACCATCGGCTCGTCGGGCGCGCGCGAGCAGCGGTAGCTGCCCAGGCTGACCGGCAGGTCCAGGCTGACCGAGCTGTGGTAGCCGCCCGGGGCGTGGATCGAACGGGTCTTGAGCGCGACGAAGGAAGTCCAATTGCGCAAAAGCACGTTGGTGTAGACCAGCGGGACCTTGACCCCGTAGGCGAGCGCTTCCTTCTGCTCGGCGGGCAGCTCCGGGCACAGATACGGAATCACGCTGTGCCAGCAGGCCAGGATGCAGGCGCCGGCGTGCACGCTGTGGAGCTTGCCGCCCTGCGCGTACACGACCTCGAGCTCTTTGGCCGACTCGGGATCGCCGCGGTGCCGGAGCCGCACCGCCGTGCTGCTCAGCCGGATCCGCACCGCCGCGCCCGGCTGGTCGAGCCGGGCGTAACGCGCGCGTGCGGTCACTAGCTCCTCCACGCTGCCGGCTTCGATTGCCGCCGGGATCAAGGTTTGGACCAGGCGGCGCGTGATCGAGGCGTTGCCGTCGGGAAAATGAAAGAAGTACTCGCCGGCCGCCGGATTCGGAATCGCATCCAGATTCATCCCGCGGCCCGGCTCCGGATCGAGGCCGAGGCCTTGAAAACCGGGATAGCCGAGCCCCCATGCATCCTGAGCCGGCACCGCGTCGATCCCGACTCCGTAGAGCCCGTGCGGGCGCGCCTGAAAGAAGGGCAGCGCGGCCCGGTCGACACCGGCGCGCTGGACCAGATAGTCGGCATAACTGATGCGAGCCAAGCGCTGTTTCTTTTCCGCCGCCGACAGCCCGGGAAGGTAGTCCTGGCTCACTTCGTAGAGCCGCACGATGTCGCGCTTGGCGCGCTCCGGCAGCGGCGCTTGTTCCAGAAAGCGCAACCAGCGCTGGGCGCTGGTCGCCGGCCCCATTTCCATTTCGTAGACCGGGCCGGGGTCGGGCAGCAGCAGGTCGCGCCCGAAGGTTTCGCGGTCGAAGAAGAGGGTGGGCTCCAACCCGAGGCTGCGATAGAGCTCGAAATCCACCGCGGCGGACCAGCGCTCGACGTCGATGCCGAGATCGCTGATCAACCGCCGCGCCACGGCGCTGTAAGGCGCCGGACTGTCGATCGACCAGGTGCCGCCGAAGCCGAGCAGCGTGCGATCCTGATGGCGGAACTCGTTGCGCTTGGCGTGCCCGCCGAAGTCGTCGTGGTTGTCGAGGATCAGGATGCGGGCCGAGCTCCCGACCTGGCGGCGATAGAAGTAGGCCGCCGCGAGACCGCTGATGCCGCCGCCGACCACCACCAGGTCGTAGCGCTCGCCGCTATCCACGGGTGCTCCGGCCCGTTTCCAGAGACTGCCGTCGCGCAGTGCGTGCGCGACCTCGTAGGAGCCCTCGTGGCTGCCGCGCAAGCCGGTCAGGGCCGGCGGATAGAGCTCGGGGACGATTGCGGACGCGCCCGGAACCGTGGCCAGCGCGGCGAGCAGGTCGGGCCCGGCGAGCACGCCGGCCGCACCGAGCGCGACGCCGCTCAGGAAATCGCGCCGGCTGATCGGACGGTCCATGCCGAGCTCGCGATCCGAAGGGTTGCTCATTGGGGTTTCTTGGGGGTTTCCTGGGGGTTTCTGCCGTGGGGTCGGGCTCAGCGTCCGAGCTCCAGCGGGCTCGATCCGGGAGCCGCCGGGAAGGGCGCGGGCGCGCCGCCGGTCGCCAGGGCGGCGGAGACCGCGTCGAAGCTCAGCGCCCCGACGTCGAGTTGGCCGTTGGGGACCGTGTCGACGCCGAAATAGAAGCGGTAGCTGCCCGGCGGCAGACCGGCGACATAGAGCACTTCGGTGAGCGGCAGATCGAGCAGCGGCCCTTGATAGAGGGGAGCGATGGTCTCGGGATCGCTCGGAATCCAAGCTCCGGTTGAATCCGCGGAGTACCAACCGAGCGGGGTCGAGGCGACCAGATACCAGTCGGCCGGCGCGCCCGCCGCGGCGCCGGCCTCGAGGCCGAGCACCAGCGAGAGCGCGGCGTCGCCGCTCAGCGCGACCGGCCCGTCCGAGCAGTTCACCACCGCGTCCGGCCGCGGCGGCTCCTGCGCCGCCGCGCCGGTCGCGAGCCACAGCCCTAGCCACCATGCCTTGTATGCGGCTCTCACGGCGCCTCCAGATTGAACCAACGAGGGGCGGTTGGCAACCGGCCCATTCGGACGATTACCGTTGGCTTGCACAGACGGGTGCCGTGGCCAAGCTCTGCTCTGCCCACGGACAACCCAGGAATGCGGAACAGACTCTTTCCGGATCCAACTGTCGTCCGTGGGCAAAGCAAGTTTGCCCACGGCACCCGAAATTCGAGGGTTCGGTTGGCATGCAAAACGAACTGAGCCACTACCCGGCGGCCGGCGCGCTGGAGAAGCGCTCCCGGGGCCGCTAAGCTTGAGGCTCCCGCCGCGTCTCTGCGAGGGGGACGGGAAACGGCGACGCTGCTATCGATTCTGGCCGGCTTCGGCCTGCTCTATTTCGGCGGCGACTGGCTGGTCGGCGGCGCGGCGCGGCTCGCGCTGCGGATGAAGATCGCGCCGCTGACCGTGGGGCTCACCGTGGTCGCGTTCGGCACCAGCAGTCCCGAACTGGTGGTCAGCCTCGACGCGGCGCTGTCCGGCCTCAACGACATCGCGCTTGGCAACATCGTCGGCTCCAATATCTGCAACCTCGCCTTCATCCTGGCGCTGGCGGCGGCGCTGCGCCCGATCGCGGTCAAGGCCCAGATCCTGCGCTTCGACATTCCGGTCTTGATCGCCAGCTCGCTGCTGCTGCCCGGGGTGCTGTGGGACGGCGTGGTCTCGCGCTGGGAAGCGGGCGGCCTGCTGCTGGGGCTTGCGGCCTACGTGGCGTTCAACGTGCGCATGGGCCGCCGCGAATCGGCGCAGGTTCAAGCCGAGCTCGCGCCGCATCCCGCCGGCGACCGCCCGCTGCGGGATCTGCTGCGGATCGCGCTGGGCCTCGCGGGGCTGACCCTCGGAGCGCATCTGTTCGTGACCGGCGCCGCGCTGCTGGCCCAGCGCCTCGGGGTCACCCAGGCCGCCATCGGTCTCACGGTGGTGGCCCTGGGCACCAGCCTTCCCGAGCTGGCGACCTCGGTGGTGGCGGCGTACCGCTCGCACGGCGACATCGCGCTCGGCAACGTGATCGGCAGCAACATCTTCAACACCCTCGGCATTCTCGGGACCGTGTCGCTGGCGGAGCCGGTGGTTCGCGGCGGCGTCACCTGGCAGGACATCGGCCTGATGGCGGCCGCCGGAGTGCTGCTGCTGCCGCTGCTGTTCAGCGGCCGGCGCTTCTCGCGCCCGGAGGGCTGGCTCGCAATGGCCGGCTACGCCGCCTATTTGATCTGGCGCCTGTAGCTGACGCGCCGCCGAACGGGTGGCATGGGCACGCGAAGCGCGCCCATGGACGAGGTAGCTCACGAGATCCAGGCGCACTTATCTGGCTTATTGACCCGCGCCGATGTGGTCCATGGG
>DASWHO010000019.1:0-14339 GCA_036398155.1 Acidobacteriota bacterium
TGGCGGCCTCCAGGTTTTCGAACTGACCGCCCCAGGTGAGGTAATACCCGGCCGGCAGCTCGATCCGCTCCCCAATCAAGCGTGCCGCCTGCTCGACGAAGGAGGCGACGTCGCGGCCGCGGACGTTGGCTTCGATCACGGTGCGGCGCCGCACCGCCTCGCGGCTGATCTGGGCCGGGCCGCTCTCGAGCCCGATGTCGGCGAGCTGGCGCAGCGGAATCATGCGGCCGTCCGGCGCCGCCACCGGCAGGCTGCCGAGCGCGTCGAGTGAAGCGCCGGCCGAATCCGAGAGCCGCACCACCAGCCGGAAGCGCATCTGGCCTTCGAACACCGTGCCCACGACCCGGCCGCCGCGGATCGCTTCCACCGTGTCGAGCACGTCGCCCACCGAGATGCCGTAGCGGGCGCAGCGCTGGCGGCTCACCGCGATGTTGAGCACCGGCAGCCCGGTGGTCTGCTCGGCCCGGACATCGGCCGCTCCGGGGACGGTTGCGACCAGGCGCGCGATCTCCTCGGCCTTGCGCTGCAAAAGGTCGAGGTCGTCGCCGAACAGCTTGATCGCGACGTCCGAGCGCACGCCCGCGATCAGCTCGTTGAACCGCATCTCGATCGGCTGAGTGAACGACAGGCCAGTGCCCGGCACCGCTTCCTCGAGTGCCCGCTCCATCGCTTCGATCAGCTCCTCTTTGCTGCCCGCGGTGGTCCACTCCGAGCGCGGCTTGAGGATGACGAAGATGTCTGCGAGCTCGATCCCCATCACGTCGGTCGCGAGCTCCGGGCTGCCGATTCGGCTGACCACGGTCTCGACCTCGGGAAAGCGCTGCAGCACCCGCTCGATCCGGCCGGTGCCGGCGACCGATTCGGACAGGGCGACCGAGGAGAGTCGGAACGCCTGCAAGGTGATGTCGCCCTCGTCGAGCTGGGGGATGAACTCCGCTCCCAGGCCGGCGGCGACCGCGCCGGCGGCGGCCAGAAAGACCAGCGCGACCAGCACCACCGCGACCCGATGCCGCAGGCACCTGTCCAGCAGCGCGAGGTACACGCCGCGCAGCTTGTCAACGAAGCGCGGCTCGGCGCCGGCGCCGGCCTGGAGCAGGAAGCTGGCGAGGACCGGGATCAGCGTGAGGGTCAAAAGCAGCGATCCGGCCAAGGCGAAGACCACTGTCAGCGCCATCGGCTTGAACATCTTGCCCTCGACCCCGCCGAGCGCCAGGATCGGCAGGTAGACCAGGAGGATGATGCCGATGCCGAAGGCGATCGGCCGCACCACTTCGCGGGCCGCCTGCTCGATGGTCTCGATCAGCTCGCGGCCGCGCGCGGCGCGCCCGCCCAGGCGGCGCACGATGTTCTCGACCAGCACCAGCGCGCCGTCGACGATCAGGCCGAAGTCGATCGCGCCCAGGCTCATCAGGTTGGCCGAGATCCGGCTCTGCGCCATGCCGGCGAAGGCGAGCAGCATCGACAGCGGGATCACCGCGGCGACGATCAGGCCGGCGCGCAGGTTGCCGAGAAAAAGAAACAGCACCGCGACCACCAGCAGGCCGCCTTCGAACAGATTGGTGGCCACGGTGCGGATCACGCGCCGCACCAGCGCCGCACGGTCGTAATAAGGAACGATCTCGAGACCCGGCGGCAGCGAAGCCTGCAGCTCCCCGATCGCACGACGCGCCCGGGTCGCCACCTCGAGGGCGTTCTCGCCGGCCAGCATCTGTGCCATGCCGATGACGGTTTCGCCCTGCCCATTGGCGGTCGCGGCGCCGATCCGCAGCATCGCGCCTTCGCGCACTTGGGCGACGGTCTTGACCAGGATCGGGGTGCCGCCCAAGTCGGCCTTGAGCACGATGTTCTCGATGTCGGCGATCGATTCGACCAGCCCCTCGCCGCGGATGACGTACTGCTCGCGGTTGCTCTCGATGTAGCCGCCGCCGGCGTTGCGGGTGCCGCTCTCGACCGCGTCGAACAGCTCTTGGAGCGAGAGCCGGTGGGCGACCAGCCGGGCCGGCTCGACCACCACCTCGTACTGCTTGGGCAGGCCGCCCCAGACGTTGACCTCGGTGATGCCGGGCACCGCGCGCAGCCGCGGCGCGATCTGCCAGTCGAGGATCGTGCGCCGCTCCATCGCCGAGTAGCGCTCGCCCTCGACCGTAAACATGAAGATCTCGCCGAGCCCGGTCGAGACCGGCCCCAGCTCGGGGCTGCCGAGCTCGGGCGGGATCGACTCGCGGGCCTGGGCCAGCCGCTCGGACACCAGCTGGCGCGCGAAATAGATGTTGACCTGATCCTGAAACACCACTGTGACCGCCGACAGGCCGTAGCGCGAGACCGAGCGGATCTCGACCAGATCGGGCAGCCCGTTCATCGCCGCCTCGATCGGATAGGTGATGAACTGCTCCACCTCCACCGGGCCCAGCGCCGGCGCTTGGGTCAGGATCTGAACCTGGACGGTGGTGATGTCGGGGACCGCGTCGATCGGCAGCCGAGTGAGGGCGTAGCCGCCGCCGACCACCAGCAGCAAAGCCGCGATTAGAACCAGCACGCGATGGTGCAGACTGAAGCGA
Source organism: Acidobacteriota bacterium (assembly GCA_036398155.1). Classification (GTDB taxonomy): domain Bacteria; phylum Acidobacteriota; class DASWHO01; order DASWHO01; family DASWHO01; genus DASWHO01. Next base: position 2,559 of record DASWHO010000019.1, read on the forward strand.
ACCAGAGCGGCGAGCATTTCAGTGCTCCTCGACCAGCGAGGCGCGGGCGAACTCGGACTTCAAGATGAAGCTGCCTTCGGTCACGATCCGCTCGTCCGGCTGGATTCCGCCCAACACCTCGGTGAATCCTTCGAAGGTGTGGCCGACCTCGACCGGGCGGCGCACGTACTCGCCGGGGGCGGTCTCGACGAAGACCACGGTGCGGCCCTCGAGGGTTTGGAGCGCTGCTTGGGGCACGGCGAGCTCGGTGTGGGCCTCCTTCTGCGGCCGCGGCACATCGATCTGCGCGGTGATGAACATCCCGGGCCTGAGCTCGCCCTCCGGATTCGGGACCGTGGCCCGCAGCTTGACGGTGCGGGTTGCCGGATCGACCACGCTGGCCAGAAAATCCACCGTGCCGGAGAAGGCCTGCTGCGGATAAGCCTCCGACTGGAGCGTCACCGGCAGGCCGAGGTGGAGCGCGGCCAGATCTTTCTCGTAGGCTTCGAGAAACACCCAGACCGAGGACAGGTCGGCCAACGTCACCAGCGGCTGCATCGCTTCGAACAGCGAGCCGGGCGTGACCTTGCGCTCGATCACGCGGGCGTCGAACGGCGCCTTCAACACCAGGGAAGCGCCTTGGGAGGCCGACGGGTACGGATCGTGGTTGTCGATCCGCTGCCGCAGCGCGTCGAGCGTCGCCTGGTCGTCGCCGTAAAGGTGGAGGGTGCGCTCGGCGGCGTCGGCGGCCGCCTTCTTGGCCAGATAGCTGCCTTCGCGCGTTTCGTACTCGCCGGCGCTGATGGCTTTGCCTTTGACCAAGGCCTGAGCACGCTCGTACGCCTGCGCGGCGACGCGCAGCTCGGACAGCTCGCGCAAGAAGTCCTCGCGCGCCCGGCCCAGCTCCACGCTTTCGATGGTCAGGACCGGGTCGCCCTTTCGGACCCGCTGCCCCAAGTCAACGTGGATCGCCGCCGCCCGTCCGCGAACGTTGGCGGCCAGCTCCAGCAAGCGGTCTTCGTTGTAGCCGACCGAGCCGTTGAGCACCAGGAGGTGAGCCAGATTCACCGGCTGGACCTTCCAGGTGCGAATCCCGGCCTCGGCGATCGCGGCCGGCGACAGGTGCACGACCGCCGGCATGGCGTGCTCCGGCTCCAGCGCCGGCGCGCCGCTCGCGGCGCCTTCTTCAACATGGGGCTCGGGTGCCGGCGGCTGGGCGCAGCCGAAGGCCAGCAGCGCGAGCAGGACGGAAACCGTAATTGCCTTGATCCAAATCATGGGTTCATTCTCCAGGGATCGAAATCGGGGCCGACTAGCCGCTGGATCTCCGCCAGCGCCCCGGCCAGGGCCAGGCGCGAGTCGACCGCCTCGATCTGCGCGTCGCGCAAGGTGCGCTGCGCGTCCAGCAGGTCGAGCAGCGAAGTTTCTCCTTCCTCGTAGCTGAATCGCGCAAGCTCGGTGCTGGCGGCGGCGGCCGGCACGATCTCGCCCTCCAGAATCTCGACCTGGCCGGCGGCGCTCTCCAGCTCCTTCAGCCGCGCTTCGAGGTCGATGTCCAGGTCGAGGCGGGCGCGCTGCAGGGCGGCGGCGGCGGTGTCGGCCGCGGCCTGCGCGGCCGCGATCTCGCCGCGGCCGGCGTTCCACAGCGGCAGGCGCACGCCGACCGAGAAGCTGGTGGCGTGTTTATCGAGCTCGTTCTCGCGAGCGAGCCCGAGCTCGAGATCGGGCCAGCGCTGCGCTTCGGCCAGCGCCAGCAGGGCGCGCCGCCTCTGCTCCTCGGCCTGCGCCTGCCGCAAGGTCGGGTTGAGGTCGGTCAAGCGCTCGCGCAACGCCGCGAGATCCAGCGGCGCCTTGGGCCGTGGCAGCTCGCCGAGCAAGGCCAGCGGCTCGGGCAGCGGCTCGCCGGCGAGCGCGCGTAGGATGGCTTCAGCGGCCGCGGCCTCGCGCTCGGCCGCTTGCAGCCGCCGGCGCTGTCTCAACCACTCCACCTGGGTCCGGATCCGCTCGGATTCGCGGGTCTCACCCAGCTCGGCGCGGCGAGTCACCAGATCATGAAGCGAACGCGCGTCGGCCTCGGCGCCGCGGGCGATCTCGGCCAGTCGGCGGGCGCCGAGCAGGCGCGCGAACGCGCTGCGCGCTTGGATCGCGAGGTCCCAGCGCAGCGCATCCGCGGAGACCAGCAGCGCTTCGGCGCTGCGCATTCCCGCGCGCCGCCCGGCGGAGAAAGCGGCCGGCCAGGGGATGGTCTGAGCGATGCCGATGCCGGTTTCGGTATCGCTGCCGGCGGCTCCCAGCTCGCGCGCCCGCCCGGCCTGAAGCTCCAGCCGCGGGTCGGGAAACAAGCGTACGCGCGCGCGCTCCGCCGCGGCCGCGGCTTCGACCGCAGCAACCTGGGCCGCAGCCGGATGATGGCGCAGCACGATCTCTACATAGCGCTCGACATCCAGCGCCGCCTCCGGAATCTGCGCCCCTGCATGCGCGAGCGGCGGCAGACCGCCCGATGCGGCGCATATCAGAGCCCAGTTGAACAACGATCCAAATCCCATCGACCTCTCCACTTCTGTGATCAAGACCGGCTGTTCATGACCGCCAGTCGTCAGCCTCGAACCGGTACCGACCGTATGGAAAATGTAGGGGCGGGGCTGGTCCCCGCCCGAGCGGCAGGGAAGGACCTCAATCCTCCCAACCGAAGGAATGACTTTTAGCTGGTCGAGAGAGGAGGCCGGTAGACCGGGAGGGGAACGCCTTGCGCCGTCGAAGCCGCCGCAGCCTCGAGCGCCGAGCCGGACAGCTCGAAGGCCTTCACAACCGGCGCCTGGGCCAGCACCGACGGCGAGCAGCAGTAGCAATCGGGCAGGCACGCCTGAGCGCACGATTCGGCTCCAGCGCCGCTTGGGGGCGTGCTGGCGAGCTCGACCGCATCCGAGGCCGGCAAAAGGTCGCAGTCGCTGTCGCCGGCCAAATCGCCGCCGATCGCCAGCAGCAAAAGCAGCGCCAAGATCGCGCCCCAGGTTGTGCGAGCCATGCCCACCGCCGCCAAAGTAGCGCCGCGCGCGCCGCGAGTCAAACCGCTAGCGAATCGGTTTTCGCTTCCCTCAAGTTGGACCCTGAATCATTATTAGGGACCAGTCCGGCTGGAAGGCGCCCCCAAGTCTGGAAGGAGGCCCGCGATGAAGGTTCGACCCGTCCACTCTGCTGCCGAGCTCGAGGGCTACCTCAACTTCGCCGAAGAGGTCTACCGCCGAAATCCACATTGGGTCCCGCCCGACCCGCATCACTTGATCAGCCTTCTGGGTGGGCAAAAAGAGGCCGGCCCGCACTGGCAGGTTCAGCCGTTCTGGGTCGAGAGCGACGGCCGGATTCGGGCCACGCTGACCGCGGTCGTGGACGACCTCTATAACCGGCATTGGAACGAGCACACTGGGCACCTGCTGTTCTTCGAAGCCATGCCGGACTGTGACGCCGAAGTTGCGGCGCTCTTCCAAGTGGCTTGCGATTGGTTGCGCGCCCAAGGCTGTGGGGCCGCGCGGGCCTCGTTTCTCTACGGCTGGCAGCTGCCCTGGACCATCGATGCCTACGATGAAGTTCCGACCACGTTTCACACCTGCAATCCGCCCTACTACCATTCCTATGCCAAGAACGCCGGCTTCCGCACCGAGCGCGGAATGGTGGAATTCCGAATCTCGTTCAACCCGGAGCTGGCCGCACGTTATCGCGAGATGGTTGCGCGCGCTGCCGCGCAGGGCGCGCACCTGCGCTCCTGGGACTTCGAGCGACTGGAAGCGGAGGGCGTACTGTTCGCGCGGCTATTGAACGAGACCTTTGCCGCGCACTGGGGTGCGCCGCAGTTCAGCATCCCGCAGCTGCAAGGCTTTGCCAGCGCCATGAAGGAGTTATCGGTCCCTGATTTTTTTGGATTTGCCGAAGTCCAAGGCGAGGCGGTGGGGTTCGTGTTCTCTTTTCCGGACCTCAATCAAGCGCTCCACCGCTTGAGGGGCAAGTCTCCAGAGCAGAGCGCCGAGGAGTTCGCGCGCCGGCTGCAGGAGGTCGATCATGGCGTGCTTCTGATCATCGGCGTCCAGCCGGGCCACCGCGGCCGCGGCATCAATCTGGCGCTGGCGGCCAAAAGCTACTTGGCGATGATCGAACGGGGCTACAAAAGCGCCAGCTACACGATCGTGCTGGACGATAACTGGGCTTCACGCCGTACCGCCGAGAAGCTCGGCGGTCGGGTGGCGCGCAATTTCGGAATCTACCGCAAAGAGCCGCTCGGCAGCGGGCGATGAGGTAGGGCACCGTGGGGATCAATGGCGCCAATTGCTTCCAGAATATCGCGCAGGCATTCTTTCGGATCTCTCAAACTGGCACTGCCTCTCGCATGACGCGGTCGCGGATCCGTCTCTTGAGACCCCGCAGTGTCACGACATCGACGCTGCACCCGAGCAGCGCTTCCAGCTCGAACTGAAGTCCCCCTAGGTCCAACAGGCTGCGGCCGGGCTCGAGCTCAACCAAAAGATCGAGATCGCTGGCCTCGTCCGCCTCGCCTCGCGCCACGGAACCGAATGCGCGTTGATTGCGCGCACCGTACTTGGCCGCGAGACGCAGGATCTCGTGGCGTTTGCCCGCTAGACGCTCTTGCAGGGTCATCACGATTCCCTCAGATTGGCTGAGTTGGCGGCATGGGAGTTTGGTTTTCTGGCTTTGACCTCGGACCGTGCACCTTAGAGTGGAGCCGGCGGTCGGGATCGAACCGACGACCTGCTGATTACGAATCAGCTGCTCTACCGCTGAGCTACACCGGCTCGGTGGGGGAGGGTGGCGTGAGCTGACGCGCAGAGCGCACCCTACCCGGATGCGGCGCTATCCTGGCGCCGCGGGGGTGCGGAGTCAAGATTGCGACTCGATGGCGCGGCGCTGGCGGCGCAAGCGGTGGCGCTGGCGGACCCAGGAGATCGCCTTGCCCAGCGGGCCGCTGGCGGCGTAGGTCAGGGCCACGGTAAGCAGGCTGAGCTGGGGGTGGGAGAAGACCAGAAACAGCAGCAGCGCGGGCAGCAGCACCCACCAGAACGGATAGCGGCGCTTGAGGTTGAGGTCCTTGAAGCTGCGGTAGCGTACCTTGCTGATCATTAGGAACCCGGTCACCAAGACCAGGATCAGCACCGGCAGGGCAGTAAAGCGATCGACGATCGGCTGGCCGTCGAGAAACAGCACCAGGCCGGCGATGACTCCGGCGGCGGCGGGAATCGGCAGGCCGACGAAATAGCGTTTGTCTTGACTGGCGGCCTGGATGTTGAACCGCGCCAGGCGTGCGCCGCCGGTGATCATGAACAGAAAGCAGCACAGCCAGCCGATCCGGTCCCACGACTGCAGGCCCCAGGCGTAGGCCAGGAGGGCCGGAGCCATGCCGAACGCGATGATGTCGGCGAGCGAATCGAACTCTTCGCCGAACCGGCTGGTGGTGCGGGTCAGCCGCGCGACCCGGCCGTCGAGGCCATCGAGCAGGAACGAGGCCAAAATCAGCCAGGCGGAGCGCTCGTAGCGGCCGTTGAGGACGCCGATCACCGACCAGAAGCCGCAGAACGCGGAGCCGATGGTGAGCGCGCTCGGGAGCAGATACGCGCCGCGGCGCAGGCGGATGCGACGCCGCTTCACGCTCGCTCCGGCCCGGCAGCGGCTAGCTCGGCGACCACGGTCTGGCCGGCGCGAACCGTGTCGCCGACCGCGACAACGATGCGGCTGCCGCGCGGCAAGGTCAGCTCGACCCGGCTGCCGAAGCGGATCATGCCAAGGCGGTCGCTGCGCGCGAGCGCGTCGCCCGGCGCGACCCGGCAGACGATGCGGCGCGCCAGCACGCCGGCGATCTGGCGCACCTCGACCGGCCCGCGCTCGGTCGCGAGCTCGATTCGAGTTTGCTCGTTGGCTTCGGACGCCTCGGCTTTCCAAGCCAACAGGAACTCGCCTTTTTTGTGCGTGACTTGCTCCACTCGGCCGGCGCAAGGGGCGCGGTTGACGTGAACGTCGAAGATCGACAGGAAGATGGCGAGCGTGGGCCGGCCGGCTTGCTGGTGCACCGAGACCACGCGGCCGTCGGCCGGCGCGGCGACCGCCGCGGCCGGCCCGTCGCAGCGGCGCTCGGGATCGCGGAAGAAAAAGATGCAGAAGCCGGCCAAAAGGGCAGCCGCGAGGCTGAGCGGGATCGAAACCCAAAGCAGGAGCAGCGCTGCCAGCGCCGGAATGGCGACAAATGGCACGCCATCGCGATCGATCGGCAGGCGCCCGCCGCCTTTTTCTGCCGGGCGCGGAGCCGCGATGGGCTTGGACTCCTCCAAGGGACTACCTCCATCCCACCATAATGAGGACCGCTGCTTCTGGAGCCGCGGCGGCTGCGCCGACTGCCGGCCGGTACGGTTGATCGGAATGGTGCGTGTGGGATCTGCTAACCGTGCGCGCTCGAATAATGGCGCACGATGTGTTCCATGCGGTCCTTGAGCAGCAGCTTGCGTTTCTTGAGCTCGACGGATTCGATCTCTTCATCGGGGCTCAAATACGGTTTTTCGTAAAGCTCGTGCAGACGAGCATCGAAGCGATGGTGCTGTTCGCGCAGCTCCCGGAACTCGGGGTTCTCCCGCTCCAGGATCTGCCGAATATCTTCCGTGGTATCGAGCACGGCCTCTACCTCCTCGCCACGCCGGAGCGCGGCGGTGTGAGAAAATAGTTGAGGAACTCCACTCCCACAGTTGGACCTAGGTCTCAGCCTAGCACAGCGGCTGGGGGGGCTCAATTAGCCGGAGGGGAACCGAAGCCGGGCGGGGTCGAGCCCCGCCCCTACATCAGCACGGAATCTCGGCTGCTCGTCGCCACTTACGGGCGCTGGAGGTCTAAGTCGCGTAGATAGAGCGGTTGGAGGCGCTCTGGCGCGATGCCGCAGCCCTGATCCAGACGGATGAAGCCGAGCTCGACCATGGCCTCCACCAGGCCGAGGTCGTCGAGCTCCACGGTCGCTTGGGGATGCCGCGCTCGGATCAGCGGCTCGTGACGGCTCGCTCCGCCGCCCAGTACGGTTAAGGCTGGCTGGCCGAGCTCGCCGAGGGCGGATTCGGGGCTCCCGCATTTGGGCGCCACGGTTTCTGCGATGTCGCCGGCCGCGGCGCGGTAGAGCGCGTAGTAGATCCGTTCGGCACCGGCCTGCAGCCACGGGGCGATCTCGGTTCCCGGCCGGCGGTGTTTGAAAGCCAGGATTTCCAGATTTCCGAGCGGAACCGCGGGCCGGCCGATCGCATAGGCTAGTCCGGCGGCGGCGGAGAGGCCGATCCGCAGACCGGTCAGCGAGCCGGGGCCGATTCCAACCGCGACCGCTGCCAGATCGGCGGGAGTGATGTCGGCCTCAGCGATCAGCGCCTGGGCCAGCTCGACCAGATGGCGGGCGAAGACGCCGCGGCCTTCGATGTAGCGGGCCGAAACCACCTGGCCGTCTCGGCCCAGGCCAGCGCCGCCGCGGTACCCGGCCGATTCGAAGCCGAGGAGCCACATGCGACGAGTTTAGCCGCAAGTGGGGCCGTTCGGGCGGGGACAAGCCCCGCCCCTACATTCTCGCCGCGTGCGTCATCCCGCCAGTCGGATTGCGTGGTGCCGTAGGGGCGGGGCTGGTCCCCGCCCGAAAAAACGCCGCGACTGTCCCGTATCGCGGCGGTTTGACGTGATATAGTCCGGCAGCCTTTGGGCCGGAGAATGCAATGCGGGTCATGGGACTCGACGTCGGTGCGCGCCGAATCGGCGTGGCGCTCAGCGACGAGAGCCGCCGGCTGGCGCTGCCGCTGCTGACTTTGGAGCGCCGCAGTTGGCGCCGCGACCTGGAGGGGTTGGTCGCGCTGGTCCGAGCGCACCAAGTCGACTTGATTGTAGTCGGCTACCCGCTGCGCTTGGACGGCACGGCCGGCGAGAGCGCGCGCAAGATGGATGCCTTCATCACCCGGCTGCGCGGCGCCGGGCTTCAGGTCGCGACCTGGGACGAGCGGCTCTCGAGCGCCGAGGCCGACCGCCATCTGCGCTCGGCGGGGATCTCGGCCACGCGGCGCCGCGGCGTCACCGACCGGATTGCGGCGGCGCTGGTCCTGCAGAGTTACCTCGATGCGCATCCGCCGTAGTCCGTGCCACACCACAGCACGTAATGCAGCCCCTCACCTTGCAGGCCCCGCGGGTCCCAACCCTCTCGCGGAGGGAGACGGATCATTGAGGGCGTCGCAGTTCTGCTTCGCGCGGAAGTCGTCCATGGGCGGCCTGCGGCCACCCATGCCACCCAATCAAGGTTCTCCGGGCAGCGGAAGCGGGTGGCTATAATGGGTTTCCGGCGCCGCTTGGATGGTGGATTCGGTTGTCGCGATTGAACAAGCTCAAGCTGACTCTCGGGGCGCTCGTCGCGGTGCGGCTGGCGATGCTGGTCCCGGCGGCGCTCGAGCGGCCGTACCGCGGGTTCGAAGCCGAGCGGCTGATCGTGAGCATTCCCAGGGGCTCCTCGGCGGCCCAGATCGTCGCCGAGCTGAAGCGTCGCGGAGTGATCGAGCGGCCGTGGTATTTCAACCTGCTGATCCGGTGGCAGCGCGCCGCGCCTGAGCTTCAAGCCGGCACCTACGCCTTTCGCGGCGCTTCGACTTCACGCGAGGTTCTGCATCGGCTCCGAATCGGCGATGTCGTAGTGCGCGCGATCGTGGTCCCGGAAGGCAGCACCGTGCGCGAGATCGCGCGCGCCTTCGAACAGATCGGGCTGGGAACCGAGCGCGAGTTTCTGGCCGCGGCGCGGGCGCCCGAGCTGATCGCCGATCTCGATCCGAAAGCCGGCGATCTCGAAGGCTACCTGTTTCCCGACACCTACCATGTCACGCTGGACGAGGGCGCGGCCGCGCTGGTGCGCCGCATGGTGGAGCGCTTTCGCCAGCAGCTCGGCGACGGCCTGCTCGAGCGCGTGCGGGCCCAGGAGCACAGCGTGCGCGAGATCGTGACCTTGGCCTCGCTGGTCGAGGAGGAGACCCCGGTGGCGGCCGAGCGCCCGCTGGTGGCCGCGGTGTTCGCCAATCGGCTGCGGCGCGGCATGCGGCTGCAATGCGATCCCACGGTCTTGTTCGCCCTGGAGCGCGCCGGTCGCGGCGGGCGCGAGCTGGACCGCAGCGACCTCGAGTTCCCGTCCGCCTACAACACCTATCTCAACGCCGGATTGCCGCCCGGACCGATCTCGAGCCCGGGCCGCGCCGCGCTCGAAGCGGCGCTCGAGCCGGCCGCGGTGCGGTATCTGTATTTCGTCGCCGACCCGCAAGGCGGCCACCGCTTCAGCGCGAGCCTCGAAGAGCACAACCGGCAGGTCTATGCGCTGCGGCGCGCGCGGCGTCAGGCGGAAGATGGCTGAGCTTTCGCGCATGAAAGGTTCCTCCGACGAGCTGGAGCTGTTTCGCGCCAAGAGCGAGTGGCTGTTCGAGCTCTCGGTCTGGCTCTTGAGCCTGCGCGCTTTCTTGAGCGAGGACGCGCTCTACCTGGTGCGGGCGCCCGACGAGCCGGTCAGCGCGGCCGACTTCGGGCCCAAGCTGCGGATCGGCGACGACGTGCTGCTTCGGGTCTCGCAGCTCTGCGTGGCGTTTCTGGGCGATCGGCGCTGGAACTACGAGCACTTCATGCGCTTCATCCAGGAGGAGCTCAGCGAGCGCGACGAGCTGCTCCATTCGCGCACCCTGGCCGAGCCCGACGACCTCAAGCTGGCGGTGGCTCGGCTCTACGAGCTCACCACCGATCTGCGCATGATGCTGCCGGCGCTGTACGGTCAGGTCAAGGTGGCCTACCCGGTCTACCGCGGCGCGGCCAAGGTGCTGATCCGCCAGCTCTACTCCGAGCCCAGCATCGAAGGCATGCAGTCGTTCGCGCTGCGCTCGTCGCTGGATCGGCATGCCAACGAGGCGGTCCTGCGGCTGATCGCCGGGCTCGAACCGCCGACCTTGCGGCGCCGCAGCGCGCGCGTGCTGCTCGGGCTGCAGCAGATGCGCAACGTCCTCCAGCTGGTCCCGCGCGGCCCGCGCGAGGTCCCGCTGCTGCACCGCTCGCTGGTGCTGTTCGCGCTGATCTATCGTGAGCTCAACGATCTGTCGCTGCGGCTGCGCAAGGAGGGCAAGAGCTGGTCGCGCGACTGCCCGGCTTTCGCGGAAGAGCTGCATGGCTTCCCGGTCGCGGTCGAATTGGAGCTGGCCAAGGTCTTTTACCGCGAGCTGCCCGGGCTGCTGGATGCGGTCGACATCAAACGGGTGTATGCCGGGGTGGAAAACGCCCGCGAGGTGCTGCGCAATGTCCTGGAGCGCAGCCTGGTCGGCTTCGCGCGCGCGCTCGAGCCCAAGCTCGACGAGCAGGCCCTGGTGTCGGATTTTCTCAGCCGGCGCCGCGAATCGCTGCGCCTGCTCGGCGATCTGCAGCGGCTGCGCGAAGCGGCGCTGGCGTATCTGAAGGGCGGCGACGGCGCCGAAGGGCTGTTTCGGGAGGAGCTCCAGACCTTCGATCAGCGCTCGCTGCGCAGCCTGATGTTCGCCGACTGGGATGGCTTCGCGGAGTTTCGCGGCAAGCTCGAAGGGGCCAGCCCGCCGCTCACGGAGATGCGCCGCTTCATGGCTTTCTTGGAGACGCTGCAGACCGAGGTCGGCAAGCGCGAGGCCCTGCGCGACTGAGCGAAGCGAATGTAGGGGCGGGGCTTGTCCCAAGAGGCCTTCTGAAAATCCAGATGCCTTGTGCTATTGTGGCTTGGGAGTTGCTGCGGAACGAATATGGGCAGTCGCCGAAAGGGCCGCGAGCTGGCGCTCAAGATCCTCTACCAGAAGGAAGCGCGCGGCGCGGAGCTTGCGATCACGTTGGCGTCGTTCTGGTCGCAGAATCCGGTCGATTCGGAGACCCGCGCGTTCGCCGAAAGGTTGGCCGAGGGGGTGATTGAGCACAGCGCCGAGATCGATGAGCTGATCACCGCGTCGGCCCATCACTGGCGGCTGGATCGAATGTACGCGATCGACCGCAACCTGCTCCGGCTGGCGGTGTTCGAGCTGGTCTACGAGCTCGAGACCCCGCCCAAGGTGGTGATCAACGAAGCGATCGAGGTCGCCAAGCGCTACGGCACCCAGAAGAGCCCGCATTTCGTGAACGGCGTGCTCGACGGGGTCAAACGCTATCTGGAAACCCGGGAGCCGGTGCGGTGAGATCGGCACCGATCGCGCTGACGGCGCTGAGCGCGCTGCTGATGAGCGCCTGCGGCTACTCGCTGGCCGGCCGCGGCGCGACCTTGCCGCAGCACATCCAGCGGGTCGGGATCCCGCCGTTCGAGAACCAGACCTCACGGCTCGAGCTCGACGAAATCCTGACCTCCGAGGTCCAGCAGCAGTTCATCGCCCACGGCGGCTACGACGTGGTCTCACAGCGCGACGGCGTCGATGCGCTGCTGCTGGGGGAGATCACCAACTTCAGCAGCCGGCCGGTGGCGCTCGATGCCGAAGGACGCGCCACCCAGATCTCGGTGCTGATCAACTCGCGGGTCCAGTTTCGCGACCTGGTGGCCAACAAGATCCTGTTCTCGAGCCGCAACTTCGTGTTTCGGAAGGAATACCAAGTCGCCAGCGACGCCGCCAACTATTTCGACCAAGAGATCGAAGCGATCCGCGAGGCCTCGACCGACTTTGCTGCCACCCTTGCCAGCAGCATCCTCGAAGGCTTCTAGCCCGGCGGTGGATCTGCCGCCATCTGCCAGGGGCTGTGGGGGAGTTCCCCCACTTTCCACGCAGGGGCGCTCGG
>DASWHO010000020.1:0-15065 GCA_036398155.1 Acidobacteriota bacterium
CGCCCCACCGACCCGATCACCTTCATCGGAGTCGCCGTCCTGCTTTTGGGCACCGCCGCGCTGGCCTGTTTCGTTCCGGCGCGGCGCGCCGCCCGCACCGATCCCCTGATCGCCCTCCGTCACGAATAGGCCTCGCGCCGGGATCGGCGCCGCCGGTGCGGGGTCGAGGCCCAGCCAAAAAACGGTCGCCGCCAGCAATCCGGGCTGCGGGCAAGCCGGGGTGCCGTGGGCAAGCTCTGCTTGCCCATGGTCGGCATTCGGATTCGTAAAGGGCCGGTCCTGGATTGATGGGTTGTCCGTGGGCAAAGCAGAGCTTGCCCACGGCACCCATGCAGGCTACGCCGGCAGAGCCGGCCCGTGGCCGGGGGTCGCGATTGTCGCTGCCGCCCGGCGCGGCTAGACTAAAAGTTTACGGACCGGGGCGATGGCGGCTTTTCAGCTGATATCCGAATACTCGCCGCGCGGCGATCAAGGGGCGGCGATCGATGCGCTGGTGCAAGGTCTCGAGGCCGGCGAGCGCAGTCAGGTGCTGCTCGGCGTGACCGGCTCGGGCAAGACCTACACCATGGCCAAAGTGATCGAGCGGGTCGAGCGCCCGGCGCTGGTGCTGGCCCACAACAAGACCCTGGCGGCCCAGCTCTACGGCGAGTTCCGCACTTTTTTCCCCTACAACGCGGTCGAATACTTCGTCTCCTACTACGACTACTATCAGCCGGAGGCTTACATCCCGCGCACCGACACTTACATCGAGAAGGACGTCGCGATCAACGACGAGATCGATCGGCTGCGGCACAGCGCGACCAGCTCGCTGTTCGAGCGCCGCGACGTGATCATCGTCGCCAGCGTCTCCTGCATCTACGGCCTCGGCTCGCCCGAGGCCTACTACGGCATGCTGGTATTTCTCGAACGCGGCCAGCAGGTCGATCAGCGCGAGCTGCTGCGCAAGCTGGTCGAGATCCAGTACCAGCGCAACGACGTCGAGCTGCGCCGCGGCACCTTCCGGGTCCACGGCGATCAGATCGACATCTTTCCGGCCGCGGCCGAGCGCGCGATTCGGGTCCGGCTCGACTTCGACGAGGTGCGGGAGATCAGCGAGATCGATCCGCTGCTGGGCACGGTCGAGCGCCAGCTCGATCGGGTGCCGATCTACCCCAAGACCCATTACGTCACCCCGCAGAAGCGGCTGCGACGCGCGATGGAGTCGATCCGCGCCGAGCTCGATCAGCGGGTGGTCGAGCTGCGCGGTTCGAACCAGCTGCTCGAAGCCCAGCGGCTGTCGCAGCGGACCCTGTTCGACCTCGAGATGCTGCAGGAGATGGGGTACTGCACCGGGATCGAAAACTACTCGCGGCATCTCTCGGGCCGCGAGCCGGGCGAGCCACCGCCCAACCTGCTCGACTATTTTCCCCAGGACTGGTTGCTGATCGTCGACGAGAGCCACATGACGGTGCCGCAGCTGCGGGCGATGTACGAGGGCGACCGCTCGCGCAAGCTGACTCTGGTCGAGTACGGCTTTCGGCTGCCTTCGGCGCTGGATAACCGCCCGCTCTCGTTTCCGGAGTTCGAGCAGCGGGTGCACCAGGCGCTCTACGTCTCGGCTACGCCGGGCCCGTACGAGCTGGGGCAGACCGCCGGGGTGTTCGTCGAGCAGGTCGTGCGTCCCACCGGTCTGATCGATCCGGAGATCGAGATTCGCCCGGTCGCCGGCCAGGTCGAGGACCTGCTGGGCGAGATCCGGCGCCGGGTGGCGAACGATCAACGGGTGCTGATAACCACCTTGACCAAGCGGATGGCGGAGGAGCTGGCCGAGTACTACCGCGAGCTGGACGTGCGGGTGCGGTATATGCATTCGGACATCGAGACCCTGGAGCGCGATGAGATCCTGCGGGCGCTGCGTTTGGGGCACATCGACGTCCTGGTCGGCATCAACCTGCTGCGCGAAGGCCTGGACCTGCCGGAGGTGTCGCTGGTCGCGATCCTGGACGCGGACAAAGAAGGGTTCTTGCGCTCGGCGCCGGCGTTGATCCAGACCGCGGGCCGCGCGGCGCGCAATCTCGCGGGCCGGGTGATCTTCTACGCCGACACGATCACCGCTTCGATGAAGGCCGCGATCGGGGAGACCGAGCGGCGCCGCGAGCTGCAGCGGCGCTACAACGAGGAGCACGGCATCACGCCCGAAAGCGTGGTCAAGGCGATTCGCGATCCGCTGCTCAAGGCGGTGCAGGCCGATTACTTCGTGCATGAGCCGCCGGAGCCGGAAGCCGAGCCGCTCGATGCGCGGGCGCTGGCGGCCGCCGATCGGGCAGCGCAGGAGGAGCGGCTGCGGCTCGAGGTCGATCCGCGCCTGATGGAGCGGCGCATCGCGAGCCTGCAGGCGCGGATGTCGGAAGCGGCCGCCGAGCAGCGCTTCGAGCAGGCCGCCGCGCTGCGCGACCAGATCCTGCTCTTGGAGCGCCGCCTGCTCGGTATCGGCGCCGCTCCGGGCGGCGCGGGGGACGCCGACCGCAGCGAGCGCGAGCCGCTGCACCTGCGCCTGGCTCGCGGCGGCCGGCGCCGGCAGCCGCGCGCACGCGGCAAGGGTTAAGCGCGCTGACGCTCGCAGGAGACGGCATAAGTTGAATCACAGGTGCGAGGCCGGCAGGTTGCCTAGAATACGACCCATGCGAGTGCTCTGCTTGGCGGCCGCCGCGGCCGCGCTGGCGCTGCCGCCCGCCGTCCGGGCCCAGGACCAGCCGCCGCCGGCGCCGGATCCCAAGGTGTCGCGCGCCGCGCAGGTGCGGCGCGAGGCGGCGCTCTATCTGCGCCGCGCGGTCAACCAAGTCACCCAGGGACAGTTCGAGGCGGCGCTCAAGGATCTCGAGTCGCTGATCCAGGTCGAGCTCGCGAACCCCGACGCGTATTTCCTGCTCGGCGTCTGCCATCTGGAGCTGGGCCACTATCGTGAGGCGCTGGCTGCGTTCACCACCGTGACCGAGATCGACCCGCGCAGCGCCGACGGCTTCCACGGCGTGGCTTTGGTGCATCAGCGCCAACAGGACTGGGAGGGTGCGCTGCGCGCGTGCCTGCGCGCGCTGCGGGTCGACAAGCAGCACGTGCAGGCCTGGAACGACCTCGGGATCGCCTACGCCCATCTCGAGCGCAGCAGCAAGGCGATCGCCGCGTTCCGCCGCGCGCTGGAGCTGGCGGCCGACGCCGGCGAGGCGCTCGCCAATTTGGTGCAGCTCCAGGTCCAACTCGGCGACAGCGCCGAAGCGGTCGAGCTGATCGAGCAGCGCCTGGGCGACCATCCCGATGATCCGGCCGCCCTGGTGGTTGGTGCGACCTTGTACCGGCAGCTGGGTCGCGGCGCCGACGCGGCGACCCTGGAAACCCGGCTCGAATCGCTGCCCAAGTCCAAGCGCAAGCTGGCGGAGCGGCTCGGCGATCAGACCGATCTGGAGTGGGACGCGCCCGAAGCACCCGACCGCGAAGCCGGCCTCGAGCTGCAGTTGGCGCGGGCCCTGCTCGACCGCGGCCTCGCAGCCCGAGCCCTCGAGCTGCTCCCGGCCGATCAAAGCGGTGAAGTCGCGGCGCTGCGGGCCCGGATCTTGTTCTCGATCGGACGCTATCGCGAGGCCGCCGCCGCGTTCGAAGCGGCCGCTGGATACGGCGCGCCGGCGCCGCTGCACTACGACCGCGGCCTGGCGCTCGAGCTGGCCGGCGATGCCGCGGCCGCCGAACAGCAGTTCGAGGCCGCGCTGGAGGCCGATCCCGCGTTCGTGCCGGCGCTCTATCGCCTGGGCACGCTGCGCCTGGAGCAGCAGCAATTCGAGCCCGCGTTGCGGGCGTTTCAGGAGCTTTTGGCTCAGGCTCCGAACCATGTCCTGGCCGAGCCCGCCTCGCGTCGCGTGGCCGAGCTGCGCCGCAAGCTGGGTCGATAGGGGAATCGAAGCATGAGTCGGGAAGAGCCGAGGCTTGGAAAGCGGGCGCACCGGCGCCG
The DNA here is from genome assembly GCA_036398155.1 of Acidobacteriota bacterium. GTDB lineage: Bacteria > Acidobacteriota > DASWHO01 > DASWHO01 > DASWHO01 > DASWHO01. The sequence goes on from DASWHO010000020.1 coordinate 3,980, forward strand.
CCGCGGGCTCGGGACCGCTGCGCTGGCAGTGCTGGCCTGCTTCGCCGCGCTGCTGCCGGCCGCCGAAGACCTCCAAGTGCGCTGGATTTCGCACGGCGACGGCGCGGTGGTGACCGGCGAAGAAACCTTGCGGGTCGAGGTGGCGGCTCCGCCCGGGGCACGGATCGAGCGGGTCGATTTCTACGTCGACGAGGTGCTGGTCGGCAGCGCCGCCGCCGCGCCCTACCAGATCGTCCACGATTTCGGGTCCGAGATCCTCGGCCACGTGCTCAAGGCGACGGCGCGCGACAGCCGCGGGCTCGAGGCTAGCGCGCTGGTGATTACGCGCGAGGTGGTGCTGCAGCTGCGGCAGCGGGTCACCGAAGTGCAGCTCAACGCCACCGTGATCGATTCCAAGGGCCGCTTCATCACCGACCTCACGCGCGAGGACTTCGTGGTTTTGGAAGACGGCAAGCCGCAGCCGATCGCCACCTTCAAGCGCGAGAACCTGCCGCTGGTGGTGGTGTTGTGCTTGGACAGCTCGGGCAGCATGCTGCAGGGCGATCGGCTCGAGAAAGCCCAGGAGGCGGCCGCGCGCTTCGTGGTCAAGACCCGGCAGGAAGACCGGCTGGCGCTGGTCGACTTCAACCATCGGGTCTACCTGCTGCAGGAGTTCACCGCCGACACCGTGCGGCTGACCCGCGCGGTGCAATCGACCTTCGCCGAGGGCGGCACCGCGATCCACGACGCGATCGGCGCCGCGTTCCGCCTGCTGCGGCCGGTTGAGGAGCGCAAGGCGGTGGTGGTGTTCACCGACGGGCGCGACGAATCCAGCCATGCCGAATACGGCGACATCCTGGAGCAGGCCAAGGCCTCGGAGGTCACGGTCTACTTCACGGCCTTCGGGGTCGGGATCTTCGACAGCGACGACCGCCAGCGCCGCGAGCTGATGGAGCGTCTCGCCGGGGTCACCGGGGGGCGCGCCTTCTTCACCAACCGGATGGGCAAGCTGTCGGAGATCTTCGACCAGATCCGGGCCGAGCTGAGCAGCCAGTACTATTTGACCTATACGCCCGAAGGCGCCGAGCGCGATGGGCGCTGGCACTCGATCGCGGTGAAGATCCAGGGCCGGCCCGAGCTCACGGTGCGCACCCGCGAAGGCTACTACGCCGCGCGCAATTGATATAACATCTGCTTCTGCATAGGTTTCTGGGATTTCTCCATGGATCCGCCGCCGCTCTACGATCTCGCGACCCTGCCAACGTTCGAGGGGCGCCCCTCGATCACGATCGGGAACTTCGATGGGGTTCACCTCGGCCACCTCGAAGTGGTGGAGGCGCTGGTAGGGAGCGCCAAACGCCGGGGCGCGGCCGCGGTGGTGTTGACCTTCGAGCCCCACCCCGGACGCGTGCTCCATCCCGATCGGCCGCTGCCGGCGATCACCACACCGGCGCAGAAAGCTCGGCTGCTGCGGCTGGCCGGAGTCGAACGAACCCTGTTTTTGCGTTTCACCGTCGAGCTGGCGCAGCTCGAAGCCGAGCCGTTCGTCGAGCAGGTCTTGGTCCAAGCGCTGCGGGCCGGCGAGATCGTGACCACGCCGACCTTTCGCTTCGGGCACGACCGCGGCGGCGATACCGCGACCCTCGAGGCCTGCGGCCGGCGCTTCGGATTCAGCGTCGAGCTGGTCAGGGAGCTCGACCACGGCGGACCCCCGATCTCGAGCACCCGAATTCGTGAGCAGCTGCGCCGCGGCGAGGTGACCGCGGCGCGCGAGCTGCTGGGCCGGCCCTACAGCATCGAAGGCCGTGTGGTCCGCGGCGCCGGCCGCGGGGCGGCGCTGGGCTTCGCCACCGCCAATCTGGAGACCGACAACGAGCTGTTCATGGCCCGCGGCGTCTATGCGGTCGAGGTGCGAATCGGCGCGCGCGCGGCCTACGGCTTGACCAACGTCGGCGTGCGCCCGACCTTCGGCGAAGAGCGCCTGACGGTCGAAACCCATCTGCTGGATTTTCACGAAGCGCTGCTGGGCCAGGCGTTGGAATTGCGGTTCCTGGAGCGGATTCGGGATGAAAAGCGTTTCGCCGGAGCGCGCGAGCTGAGCGAGCAGATCCGCCGCGATATCGAGACCGCGCGCCGGCTGTTTGCCGCTGCAGCTTTGGACGCCCGCGGCTAAAGACATGGACGCCGTCCTGCATCTCACCGCGCTGGGGCGCTCGATCGCGGTCGCGGTCGCGGTCACCGAATCGGCCGCCGCCTTGGCCGGATTCAAGCGGCCGCAGGCGCGGCGCCTGGGCCGTTCGATGGCCAAGCGGCTGGGCGAGCTGGTGCGCGCCGGTGTCGCCGAGCAGCCGCTGCGCCTGCTCTGCGCGATCGAGGCGAACGCGCTCGATGTCGAGCTGCGCTGGCGCCGCCTGCCGCCGCCGCGGCTCGAGCCGCCCCAGGGTTGGAGCCGGGTGCGCGGCCGTGCGCGCTCGATCGTTTGGCGCGCCCGCGGGGCGTGAACCGATGCTGGCCTTCTACAACACGCTGACGCGGCGGCGCGAGACGTTCGAGCCGCTCCGGGCCGGGCGCGCCGGAATCTACAGCTGCGGGCCGACGGTCTACGACTACGCCCACATCGGCAACTGGCGCGCCTTCGTGTTCTACGACCTGCTGCGCCGCACCCTGCGGGCGCGGGGCTTCGAGGTCGAACAGGTCATGAACCTGACCGACGTGGACGACAAGATCATCCGCGGCGCGCGCGAGGCCGGCGTCAGCCTGCAGGCGTTCACCGCGCCCTACATCGAGGCGTTCTTCGAGGATCGCCAGGCGCTCAACCTGGAGCCGGCCGAACACTATCCGCGCGCGACCGAGCACATCGCCGAGATGGTGGCGATGGTGCAGCGCCTGTTGGACCACGGAATCGCGTACCGCAAGGAAGGCTCGGTCTATTTCCGGATCGCCGCTTTCCCCGATTACGGCCGGCTCGCGGGGCTCGATGTCGAGGGTCTGCGCGCCGGGGCCCGAGTCGACAGCGACGAGTACGACAAAGAGAACGTGCGCGACTTCGTGCTCTGGAAGGCGTCCAAGCCGGGCGAGCATTTCTGGGACTCCGAGCTGGGGCCGGGCCGGCCGGGTTGGCATCTGGAATGCTCGGCGATCGCGCGCCGCTATTTGGGCGACAGCTTCGATATCCACGCCGGCGGGGTCGATCTGATCTTCCCACACCACACCAACGAGATCGCCCAGAGCGAGGCGGCCAGCGGCAAGCCGTTGGCCCGCACCTGGCTGCACAGCGCGCACCTGTTGGTGGATGGGGAGAAAATGTCGAAGTCCAAAGGCAACTTCTTCACCCTGCGCGACCTGGTGCCGCCCGGCGGCGACGCCATGCCGCTGCGCTTCCTGCTCTTGACCACCCACTACCGCCAGCAGCTCAATTTCACCCGCGCCGGACTGGTCGAGGCCGAAGGCGCGCTGACCCGGCTGCGCAATTTTCTCAACCAGATCGGCGCCAAGACCCTGCCGGACGGCGAGAGCGACGCGGTGCCGCGGCTCCTGTTTCAGGCCCGCGAGCGCTTCGACGCCGAGCTCGACGACGATCTGAATATCTCGGGCGCGATCGCCGCGCTGTTCACCTTGGTGCGCGAGGTCAACCTGGTCGCCGCCGCGGGCGAGCTGCGGGCCGGGGATGCGGCGCGGGTGCGGGCCTTTGTGGAGCAGAGCAACCAGATCTTGGGACTGCGCGGTTTGGCGGCGACCTTGGTCGAGCCGCAGGAGGAGATCGCCCGCAAGGTCGAGCAGCGCGAGGCCGCGCGGCGGCGCCGCGACTTCGCCAGCGCCGATCGACTGCGGGGCGAGCTCCAAGCGCTCGGGTACGTGCTGGAAGACACCCCGCTCGGGACCCGGGTCAAGCGGGCGCAGGCCTGATTGCCGCCGGTTGAACCCGGTGCAGCGCATCGCGCTCCCAATCGCGCAAAGTTTTTGCCAGAGAGCCACGCGCAACCGCGTCCCTGAGCCGCAGTGGGCGCTTGGCAGCAGCGCCGCGGCTGGTGGCGCCGCGGCCGAATCGAGCTGGGCCGGGGCGGCGAGGCGCTGGCGGAACGCTACCTGCGCCGTTTGGGCTATCGGATGGTGGAGCGCGACGTGCGCTTGGGCCGCGGCCAGCTCGATCTCATCATGCGGGAGAACGAAGTGCTCTGTTTTATCGAGGTCAAGACCCGGCGCGGCAGCGGGGCCGGGGATCCGCTGGAAGCGATCGACCGCCGGAAACAGCGCCAACTGGTTCAACTCGCCCGGCGCTACTTGCAGTGGCGACATTTGGGCGAGCCGCCCTGCCGCTTCGACGTGGTCGCGGTCCGCAGCGGCGAAAGCGGCGAGCCGGTCTGCGAGCTGGTCCGCGGCGCCTTCTGGGATTCGGGCTGAGCCGCGCGGATCATGAACCGCAAGCGCGAACTGCTGGTGCTGGCTTCGGGCTCGATCTTGGATCCGAGCGGACAGCAGCTCGAGATCTTGCTGGCGGGTCTGGATCGACACCGCTTCGAGCGCCGCGCCTGGCTTCCGGGTCCGGGGGCGCTGTCCGAGCGCCTGGAGGCAGCGGCGGTCGAGCTCGATTTCGCGCCCGGCCTCGCGCCGCGGGCGTCGAAGCGCGACTCGGTTGCGGCCTCGAGCCGAGTCCTGTTGGGTCGGCGCTGCGATCTGGTCCAGGCCGAGGGCTGGCGCCCGGCGCTGGTCGCGCTGCCGCGCCGCATCGCGCGCGGCGGCAAGCTGATCTGGGTTCTGCGCCGCCCGCCGCTGGGGCGCGCGGAGGCGCGCGCCCTGGAGCGGCTCGGAGTCCGGCCCGATCGAATCGTGGCGGCGGGCGGCGCTCGGGCGGCGGACTTCCCGCCGCGGTGGCAGGAGCGGATGGTGCGGATCGAAGACGCGATCGAGATCCCGGAGCGCGCCGCGAAAGCGGCGCGGCGAGCCGCCGCCGAGCTGCTGATCGGTCCAGCCAGCCCCGAAAGCGAGCTGGATCTCAACCAGATGCTGCTCCACGCGCTGCGGATCTTGGCCGGCGAGCTGCCGGCGCTGCGGCTGGCGCTGGCCGGGCCCGGCGTGTTTCGCCGCGCGGTGGAGCTCCAGACCGCCGCGCTGGGCCTGAGCCAGAAGCTCCGATCCGTGGCGGCGGCGGATGAGGTCGCGATCGCCGTGGTCGACGCCGCCGCAGCGCCGTTAAACCTGGCTCGGGCGCTGGCGTGCGGCATTCCCACGGTGGCGGTCGGTGGAGAGCTGCCGGACTCGGTGGCGATCAACGTGGCGCGGCGCGATCTCGACGGATTGGTAAGCGCGCTGCGGGCCTTGGCTCGCGAGCCGGCGCGCGCCGACACGCTCGCTTCGGCCGGCCGCGCCTACGCCGCGGCCGAGCTCGGCCCCGCTCGCCGCGTCCAGCGCTTCGAGCAGCTCTACGACCAGCTGCTATCGTGAACCTCCCTTTCGTCGAACCGCCGCCGGGCTGGTAGAGTCCCAACCCGATTGCTACAACTGCTTAAGAAATCGCCTGATTTCCTCATGCTTTCCGGCGAAGACGATTGTGACACTCTCAGGCTTGATGCGGAAGATTAGCCGTAACTTCAAACCCACACGCATTTCAAAATAGTCCTTCACGAGTTTTCGGATACTAAGCCCGGTATGGCGGTGAGGGCTGCCGAGTGACAATTGGACCCGATCAATCGCCTTGCCGGTTTCGATGCGTACTGGCTTCGGATACCGGCGCACAACCTGCCGAAACCGGTAACTGAGGACGATGTCCCGGCTCACGCGTCCCGCAGATCCTGCTCAATATCACCGCTGTATCGGCGCAGACGCCCGCGCTTGCCATCCTGAGCCAAGTCGGCGTCCATCCGCTTGGCCGCGTGGGCCAGATCCTTCTTGGTCAGGCCGTATTCTTGTAGGGCGTAGTCTTCGGAGTAGACCTGCACCGGGCGCAACGCGACGATTTGATCACCACAGAGGATGCCCACATCTTCTCCCTCAATTGCCGCGCGCAGCCAACGGGTCAGATTCTGCCGCGCGTCGGTTACGGATAGCGTCTTCATATCGTCTCTATATAGTCGGCACGGCGCACGGTGTCAAGACCTGTCCCCCAAAAACCGAGGTCACGATCGCTTGACCAGCACCGCGGCGCGTGTCCCCCAGGCAAGCAGAATCCCTGCAGGTTGATAGGGTGGTGGATCTACGATCCGCTGCAAGGCGCGCGACAGCGGGAGCGGATACGTCTGGATTCCGGCTTGGGCCGGAATGACGAACCCGGCGGCAGATCCGCCGCGGGCCCGCCGGGCTAGGCATCCTTGACAGCTTGGGGGGGCGTGATAACGTAGCGGGCTCCGCCCGAGCCAGCATGACGCAGCAAGACTCCGCCCTCCGCCGCACTCCACTCTATGCCGCGCACCTGCGCAGCGGCGCGCGCATGGTGCCGTTCGGCGGCTGGGAAATGCCGGTGCAGTATTCGGGGGTGCTCGAAGAGCACCACGCGGTGCGGCGCGCCTGCGGCCTGTTCGACGTCTCGCACATGGGCGAGATCGAGCTGCGCGGTCCCGACAGCCTCAAGTTGCTGCTGAGGCTCTGCGCCAACGATGCCGGCCGGCTCGAGGACGGGCAGGTGCAGTACTCGGCACTGACCACGCCGGAAGGGACCATCGTCGACGATCTGCTGGTCTACTCGCGGCGCCGCCCGGAACACTACCTGTTGTGCGTCAACGCCTCCAACACGTCGAAGGACTTCGACTGGATCCAAAAGCACCTGGAAGGCGAGGTCGATGCCTTCGACCGGTCGCCGGATTTCGCCCAGCTCGCGATCCAGGGACCGCAGGCCGAGGCGGTGCTGCAGCAGGTGCTCGACGCCAGCGACTGGCTCGGCGGCTTGCGGCTGGATGCGCTGGCCTCCTACCACTTCTACGAGCGCGCGCGCGGCGGACTGCAGGCGATCGTCTCGCGCACCGGCTACACCGGCGAGGACGGCTTCGAGGTCTACCTCTCGCCCGAGCTGGCCGAGGAGCTGTGGAACAGTCTGCTCGAGCTTGGCAAACCGCTCGGCCTGCTAGCCTGTGGTTTGGGAGCCCGCGACACCTTGCGTTTGGAAGCCAAGCTGTGCCTGTACGGCAACGACATCGACGAGACCACTTCGGTGGTCGAGGCCGGCATCGGCTGGATTCTGCGCTTCGAAGAGCGCGGCGATTTTTTCGGCCGCGAGCGGCTCGAGCGCGAGAAGCCGGTCAAGGGCCGGCCCGAGCGCCATCCGGCGCGTTTGCTGGTCGGCTTCGAGATGCAGGGGCGCGAGATCGCGCGCCATGGCTATCCGGTGCGGCTCGGGGGCGAGCAGGTCGACCAGGTGCGCAGCGGCGCGCCGGGGCCGAGCATCGGCAAGAACATCGGCCTGGCCTACCTGCCATGGCAGCAGCGGCGCACGGGCACCGCCATCGAGATCGAAGTCCGCGGTAGACCGGCGCGGGCCCAGGTGGTCGAGACGCCGTTCTATCGCCGCCCGCGATCGTGAGCTGACGGGAATCGACGGAGGAACCATGTATCCTGACAACTACCTTTACACCAAGAACCACGAATGGATCGCGGTCGAAGAGAGCATCGGCACGGTCGGGATCACCGATCACGCGCAGCACGAGCTCGGCGACATCGTCTATCTCGAGCTGCCCGAGGCCGGCCAGCGCTTCGACGCCAACGACGTTCTGGGCACGGTCGAGTCGGTCAAGGCGGTCTCCGAAATCTACTGTCCGGTGTCGGGCGAGGTGGTCGAAGTCAACGGCGCGCTGACCGAGCACCCCGAGACCATCAACAGCGAGCCGCACGGCGCGGCTTGGATGGTCAAGCTCAAGCTCAGCAACCCGGACGAGCTCGGCGCGCTGATGTCGAGCACGGACTATCAAAAGTTCGTCAGCGCGGGCGGACACTAGAGACGCGCTGCGGCGCCGGTTCAAAAGGAGCTCGCCCGTGTTTCCTTATTTGCCGACTACCGACGCCGAACGCGATGCGATGCTGCACGCGATCGGCGTGTCGACGATCGAAGATCTGTTCGCCAGCATTCCCAAGGCCTTGCGGGTCGCGGGCGCGCTCGAGTTGCCGCGGCCACACTCGGAGTGGGAGGTGCTGGAGCGGTTCCGCGAGCTGGAGCGCGGCAACCTGGATCCCGAGGCGACCATCAGCTTTCTGGGCGCCGGCCTCTACCGCCACCGCCAGCCGACTGCGGTCGACGCGCTGATCCAGCGCGCCGAGTTCTTCACCGCCTACACCCCGTATCAGCCCGAGGTCAGCCAGGGCACCCTGCAGGCGATCTTCGAGTGGCAAACCTTGCTCTGCCAGCTCACCGGCATGGAGGTCTCCAACGCCTCGCTCTACGAGGGCGCGTCGGCGCTGACCGAGGCGGTGCTGATGGCGGAGCGGCTGCGCCAGGGCAACCGGGTGGTGGTTTCGGCCGGCCTGCACCCCGAGTATCGCCAGACCCTGCGCAGCTATCTCGCTTCGTACCCGCTCGAGGTGATCGAGGCGCCGCTGGGTCCGGACGGCCGCACCGACGCCGCGGCCTGGCGCGCCGAGCTCGAGCGCGGCGCGGTCGCCGCGGTGGTCCAATCGCCCAACTTCTTCGGCTGCATCGAAGATCTGGCGGCTGCTATCCCGCCGGCGCACCAGGCCGGCGCGCTCGCGATCGTGGCGATCGCCGAAGCGGTTTCGCTGGGCCTGCTCAAGGCTCCGGGCGAGCTGGGCGCCGACGTGGTGGCGGGGGAGGCGGCTTCGTTCGGCCTCGCGCCCAGCTTCGGCGGGCCGCTGGTCGGTTTCTTGACCACCCGCGACGCGTTCAAGCGCGAGCTGCCGGGCCGGCTGGTGGGGCAGACCGTTGACGCCGAAGGAAGGCGCGGCTTCGTCCTGACCTTGGCGACCCGCGAGCAGCACATCCGCCGCGCCAAGGCGACCAGCAACATCTGCACCAACCAGGGGCTGTTCGCGCTGGTCGCGACCGTGACGCTGGCGTTGTGGGGGCCGGTCGGCCTGCGGCAGATCGCTCAGCGCTGCCGCGACTACGCGGTCTATGCATACGGCAAGCTCACGGCGATTCCCGGCGTGCGCGCGGTGTATGCGGCGCCGTTTTTCAACGAGTTCGCGCTCGAGCTGCCGCGCGAGGCCGCCGCTATCCTGGGACCGCTCGCGGAGCGCGGCATCCTCGGCGGCGTCGATCTGGGCCACTGGGACCGCGATCGCAAACGCCAGATCCTGGTCGCCTGCACCGAGTGCAACCGCAAGGACCACATCGACCGCTTTGCCGCCGCGCTTTCGGAGTTGGTGAAGTAGGCCGTTATGCGGAGCGAAATGAGAACACATGGATGGGTGGCATGGGCACGCGCAGCGCGCCCATGGACGACCTCACAGATCGCGCACAGCTCGACCATGGGCGCCCTTCGGCCACCCATGCCACCCCATTGGGAACCATGCCGGCGGATATCAATGGCGAAGCCCTCGACGAGTTAGACGGCCATGAAGGCGCAACGAGCCGACCATCCAATGGATTTTCGCGAGGGGCTGCTCTTCGAGCGCGGCGCGCGCGGCCGGGTCGGCTACGTCCTCGAGGCCAGCGATCTGGAGTCCGAGGCACTGCCGGCGCTGCCGGCAGAGCTGGTGCGGCAGGATATCCCCGGGATGCCGGAGCTGAGCGAGATCGACGTGATCCGCCACTTCACCCGCTTGTCGCGCTGGAACTACTGCATCGATCACGGGCTTTATCCGCTCGGCAGCTGCACCATGAAGTACAACCCGCGGCTCCACGAGCTGGTCGCGCGCCGCCCGCGGATGGCGCTGGCGCATCCGTATCAGCCGGAGGCGCTGAGCCAGGGCTGCCTGCGCTTGATCCACGAGCTCGAGCAGTTCCTGGCCCGGATCACCGGCATGGACGCGCTCACCTTGCAGCCGTCGGCCGGCGCCCAGGGCGAGCTCACCGGCATGATGATCATCCGCGCCTGCCTCACCCAGCGCGGCGATCCGCGCTCCAAGGTCCTGATCCCCGACTCGGCCCACGGCACCAATCCCTCCAGCGCGCACCTGTGCAACTACCAGGTGGTCGAGATCAAGAGCGGCGCCGACGGCCGGCTCCACCTCGAGGATCTCAAGGCCCGCCTGGGTCGCGACGTCGCAGCGTTGATGCTGACCAATCCGAACACCCTGGGGATCTTCGAACAAAACATCGCCGAGATCTGCGCGCTGGTCCACGATGCCGGCGGCTTGGTCTACTGCGACGGCGCCAACATGAACGCGCTGCTGGGCATCTCGCGTCCCGGCGACATGGGCTGCGACGTCATGCACCTCAATCTGCACAAGACCTTCACCACCCCGCACGGCGGCGGCGGCCCCGGCAGCGGCCCGGTCGCGGTCAAGGAGTTTCTGCGCCCGTTCCTGCCGGTGCCGCGGGTCGTGAAGGAGGGCGGCCGCTACCGCCTCGCGGAAGAGTTTCCGGAATCGATCGGCCGGGTGCGCAGCTTCTACGGCAACTTCGGCATGCTGGTGCGCGCCTACGCGTACATCTTGAGCATGGGCGCCGCGGGGCTCAAGCGGGTCAGCGAGAACGCGGTGCTCAACGCCAACTACATCAAGGCCGGCCTGCGCTCGGTCTATCAGCTCGCTTATGACATCGATTCGATGCACGAAGTCATCTTCACTGACCAGCGCCAGCTCAAGTTCGGGGTCAAGACGCTCGACATCGCCAAGCGCCTGATGGACTACGGCTTCCATCCGCCGACCATTTACTTCCCGCTGATCGCCCCCGGCGCGCTGATGATCGAGCCCACTGAAACCGAGCCGCGCGCCGAGCTCGACCGTTTCATCGCCGCGATGAAGGCGATCGCCGCCGAAGCCGAAACGGATCCGGAGCTGGTGCAAAGCGCCCCGCGCACCACCCCGGTCAAGCGCCTCGACGAAACCCGCGCGGCCCGCCAACCGATCCTGCGCTGGACCCCCGATTAGGTCTGCACCGCGCCACGCCAGCGCCGCAGCGCTCGAACCGATGAAAATGTAGGGGAGGGGCTTGCCCCCTCCCGTTTGTGCCAGCGAGTGAATGCTTCGAACTCCGTCCGCTAGCCCGCTTTTCTCACAAGCC
>DASWHO010000021.1:0-4315 GCA_036398155.1 Acidobacteriota bacterium
CGCGGCGCAAGGTCGCCTGCTCGAAGGCGTAGGCCAGCTCGATCAGGCGCGGCTCGCTGCAAGCGCCGGCGCTGAAGCTGACACCGAACGGCTCCGGCTGCGGGTCGAAGTCCTTCGGGAAGTCCGGGTCGGGTGCGTTCGGCACCCGGCCGAACGGGACGATCACCGTGGGATAGCCGGGCCGCGCGGCGATCGAGGCGCCGCTCGCGGCGGGAAACAAAAGCGCGTCGAGCCGGTGAGCTTGCAACACCTCATCGATCCCGTGGGCCGCGGCCAGAAACAGATCCTTCTCGCGATCGGCCCGGTATCGCTCGGCGTCCGCGTCGAGATCCATTTCGTCGGAGATCTCAAGCCGCGACTGCGCGTACTTGATGGCGCCGCGCGGCGCATGCTCCAGGTTGAAGAAGCGCAGCTCGGTCAAGCTCTGGACCGGGGCCGCCGCACCGAAAGTCGCGAGCCAGGCGTTGAAGTCGCGTTTCATGCCGTACTTCAGAACCACGGAGCACTCCGTGTCCTTTCCCTTGCGCTGGTCGATCCCGGCGCAGACCCCCCACTTGAGAAAGTTGCGCTGCGGGTCGGGGTCCACGATGCTCGGGATATCGGCCGGATCGACCACTACCGCGCCTTCCCGCTTCAAGATCGCGATCGCCTCCTCCATCAGCGCCGCCGCCGGCGGCTCGAGCCCGCCGCGCGGCTCGCTCGCGCCCGGCGGGGTCGCCTTCTCGTAGTAGTAAGCGCGCGGGATGCCGATGCGCGCGCCTTTCAAGGCGCCGCGCTTGAGAAATGCGCTGTAATCGCCGCCGGGCGGCGGTTCGCAGGCACCGGTCGCTGGATCGTTCGAATCGGGCGCCGCGCCTTCCAGCACCCCGAGCAGGATCGCGGCGTCGGTCACCGTCCGCGCCATCGGCCCGGCGGTGTCTTGATCCGCAGTGATCGGGATCACGCCGTAGCGGCTGATCCGGCCCACGGTCGGCTTGATCCCGACCAGCATGGTTTGGTTCGCCGGGCTGAGGATCGAGCCCGAGGTCTCGGTGCCGACGCTCGCGGCCCAGAAGCTGGCGGCCGTGCCGATCCCTGAGCTCGAGCCGCCGGTTCCGAGCGCCGGCCGCCCGTCGTCGAAGCCGCGCCGCGGATCGGGTCGCGGGTCGTAAGGATTGAGCCCGAAGCCGCCCAGTGCGCTGTAGTTGCCGGGCATCGGCGCCGGCGCGCCGGCGACCCAGTTGGCGAGCTCGGTCATCACGGTCTTGGCGAGGATGATCGCCCCGGCCGCTTTAAGCCGCTGGGTCAGGGTCGCTTCATACGGCGGAACGAAACCGCGCAGCGCCAGCGCGCCGCCGGTGGTCGGCATCTCGCTGGTCTGAATGTTGTCTTTGAGCGCGATCGGGATGCCGTGCAGCGGTCCGCGCAGTTTTCCGGCGGCGCGCTCGCGATCGAGCCGCTCGGCCTCGGCGACCGCGGCTCGATTCACGCTCAGGACCGCGTTGACCCGGTCCTCGTAGATCGCGATCCGAGCCAGGTAGAGCAGCACCAGCTCGCGAGACGTGAGCCGGCCGGTTTCCAGTGCCTGACGCAGCTCCGGGATCGTGGCTTCGACCAGCTCGAAACTCGGACCATCGGCAGAGTCGGCATCATCGGTCTGCAGCTCCGCGGTGGATCGCGGCACGAGCAACAGCGATCCAAGGACGATCGTCGCCATGATGGTTGCCTGGTTCACCACCCGCCTCCATTTCTTCAACCCCCTCGCATCGGAAGGGAACGGCCGCCGTCGCGCCGAGCTCCAGGACGACCGATTTCGATAGCGCCCCTGGAAGGCGGAGCCGAGCTTATTACAATGAGCTGTTGCTGGCCCCAAGAACCCATGCCGGTCTCGTGGCGCTATGAATACGGTCTGTTGGTGATCACCTCCTCCGCTGCCTACGATTTGGAGGAAGCCAAACAGAGCACGGCCGCCGGGATCGCCGATCCTCGGTTCCAACCTGGAACCGCGATCCTGTTCGATTCCAGCGCCTCGACCGCTGCGATCGAGCCGGCCGATATCGAGGAGCGGGTCGCCTGGCTGATTCAAGTCAGCCGGCGCGGCGTGTCCCGCTTCGCCGTGGTGGTCGGTACGGAAACGCATCGCTATGGCTTGGCGCGGATGCTCTCGACCCGGCTCGAGCTGGCCGGCGTCGAGCTGGGGGTGTTTCGTTCGTTCGAAGCGGCGCGGGCTTGGTTGTCCCCCCGGCCCTGACCGTTTTTCGCGCCCCAAGGGTCACGAATCGGGTGGCATGGGTGGCCGAAGGCCGCCCATGGACGAGCTGCGCACAGAGAGTGAGTCGGCCCGCCCCGGCACCTCGGTTCCGGAGCGGCTAGCTTGGTAATACGCTTTGTACCGGCCGCGCCGGAACAGCCAGCCGCCCAGCGGTCCGAGCCATTTTAGAACCTGATACTTGTAGCCCAGATCGATCAGCTCGATCAGGTTGCCGTCGAAGTCCTTGATGAAGAAGAACGAGTGGCCGCGCGGCGAGACCTGCGGCTCGCACAGGCACTCGATCCCTTGGCGTTTCAAATCGTCATACCACTTGCGGCAGTCGCTCACGTCGAAGCAGATATGGGTCAGGCCGACGCGATTCCAGGGAATCGGTTCCGGCGGCCGCTGGGGCTGGAACTCGAAGATCTCGAGCACCGCGCCGCCGCGGACCCGGATCCAGCCGATCTTGCAGCGCGGCTTTTCGGCGTCGATGCCGAAAAAGCTCCGCACCCGCTCCGGCTCGGTGTCGGCCACCCCGACCAGGGTGCAGCCGAACACGTCGGCGTAGAACCGCACCGCCCGATTGAAGTCGGACACCGTGATCCCGGCATGGCTAAGCGATCGAGCTCTCAAGGGCAGCCTCCTTCAAAGTCAACTTCAGATCCCGCTCCAAGATGTGGTCGGCGACCCGCAGCGCCTGGGCGGCGATCGTCAGGCCCGGGTTGACCGCCGAAGACGAGGGGAAGAACGACGCGTCGACGACGAACAGGTTGCCGACGTCGTGGGCGCGGCAGTAGGGATCCAGCACCGAATCCCGCGGATCGGTGCCGAAACACAAAGTGCCGCATTGGTGAGTGGTGTTTTTGCTCTGGTGCGAGTGGCAGACCACGAAGCGCAGCCCCAAGCGGTGCAGGATCCGCTTGGCGACCCGCACCAGCCGGGCGTGCGCGCGGAGGTTGTTGGGGCGATAGCGGAGTCGAATCCGGCCGTCCGCCTCCAGCGTGACCCGATTGTCGAGCTGGGGCAGGTCCTCGCTCATCGCCAGCCAGTCGACGCCGCGCGAGACGTAGCTCTCGTACCAATCCAGCGGCAGCCACGGGACCACGGTCTGGGCCATGACCGCGTGGGTCCGGCCCTGCGACTGGAGCTGTCCCAACGGGAATTCCGCAGCCGCGCTGCGAAAGTAAAAGTCGTTGACCGCGACCGTCTTCTGAAACACCGCGCCGTTTTTCCGCAACGGATAGACGCCCGCCATCATGGTCGCCAGGTGCGCCATGTAGCGCCGCCCCACCAGCCCCGAGGAGTTGGCCAGCCCTTGCGGCTGGGCCGCGTTCGCCGAACGCAGCAGCAGCGCCGCGGAGTTGACCGCGCCGCACGAGACGATGAACAGGTCGGCCGCGACCCGCAGCGTCTCGCCGCCGCACTCCACCTCCACCGCCTCGACCCGGCGCCCGCTCGAGTCGGTCAGCAAGCGGCGCGCGAAGGCGTCGGTCCATAAGGTCACATTGGGCTTCCGGACCGCCGGCTGAATGCAGCAGACTTCGGCGTCGCTCTTTTTGTGCAAGCGGCACGGAAACGAGTTGCAGGTCGAGCACAGAATGCACCCGTCCGGCTCGCCCGGGTCGATCAGCCCGAGCGGCAGCGGCGACGGGTGCAGCCCCTGGAGCCGCAGTTTCGCGGCGATTTCCTCGATTTCGGGAGCATGCGGAATCGGGGCATGGGGATACGGCCCGCGCGGCGGCTCGGTCGGATCGATGCCACGCTCGCCGTGCACCTGCAGCAGGCGTTCGGCGCGCTCGTAGTAGGGCTCGAGCGTGGCGTAATCGATCGGCCAGGCCGGGGATACGCCGCCCTGGTGCTCGACCGCGCCGAAATCCTCCCGGCGCATGCGGTAGAGCACGCTGCCCCAGAACTTGGAGTTGCCGCCGACGCAGTAGTGCATGTAGGGCACAAACTCGCGCCCGCGCTCATCCAGCCAGCGCTCGCGGGTGCGGTAGCGCAGCTCTTTCCACACCGCCGCGGGCGACCAGTTCTGCTCCTCGCGCGGCACCTGGGAGCCGCGCTCCAGAATCAGGATCCGCGCCG
>DASWHO010000022.1:0-11499 GCA_036398155.1 Acidobacteriota bacterium
TAGAGCAGCTGCCGGCCGCTGCCGATGCCGCGGGCGCCGGCCAGCTGGGGCACCTTGAGGCTGTCATAGATCAACTCGGCAATCCAACCGCCCTTGGGCCGTTTCGGTCCCAAAATGCCCAGCCGCACTCGATCTCGAAACGCGGCACGGGCCTGGTGGAGCAGCTCCGGCGGCGCATCCTGCAAGCGGCTGTCCCCGAGCGCCGAACGGAACTGCGCAAGCAGCTCCAAGTCGCGCTGGCAGCGCCTGCACGGCCGATTCAGGTGCGCCCGAACCGACTCGGCTTCGCTCGCACCGAGTCGATCCATCAACAGGCGCGCCAGAATCTCGATCGTGATGTGACCCATCTCGTCTATCTCTCAGGCCTGACAGAGAGGCCGTTTCCCCTTTTGATACTGGATATTAGCCGATTCTGCGCGCTGGAGCTCGCGCCTCTGTTTTGAAGCTCGACTCGTCGTCAGTGCCGCCTGCCGCCCCTTGCCCCCTGCGGCGCCTACGGGATCCGGCCCGGTCACCCGGCACCGCTCAGGTCTCAGAAGAGGCCCGTCGGTGGCGTTTGATACACCGATGCAGCAATCGAATAAAAACGGCCGACCCGCCATCCGCCAGCCTAAACGCGGGCTGCAGGAACCTTGCGCGGGCTCACATCCCCAACCGCTGGAGCTCCCTTCGCAAGCGCGCCAGGCAGCGCATCCGGGTCGGCCCAATGCTCCCGATCGGCATGTCCAGGAGCTTGGACAGGCGCCTGTAATCCTGGTCGGGCCCAAAGAACAGCGCTTCCAAGATCGTGCGGCAGCGATCGTCCAAGCGCTCCCAGGCCAAACGCAGATTGTGCTCTCGCTCCACCGCCAGCAGATCCTGCTCGATGCGAACCTCGACCTGAGCCCAATCGCCGGGTTCGCCGTCCTCGGTTTCAGGCAGCGGCACCTCGCGGCGGCCGACGCGCCGCACCCGCAGCGCTTCGCGCCGGGTGGTGGTCATGATCCAGGACGAAAGCATCTTCGGATCGCGCAGCGTTTCCAGCTTCTCGAGCAGAATCGAGCACACGCCCTGAAACACGTCCGAACACTCGTCCGGGGTCAGGCCCATCCGGACCGGGATCGAGTAGATCAGCCGCTGGTAGCGTCCCAGCAGCTGCCCCCAGGCCGCCTCCGAGCCGCGCAGACAGCCTCTTACCAGCTCGGCATCGGACAGGGTCGGCGCGCCTGGACGGTCCATCTCGGCCAACTTGGGGATCAGATCGTCTCGCCGCTCCATGAGGCCGGCCGCGGCATTCGGGCTCCCGAAACCAGCCAGCTCCCAAGAAGCAAGACAAACATCAGTGCCAGAATCGGGGCTAGTTCCCATGGCTGCTGGAGGGCATGTGCCACGCTGACGCGTGCAATGAGCGTGCCCAAGCTGATGGCGGGCTCGCGCAGCCCCAATCCCAAATAGGCCAGGCTGGCTTCAGCGATGATCAGGGCCGGGAGAAGCGGCACCGTCTGGGCCCGGGCCAAAGGCCATAGGCCCGGCAGGAGGTGGCGCCGAAGCAGCCAAAAGGAACCGGCTCCGCAGCTCCTCGCGGCGACGACAAAACCCTCCTCCCTCAGCATTCTCGCTTGGGCCTGAGCCGCCCGTGCGACCGGAATCCAGGCACCGCAACACAAAACCGCCAGAACCAAAAGGGGCTCGATTCCGGGCGCAGGCAGGAGCGGCAGGGCGGCCCGGAGCGCCAGGAGCAGAAAGAGCCCTGGCAGGGCCAGAAGCATGTCGGCGACCATCGTCAGCCCCCTGTCCGCGAATCCCCCTTTCCAACCCGCAAAGGCCCCCAGCAGCAGGCCGGACAGAACAGCTACAGATAGAGCCACGATTGACAAAATGACACTCGACCGAGTGCCTTCAATGACTCTTGCGAAGCGGTCCCTGCCTAGCTCATCCATCCCAAGCCAGCTTAGTCGGGCCGGGCTCGCGGCGATCGCGAGGTGCAGGTCGGTCTCGAATAGGCCCAACAGCCGATACGATTCGCCGCCGGCCAGAAAACTTACCCGACACGGTCGATCCGATTGAAAGCGCCAGCGGCCGCCCAGCCGCTCCAGCGGATAGACCACCCATTCGGGACCGCCGCTGGACCAGCGCAATCGAGGCAGCGAGGGCGGCGCGCCGGATAAAACGCGATCCTGAACCGTTCCTCCGACCGGGGCCACGAACTCGGCCCCAAGCAGCAGCGCGCAGAACGCGACGGCGCAGAGGATCCTCACGACACCGAACCCGCGTGCGCCAGCGCCGCGGCGGCGGAGTCGGCGGCCAGGTTCGCGCCCACCACGGTGGCGGCCACGACCCCAAAAGTGGTGATCAGCAGATGCGGATCGCGCGCGACCACCGCTTCGAGCGCCAGCGATCCCAGGCCGGGGTAGCCGAACGTGGCCTCGACAATGACCGACCCGGTCAGAAGATGCGCCACCGCCAGCGCTGCGAGCGAGAGCAGCGCCGGAAGCTCGGCGCGCAGGACATGCCCCAGCAAGACGCCGGCCATGCCCCGGCCGCGCGCGCGCGCGGCCAGGACGAAGGGCCGCTCCAGGCCGGTTTGAATCGACTGCTCGAGTGCCGGCAGCGCCCTTGCCCCTTCGACCAAGGCCAACACCACGACCGGTCCGATGAGCCCGAACCCATCCCCTCCCGCGACCAGCATTGCGGCCAGGACCAGCGGCGCCAGAGCCAGGGCCGGCAGCGCCAGCAAGATTCGATTGACCGCGTTCAGACCGAGGCGCCAGGGCGCGGCGCGGCGCAGGGCGGCAGCCGCCGCCAGCGGCAAGGCGGTGCCCCACGCGAGCAGGAACGCCAGCCCACCGACCGCCGCAGTCCGCCGCCAGCGCGGCCAGACCAGATCGCCGACCGGTCGCTGATAGGCGATCGAGAAGCCCGGATCGCCGCGCAGCGCGCCTTGGAGCCAGGCCCCCCAACGCAGCGCCGCGGGCCGGTCCAACCCGTATCGGTGGCGCAGCCGATCGCGCTCGGCTTGGGACAGATGCGTGTGCCCGCTTAAGTCGGTGAGCGCGTCGCCCGGAGCCAGCTCCTGCAGCGCGGCGCCGAGCATCAGCACCCCGGCCACGGTGGCCAGCGCGCGTGCCAAACGCCGCGCGGCGCTCATTCCGCGGTCCGGGCGCGATCGCGCAACCACAACCGGTCGGCGTTCCAAAGCGCAAAGTCGAACAGCGGCGCCGGATTGAACCCGCCGATATTGCGGCCGGCGGCCATCAGCAAGTGGCGATGCACCAGAAAGATCATCGGCCGCTGGGCCGCGAGCAGGCGCTGAATCTGCACCACCAGCTCGCGCCGCCGGCTTGAATCGAGCGTCCGGCCCTGCAGGTCGTAGAGTCGATCGAGCTCCGCTTCCCAGGCGCGGGCCGGCCGCTCCAACTCCGGCGCCCACCAGTGATCCGCGGCGTTCGAACGCACGAACGCCAGCGCCGCGGTCGGATCGTGATCGCCGCCGGCCATGCCCAGGAGCGCGGTTTCATAGGTTCCGGTTTCGAACACCCGGGTGAGCAGCGATCGGCCTTCGAGCGGGACCACTTCCAACGCCAGGCCAATGCGCTTGAGGTCGGCCTGCAGAAACACCGCGGTTGACTCGCGCGCGGCGTTGCCGGCGTTGGTGATCACGGAAAAACGCAGCGCGGCGCCGCCGGCATCCTCCCGGACGCCGTCCTGATCCGAATCCCGGTAGCCGGCGCGTTCGAGCAAAGCCGCCGCCGCCGCCGGATCGGGGGCCGGCGCATCCGCCGCCAGCGCCATCGGGTGATCGGGCGGCAACGGACCCGCGGCGGCGGAGGCGTATCCTTCGTAGACGCTTCGGGCCAGCGCGGCGCGATCGATCGCCAAGTCGATCGCTGCTCGAAAGCGCTGGTCGGCGAACCAGGAGCGTCGCGGCGCGGCGTCGGACGCGGATGCGCCATGGGGCAACAGATTGAACCACAGAAACTCGACCCCTAAAGCCGGTCCGAGGTCCCAGCGTTGGATCCGACCGCGGGCTTCGGCGGAAGCGAGGATGCGGTAATCCGCCGGCGCCAGCGGGCCGAGCAGATCCAAGGCACCGGATTGGAAACGAAGCAGCCGGGTCTCTTGGTCCGGCAGGATCACGAATCGGATTCGGTCCAAATACGGCAGCGCGCGTCCGGCTGGGTCGCGCTTTCCGTAGTGTGGATTGCGGCCCAGCACCAGCTCCTCACCCGGACGGTAGGCGGCGACGACGAAGGGACCGGCCCCGACCAGCTGGTCGAGGTCGACGCCCGGACCGAACGCGGCCTCGAGCTCGCCGGCCCGCCGCGCCGCTTGGTAGCGGGCCTGCGGCAGCACCGGCAGCGAATCGAGCACCCGTTCCAAGCCCGGGCGCGACTCCGCGAAGCGCAGCTCCAAGCGCCGCGGCGAAAGCACGCGAATCTGGGGCGCGACGCCCCCCACCAGGTCCGCTCCGCCGGCGGCGACCGCCAGCTCGGGATCAAAGGCGGCCCGCAGCGAGAACACCGCGTCGGCGGCGCGAATCGGGCTGCCATCCGAGAACCGCCGCCGCGGATCGAGCTCGATCTGCAGCACCCGGCCCTGCTCCGACCAGCGCCAACTCCGTGCCAGATTGCCGCTCGGCGCAGCTTTGCGGCGGTGGATTCGAATCAAATCGGCGTGGAGCAGATCGGCGACCTGAGCGCTGACCTGATCGGTCGCAAACAGCGGGCAGAAGGTGCGCGGATCGGCCGCCAGCGCCACCGTGAGCTCACCGGCCGCAGGCGCCGCGCGCGCCGCCAAAAGCAGCGTGGCCGCGGCCGCAAGGGTGGTGGGCCACCGCATCAGCCGCATTATCGCCCGACCGCCTGTGGATCGCTAAGCGCCTCCGCGTCGGCCCACTCACAGCCGGAAGCTTGATTCTCCGACCTGGCCGCAGGATCCGGAGTCACACCTTGCAAGCGAAGCCGATCGGGCGACAGACTGCCGCTTCCCCGCGGGAGTCCCGGCGGGACGACACGCACCATGGTTCGCTGGCCTCGCCTCCCGGCTTGGGTGGATCGCCGATCCGGCGCGCCGCGATTGATCGCCGCCGGGCTCATGGCCACGCTCGCCGGTTCGTGTGCTCCGGGCCCGGCCACGCTGGGGAGCGCGCCGGATCCGGCCGAGGCGGTCGCCGTGGGCCGGATCATCGATCAGCCGCAGGCGTACAGCGGCCGCGCTCTGGTGCTCGCCGGGGTGGTGATCGGCCTCGACCAACGCGCCGGCCGGTTTTTTTTCCTTCGCGATCAGCGCGGCGGTCTGTTCGTCGAGCTCGCCTCGTCGACCACCTGGAGCGTTCCGTCGAACGCCGAACGCCGTAACGCGCTGGTCGCGGGTCGCCTGGCCCGCGATCAGCACGATCGCTGGTACTTGCAGGCCCGAGGGCTCACGCTGGGCGACAAGGCGTTCTGAGCCATGCCCCGTCCAGCGCTGGTGCTGCGCCTCGCTTTGCTGACCGGCTTGGCCGCGTGCTTTGCCGCGCTGGCGCTGATGCCGGAACGAGCGCTGCTGATCGGCCTCACTCTCGCGCTGCTGCTCGCCGGTTGCCTGTGGGCCTGGCCCGAGTGGTGGATACCGCTCACGGCCGTCGGCCTGATCGGCGTCGCCGGCGCTCTGGCGATGGTCTGGAGCCAGCGGCGCGCCCCGCCGGCGACCGGAATGTCGCCGCTCGGCGCCGGCGTTGGCCGAGCAATTTTTTACGGCAAGGGATACTGCTCGAGCTGTCACACGCTTGCGGACCACGCCGGCGGGCTCCGCGGCCCGCCGCTGGGTGCGACCCAACAGCAGCCGCCGATCGGGCGTCGGGCCGTCGCTCGCGCCGAGCAGCTCAGCCGAGCTCGCGGCCGCCCGCTCTCCCCGGCCGACTATCTGGTGGAATCGCTGCTCGAGCCCGGCGCCTTCGTGGTCGACGGGTACCGCGACGAAATGCCGCCGGCCCATCTTCCACCGGTTCGGCTTCAACCGGACGAGATCCGCGCGCTGGTCGCGTTTCTGTTGGAGCAGGGCGGCGACGCGGATCCCGCCGCGATCGAGCTGCCCGCTGCCGCCTGGCCCGACGCGGCGCTTGCGGTCGACACACCCGCCGGCGATCTCGAGCGCGGCAAGCGGTTGTACTTCGATCTTGCCGGTCCGGCGGCCTGCGCCGCCTGTCATCCTCTGCCGGCACCCGGCCGCGCCCCGCAGTCCAGAGCGCTGGGGCCCGACCTGTCGCGGATCGGCGGGGTTCGCGGGGCGGACTTTCTGCGCCGCTCGATCCTGGAGCCCAGCGCCCAAATCGCCGGAGGCTTCGACACGGTCCAGCTCGAGCTGCTCGACGGCACCGTGGTCGTCGGTTTGAATCGAGGCGGCGATCCGAGCGAAGTCAGGCTGGTCCGGCACCAGGATCTCGCCGCCGCCGCCACCGGAGCCGCCGCACCGATCACCGGGATCCCGCGCAGCCAGATCCGGAGCCGCAGCCTGCAGCCGCTCTCGGCCATGCCCGGCAACTATGCCGAGATCCTGACCGAGGAGGAGGTCCGCGATCTGGTTGCCTACCTGTCCAGCCTGAAGTGACAGCGGGACAAAGCGCACCCGAACGCGCGAGCGCCCGCTTGAACGCTTGCCGCCAGCGGTGGTTTTTGGTAACCATAGGGGCCGCTGCCACCGCGGCGGACCCGCGCACCGGCCCCGGCCGCGGCACGCCGAAAAACACAAACCTCTAAAGGACAAAACGCGACCATGCCCTGGCTGCCACTCAACGCCTCAACCTACGGTGCCGATATCGATTCGATGTTCTTCTTGATCACCTGGATCACCGGCATCACGTTCGTGCTGGTTCAGGTGACGCTGTTGGTGTTCTTGTTTCTCTATCGGGATCGAGGCACGCGGCGCGCCTACTACACCCACGGCAGCGCCAGCCTCGAGGTGGTCTGGACCGTGATTCCCTCGATTATCCTGGTCGTGCTCGCCTTTCTCAGCAAAGCCAAGTGGGACGAGATCAAGGTCGATACTCCGCCGGGCGATATTCGGGTCGAGGTGATCGGCAAGCAGTTCAATTGGGAGGTGGTCTATCCCGGGCCCGATCGGGAATTCGGCACCGGCGACGACCTCACGATCGACAACCAGCTTCACGTGCCGGTCGACAAGGTGGTGGTGGTCTCACTCAAATCGATCGATGTGATCCACAGCTTCTTCGTACCCCAACTGCGTATCAAGCAGGATGCGGTTCCGGGGCGCACCATCAGCGTCTGGTTCGAGGCCACCCGGGAAGGGGTCTACGAGATTCCCTGCGCCGAGCTGTGCGGCTTCGGGCATTCGGGTATGAAGGGCCTGCTGACCGTGCACAACCAAACCGACTACGACGCCTGGATCGAGCAGAACTGGCCGGCGCCGGCGGTCGAGACCACCGCATCGTAGTCTGGTCCCAGACCGCGATCGTCATGAAAGAGGATGCTCATGAGTGATGCGATTGCCGCCGCCCCCGAGGGCCACGGCCATTCCCTCGGTTTCCTGCGCACCTACATCTTCTCCGAAGACCACAAGATGATCGGCCGGCAGTTCTTGCTGCTCGGTTTGCTGATGATCGTGGTCGGCGGACTGCTGGCGCTGATGGCGCGCTGGCAGCTGGCCTGGCCCGAGACCCAGGTGCCCGGGACGCGCTGGATCCCCGAGCCGTACATGTTCGACGGCTACATGGGGCCGGAGTTCTACAACGCCGTGTTCACCATGCACGCCACCATCATGATCTTCTTCGCGGTCATGCCGATCCTGATCGGTTGCTTCGGCAACTTTTTGATCCCGTTGATGATCGGCACCCGCGACATGGCCTTCCCGTTCCTCAACCTGCTCTCGTTCTGGGTCGGCGCGGTAGCGGCGGTGCTGATGATCGCGAGCTTCTTCGTCGACGGCGGCGCGGCCGCCAGCGGCTGGACCGCCTACGCGCCGCTCTCTTCGATCCCGACCTACACCGGGGTCGATTGGGGCCAGGATCTCTGGATCATCAGCCTGATGGTGCTCGGCATCTCGTCGCTGATGGGCTCGATCAACTACATCACCACGGTGGTCAACATGCGTGCGCCGGGCATGACCTGGTTTCGCCTGCCGCTGACCATCTGGGCGCTGTTCATCACCGCGACCTTGCTGCTGCTGGCGCTGCCGGTGCTGACCGCCGCGCTCGGCATGCTGCTGTTCGACCGCATGGCGGGGACCAGCTTCTTCCTCCCCAGCGGCGGCGGCCATCCGCTGCTGTGGCAGCACATGTTCTGGTTCTTCGGCCACCCGGAGGTTTACATCCTGATCCTGCCGGCGATGGGGATCGCTTCCGACGTGATCTCGACCTTTTCGCGCAAGCCGATCTTCGGTTACCGCTCGATGGTCTACGCGATCATGGCGATCGCCTTCCTGAGCTGGATCGTGTGGGGCCACCACATGTTCCAGTCGGGCATGAACCCGACGCTCGGCAGCGCGTTCATGATCTCGACCATGGTGATCGCGGTGCCGTCGGCGATCAAGACCTTCAACTGGCTGGGCACCTTGTGGCGCGGCAACCTGCGCTTCACCACCCCGATGCTCAACGCCCTGGCGTTCGTCTCGATGTTCGTGATCGGCGGCCTCAGCGGCATCTATATGGCCGCCACCCCGGTCGACATCTTCATCCACGACACCTACTACATCGTCGCCCACATCCACTACGTGGTGTTCGGCGGCAGCGTGTTCGCGATCTTCGCCGCGATCTACTACTGGTTCCCCAAGATGTTCGGCCGCACCATGAACGAGACCCTCGGCAAGCTCCACTTCTGGCCCACCTTCATCGCCTTCAACTGCACCTTCTTCCCGATGCACATCCTCGGAATCGGCGGGCACATGCGGCGGATCTACAATCCGCTGCAATACGACTTCCTGCAGCCGCTGCAGCATTGGAACGTGTTCATCACCTACAGCGCGCTGTCTCTGGGCCTGGCCCAGATTCCGCTGGTGATCAACTTCTTCTGGAGCCTGTTCGCCGGCCGCAAGGCGGAGCGCAATCCGTGGCACGCCAACACCCTCGAGTGGACCGCGCCCTCGCCGCCGCCGCACGGCAATTTCGAAACCGTGCCGACCGTGTACCACGGACCCTACGAGTACAGCTCGCCGCTGGTGGCCGAGGATTATCTGCCGCAGAACCGCAGCGTCGGCCCGGGCTCGCCGCACGCCGCGGCCGCCGCGCGCTGATGCCTTTGGAATCAAGTCGATGCATCGATTCGCGGTCCTGACCTCGCTCGCCACCTTCGCGCTGATTTTCATCGGCGGGCTGGTGACCAGCACCGGATCCGGGCTAGCGGTGCCGGATTGGCCGCTCTCGTTCGGGCAGGTGTTTCCGCCGATGGTCGGCGGCGTGCTCTACGAGCACGGTCACCGGATGGCGGCCACCGCCGTCGGCATCCTGATGATCGTGCTCGCGACCTGGATCCAACGCCGCGAGCCGCGCCGCTGGGTGCGCCGGCTGGCGCTGGCCGCGCTGCTGTTGGTGATCGTGCAAGGGGTTCTCGGCGGCGTGACCGTGCTGCTGCTGCTGCCGACCGCGGTGTCGGTCGCCCACGCCTGCCTGGCGCAGGCGTTCTTCTCGCTGACCGTGCTGCTCGCCGTCTGCACCGGACCGAGTTGGCGCTCGGCCCGCCCGCTGATCGCCGACTCGGAGCGGCCGCGGCTCGTGCAGCTCGCCGCGCTTTGCTTCGCGCTGGTCTACGTGCAGCTGATCCTCGGCGCCTGGATGCGCCATACCGGAGCCGGGCTCGCGATCCCCGATTTCCCGCTCGCCTTGGGGCGGCTCCTGCCGCCGCTTGGCGACCCGCAGGTGCGGATCCACTTTCTGCACCGCCTCGGTGCGCTGGCGGTGAGCGCGACGGTGCTCTGGACCTTGGGCCGGGTCTGGCGCCGGCATCGCAGCGCACCCGCGCTTCGGACTCCCGCCCTGCTTCTCGGCGCCGGATTGGTGCTCCAGATCAGCCTCGGCGCGATCACGGTCTGGAGCCGGATGGCGGTCCTGCCGACCACCGCGCATGTCGCCGGCGGCGCGGCGCTGCTGGCCGCGGGCTTGGTGCTCTTTCTCCGCGCACTCCGATCGGAGCTGCCGCAGGCCGCGCCGGCGGCGGCCGCGCGGAGCCAGCGGCGCGGCGCGGCAACCGGTCTGCGCCGCGATCCACGGCGAGCCTCGGCATGAGCCAGCCGACCCTCGTTTCGAGCACCATGCGGCTCGGCGTCGCGTCCCAGGCGCTGGCCTATCTCGAGCTGACCAAGCCGCGGGTGGTGGCGCTCATCGTTCTGACCACCTTGGTCGGCTTCTACCTCGGCTCGCCGGCAAACCTCGACGGGTGGCGTCTGGTCCACACTCTCTTCGGCACCGCGCTGGCCGCCGCCGGTTCGCTGGCCTTGAATCAGTATCTCGAGCGCGAGCCCGACCGCCTCATGCTGCGCACCCAAACCCGGCCGCTGCCCTCCCAGCGGCTCGCCCCGGCCGCGGCCCGCTCCTTCGGGCTGGTCCTCGCCGGCGGCGGGCTGGCCTACCTCATCGCCACCGTCGGGTTGGGAGCGTTCCTGGTCACCGCCGCGACCTTGATCGGCTATCTGTTCTTCTACACCCCGCTCAAGCGGCGCACCTCGCTCTGCACCTTGGTCGGCGCGGTTCCCGGAGCCTTGCCGCCGGTGACCGGATGGGTGGCCGCGCGCGGCGACCTCTCGCTGCCGGCCTGGATCCTGTTCGCGATCCTGTTTCTGTGGCAGCTGCCCCACTCGCTCGCGATCGCGCAGCTCTACCGCGCCGATTACGCGCGCGCCGGCTTCCGCCTGCTGCCGGTGCTCGATTCCGGCGGCGGCGCCACCGGCCGCCACGTCCTCACCAACTCCTTCGCGCTGCTGGTGGCGACGTTCCTGCCGGCGTGGATCGGTCTGGCGGGCGCCCCGTATCTGATCACCGCCATCGGGCTCGGAATCGCCATGATCGCGGCGGCGGCGCTGCTCGCCAGCCGCCGTACCGTGGAAGCCGCGCGGCATTTGGTTTGGGTCTCGCTGGTCTATCTCCCCATCCTGCTTCTGGCCCTGGCGCTGGACCGCCGCCTGTCATGATTCCGCGCCCCACCTCTTCGCCGCGGCGCCGCAACGTGAGATTGGCCTTGCTCCTGGTGGCCGCGCTTCTGGTGGTGCTCGGGATCGCCCTGCTCGGCATCGTTTCCCCGCCCTGACTCGAGGGCCGGCCTTCCCGCTCTTGCTGACCACCCACCAAGTCCTTCCCGAGCCGCGCGAACGCGCGCTGCCGGCGGTCAGCAACGCCCGCCTCGGGCTGCTGGTCTTCCTCGCCGCCGAGACCATGCTGTTCGCCGGCCTGATCGGCGGCTACATGGTGCTGCGCTACGGCACCACCACCTGGCCGCCGCCCGGCCAGCCGTATCTGCCGATCGCGATCACCTGGGCCAACACCTTCGTCCTGCTCGCGAGCGCGCTGACGATGCAGCTCGCGGTGCGCTCCGTGCG
>DASWHO010000023.1:0-8729 GCA_036398155.1 Acidobacteriota bacterium
GTGGAACGGCATCGGATTCGGATCGCCAAGCAGCGGCTTAACTTCGCAGCGGCGCATTTCACTTTGTTCCCCGGCGGTCGAGCCGAGCGGCTCCACGGCCACAACTATCAGGTCGAGCTCCGAGCCGCGGGGCTGCTGGGGCCGCTCGGGATCTTGGTCGATTTCGGCGCCCTCAAGCATGCCTTGGCCGCGGTGATCCGGGGGCTCGACGAGCGGACCTTGATCCCGCTGCGCGCGCCGGGGCTCCAGGTCCGCCGGCGCCGGAGCGAGGTCGAAGTCCGGATGCGCGGCCGGCGCTACGTCTTTCCGCGCGCCGATGTGGTGCTGTTGCCGATCGAGAACACCACCGCAGAGCTGTTGGCCCAGTATGTCGGCCGGCGGCTCATTGCGCTTTTGAAGCGGCGCCGGTTGGCGGGCAACCTGCAGGCTCTGGAAGTCTTCGTCAGCGAGTCCCCCGGCCAAGGCGCCGGCTATGGCGCGCTCGACTCAAAGGAGACCCGCGGCGGATAGCGCCTGGTTCCTCGGTTTGACCGCATACAGTTTATGGTTGATCCGCAAGACCTATGAATTGATGGCAAACTGTTGAAAAAGAGCGACTTGGGAGTTCTGATCGCAAATCCTTCCCATAGACTGTACGGGATTGATCGATCCAGAATAGGTTGCGGAGATCGACGATAAACAATTGAAAACAAGCCGCTTGGCGTCGAGCCCCAGACCCTTGGCCGAACGGCACCGAGATTGCCATCCTAGGGTAGCAGCCCGGCGACTGTGCGCCGGACAATTCACGGGGAATCCGAGGGGACGAGAGAATGCGCAAGCCATACGGGTTGGGGTTGATCGCAGCGGCCATGTTGATCGTCATGAGCTCCGATTCGCTGGCGGGCGGTGCCTGGGTGCCCGAGCCGGGCCACGGCTGGTTCAGCGTCGGCTTCAACCGCAAATCCGGCGATCGGCGTCTCGACGCCGACGGTTCGGAGTTCATTCCAGGCCGCGGCCGGACCCATGATTTTCGCTACGGCTATTTCAGCGGCGAGGCGGGGCTGATCGAGAAGTTATCGGTCAACTGGACCTTGACCTACCTGTGGGGCACGGAGAGCTTCGACGATCCGGCCGACGACTTTTCGCACCAAGGATTCAGCGACACCTGGGTCGGGATGCGCTACCGACTCCGCAGCGGCAGCTGGCCGATGGTCGCCGAAGTCAACGCGCGCTTACCCTACCTCTACGAGCACAACGAAGAGTGGCTCGGCTTGCTGAAGCACGACTTCACCGGCCTGCTGTTCACCGAACGCGCGACCGAGCGCGCCGGGACCTTCGCGGGCTACGGCGGCTACACCATTCGGCAGGGCTCCCCCACCGATCAGGTACGCCTCGGCATGTCCTGGGCGGTGCCCAATACCGTTCCCGGATTCGAACGGCTGCCGTTTCAGGTCACCGTGGGGCTCGACGGCTTCATCAGCGTCGGGGAACCCAGCCCGTCGGAGCCGAGCGACCGATTCGGCTATCGGCCCCGCACCCCCGACAGCGAGAACTACTTCACTTTCAATAAGTCCACCTGGGTCCGGCCCTTCATCAACTTTTCGCGGCCGATCGGAAACACCGGTTACGGCATGGACGTCGGCTACGGTCGCATCGGCCCCGGCGACCTCGGCCGCAACGTCCATCAGTACAACGATCTCTACTTCGGCGTCTACCACTCCTTCTGAGTGCCCGGCGGCGGATAGGGCGCCGTCTGCGTCGTTGGGCTCGTTCGCCCTCCTCCGGCGTACCTGATAGTACGCCTCCGTCGGGCTCTCTTCGCCCGCCTAGCATCCGGCACCCTCTCCACCGCCCTCTGCCCTGTGCTCTGGTGCTCGGGCGGGCGCTGTGCACGTTCGGGTCGACTTCGCTGCGCTCGTCTCCGGCTCTTCGTCTTAGGGCGCCAGGAGCTGCGGCCTAGTCCGTCATTCCGGCGCAAGCCGGAATCCGGAAACGGCGCGGGCCGGCTAGATCACATGCCTATTGATGCGAGTCTGCAAACACCGTCTAGATTCCGGCTTACGCCGGAATGACGGACTACGGCACGGCCCCAGAGTATGGCGCAAAAGGCGCCGGAGATGCCGCCAGCCAGAGACGAGCGAAGCGACGTCGACCCGAACGGGCGACGAGGCCCGCCAGAGCACCTGTGCACAGGGGGGAGGGCGGCGGAGATGCCGTCAGATGCGAGGCGCGCGACAGGGGGTGCGGGGGAGCCCCCCGCTCACAATGCCAAGGCGACGGAAGCGTACTGAATGGTACGCTGGAGGAGCCCGACCGAGCGCAACGAAGCAGATGGCGGCAGATCCGCCGCCTAGCCGCCGCCGTGGGTGAGCCAGGAGGCCGAGTCGTAATAACCGCGGCGGGTGCGCACTTTGTAAGGACCGTTGACCTTGACCTCGATCGCGCGAAACTCGCCGCGGCTCTTGAGGTCGCTCGGGTAGTAGCCCAGATAATACTGCGAGCGCAGCTCCTGCGCGATCTCGGCGAACGCGCCCTCGAGGTCGGCGATATCCTTGAGCCGGAACATCCGCCCGCCGCTGATAGCGACGCTCTCGGCAATGTCGCGCTCCTGCTGCTGGTTGCGCGCGGCGTTGCGCCACGACGACGTGTAGCTGCGCTGCTCCTCCTCCTTGCCGCGCAGGCCGACCAGGTAGATCAGAGCCGGCGAGTTCTTGGCCGCCCATAAGACCGCTTCGCCGTCGAGCGCGGAGTGAATCTCCTCTCCGTCGGAGAACACCAACAAGGCCTTCTTGCCCTCGACCTGCTGGAGCAGCGTGAGCCCGGCGTAGATCGCGTCGTTGAGCGAGGTCCCGCCGCGCGCCTCAAGCGCAGCGAGGCTGGTCAGAATCGACTGCTTATCCGCGGTGAATTGCGGCACCCCGGCGATCCGATCCGAGAACGGCAGCACCACGACCTGCTCCTCGGGACGCAGGCTGGCGAGCAGGCTCCGTACCGCGGTCTGGGCCTGAACCAGCTTGCTGCCCATCATGCTCATCGAGGTATCGAGCAAGAGCGCCACCGTCACCGGCATCTCGCCCTTGTCGAAATGGCGCAGCTCCTGCCGCTTGCGCTGATCGTGAATCTCGAAATCGCCGCGTCCCAGCTGCAAAGTCGCGTGGGCCTGTGCGTCCAATACGGTCACGTGCAGCGGGATCAAATCGACCCGCACCGCCATGTTGATCTTGACCCCGCGGGTGGTGACCGCCGATCCGGCGGCGCGGCC
This sequence comes from Acidobacteriota bacterium, assembly GCA_036398155.1. Lineage (GTDB taxonomy): Bacteria > Acidobacteriota > DASWHO01 > DASWHO01 > DASWHO01 > DASWHO01. Next base: position 3,242 of record DASWHO010000023.1, read on the forward strand.
GCCGCGGTCGTAGGCAACCACGCTGATGGTACGGCGCTGGGGCGAGTCGCCGGCGTCGAATTCGAACTCGACCATGAGCGGCTCGAGCCCGCGCCTCGCGGGCGGCGGAGGGTGCGGGCCGCCGGGACCGACTCCGGGTCCGGCCGGCGCCAGCCGCGGCGGCGGCATCGAGCCGCGCCGCGGCGCAAAACGCTGCTCGCTCAGCTTGTTGCCGCCGACCAACAGCTCGGCCCGGACCACCAGTCCCTGGGGGTCGTCGATGCGGGCCAATACCCGGACCGGGCCGGCCAACACCTCGTGCCGTTCGGGCTCGATAATGCTGACCTCCCACGGCGCCGCGTCCCTGAGCTCGTCGCTTTGAGCCGCGGCCCGGCCCACGAGCGGCGCGCTCCCGGTCGCAGCCAGAGCGAGCGCGAGGGCGGCGCCGGCGAGTCCGACCCAGCTCGAAAGGTCGCGCCGGCTCAAGGCACACCTCCCGCGCTCGGGCCGGCCTCGGCGCCGACTTCATCCCACATCTGGGCCAGCAGGTCCGCGCAGCGATAATGTTGGCAGCGATCGTACCGATAACGGTACCCCGCGCCGCTGCTTTCGGTCGCAACCGCCAGCGCCCGCCGGGTCAGCTCGATGCTGCGATCGATCGATCCGGAGCGATCGTACGCGTAGGCCAGCGCGATATACGTGCTCTGCTCGCTGGGATCGGACTCCAGCGCCTGCTCCAGCAGCGCCGCCGCCTGCTTGAACCGTTCGCGCCGGAGCTCCAGCATGCCGAGCTCGGCGGACGCCACGTAATGGACGAACTCCGGCGGCGGCAGAGTTTCACCGGGGCGGATCCGCGCGCTCGGCGGGGCGCTCTTGCCCTCACCGCGCGACCGGCTCAACTCCGCGGCGCGCTCGAGCTCGGCGCGGGCACCTTTGTCGTCTCCCAGACGCCCCAGACACAGGCCCAGTCGCAAATGAGCCTCCGCCAGCGACGGATTGAGGGCGATCGCCGCCTGCAGCGCCGCCTGCGCCGCCTGGTAGTTGCCCAGCTTCTCCTGTACGGTGCCGATCCCGAGCTGCGCTTCGGCCAGCTGGGGCCGCAGGCGCAGGGCGCGCTCGAAGTAGTCGATCGCGGTGGCCGGTTCGGCCGATGCCTGCAAGCTATAACCCAGCGCCAGATAGCTGCTGACCGCGAAGCGCGCCGCTTGACCGCCGCTGCGTCCGAGATCGCGCAGCAGATCCTCCGCGGTCAGCTGGTTGAGCGCGCTGCGCACCGTGCGATACTCCCTGCGATAGTCGATCGCGTTGTCCAGGTGCAGCAGCGCCGCCGCGCGCTTGGCGCGCCACGGCGCGCTGCCGATGCAGCCGAGCGCCAAGGTTCGATAGTGTCCGCGATCGGTCAGAATCCGCTCGTTGAGAAACGGCTCTTCCAGCGCGCGCAGCTGCGCCTGAGCCGGGCGGCGCTGGCCGGCCGCGGCCAGCTCCACGACGCCGCGATAGGCGTCGCAATCGAGCGTAGGTTTAGGCTCCGCGCTCGCCGCGGCGGAGAGGGCGCAGCCGACCGACAAAAGTTGACCAAAGTGCTTCAGCCGCAAGCGGTATAGGACCTCCCTCACAGTGGCGTAATGCCCCTTAAGTTATCCCGAGAACCAACGGAATCTGAAGTGGGGAAGCTAACACCTGATCCGGCTGGCAGCCCGCCAGGCCCGCCGCGCCGCCGAAGCCCCAAGCGCAGCCGATCGTGGCCATCCCGGCCGCGCGCCCGGCCCGCATGTCGTTGCAGCTATCTCCCACCATGGCCGCCGCGGCCGGTTCGACGCCCAGCCCGGCCGCCACCAACAGCAGCGGCTCTGGATCGGGCTTGCGGCGCGCGGTGGCGTCTCCGCCCAGGACCCGACTGAAGTAGACGCGCAGATTCAGCCCCGTGAGAACCCGCTCGGACAGATCGGTCGGCTTGTTGCTGACCACCGCCATCGGGATCGAGCGTATGCGTTCCAGGGCCTCAGGGATTCCTGGATAGGGACGGGTGTGGTCGAGCAGGCGCGCATCATACTCGGCGCGATAGATCTTTAGGGCCTCGGCCAGCTCGGCGTCGAGCGGGCGGCGCTCGAGGGCCGCGCCGAGTCCGCGCTCGACCAGCTTGGGGATCCCGTCGCCGACGTAGGAGATCAGCTCGGCCGGCGCGCGCGGCCCGAGTCCGAGCCGCGCCAGCGCCGCATTCATCGCGCCCGAAATATCGCGGCTGGAATCGACCAGCGTGCCGTCCAGATCGAAGATGATCAGCCGGGGGGGCTTCACGGCTCTCCGATGACTTCGACCTCGCGCTCGAGCCGGATCCCGAGCTCGCGCCAAGCGGCGGCTTCGATCTGCTCCATCAGGCTCAGCACGTCGCTGGCGCGCGCCCCGCCGCGGTTGAGAATGAAGTTCGCGTGGCGGGGCGAAACTTCGGCCCCGCCGCAGCGCCGGCCCTTGAACCCCAGCGCCTCGATGATCCGGCCCGGATAGTCGCCGGGGGGACGCAGGTAGACGCTGCCGGCGCTGCGGCCGGCGAGCGGCTGGGTCGATCCCTTATGACGAGCGACCTCGGCGGTGCGGGCTCGGACCTGTGCCGCCGAGCGCTCCTCGAGCAGCAGGCGGAGCTCCAAGACCACCGCGCCGGCGCCCCGCAGCCGGCTGCGGCGGTAACCGAGCTCGAGCTCCGCGGCGCGCCAGATCCGCGGCGCGCCATCCGGATCCAAACCGCGCGCCTCCTCGAGCACCGCGCCGATGCTCTGCTCGTAGGCGCCGGCGTTCATCACCAAGGCGCCGCCGAGCGTGGCCGGGACCGCCACCCCGAACTCCAAACCCGAGAGCCCGCGCCGCGCGGCGCGCTGCGCCAGCGCCGGCAACCAGGCGGCGGCGCCGGCCCGGAGCCGTGCGCCGTCGAACCCGTGGGCTTCGAAGCCGCGGCCGAGCCGGGCCACCACGCCGCGCACGCCGCCGTCGAGCACCAGCAGATTGGAGCCGTTGCCGATCCAGCGCAGCGGCTGGCGCCGCCGGCGCGCAAACTCGAGCAGCGCCAGCACGTCGGCCTCGGACTCCGCGATCGCGAACAGGTCGACCGGTCCGCCGATCCCCCAGGTGGTATGAGCCGCCAGCGGCTCGCGCGCGCGCACCACGCCTTGGAGCCGGGCGCGCAGCTCGTCCAGCAGCCGCCGCAGCTCGGCGGTCAGATCCGGAGGATCGACCACCGCGCCGCCGGGATCGGCACTGCGCGGCAAGCGCGGCATCGGAGCATCCCTGCTCGTGCTCATGCGCCGCTATGCTAGTGGACGAGGCCCGCCCGAGCACCAGGGCACAGGGCAGTGGGCGGTGGAGAGGGCGCCGGATGCGAGGCGGGCGCCGCGAGGCTGACGGCGCCCTATCCGCCGCCTTTATACCGGGCGAGGGCGGCGGAAGCCGACTAGCCCCGACACCGATTTCTCGGGCAGGATCTGGCCGTATTCATTGACCCGCAGGCCGATCTGGTCGCCTTCCACCATCGCGATGAACGCCGACTGGTCGAGCACGTTCCAGTCCCCGTAGCCCGGGCTGTAGCGCTTGGTCGCTTCGAGCCCGCGGGCCTGAGCCACCAGGGCGAGGTGGGCCTGGACCGCGCCGGCCAGCGCGTCGGCGGCCATCGAGCCGAGCGCGTCGAGCACCATCGCCCGGGTCACCTCGCCGATCTCGATCGCGGCGCCGACCTGATCTTCGAGCGCGGATCCGATCGTGGCGGCGAACGCGGTGGCCTGGGCGCAGCCGTGCACCCGCGCAGCCAACGAGGCGCTCTCGATCACCAGCACCCCTTGACCCAACACCACGCGCCGCGGCTCTTCGCGCAAAAGCTCGAGCTCGCGCACCACGGCGCACGGCTCGAGCAGCGCCGGCGCTGCCGCCATCAGCTCGTCGAACAAGGCGCGGATCGGCGCCGCCATCTGTCCGATCTCACGGTAGCCCAAACGCCGCGCCACCGCTTCGGGCGGCACCAACACGGTTAGATCCTTGAGCAACATGAGCGGAGCTTGGCGGCCACCATAAACCTCGACCCGCGCGCTGTCCACCGCGGCCTCGCCGCGCCGCTCAGCCGCTCCGGACTCGAGCCGGCGCGGCTCGAACGGCGGGCTCCGAATCCGAAGCATGTTTCAAGGGCACTTCGATCCGGATTCGCGCACCCTGACCGATTTCGCTGTCGAGCTTGAGCACGGCGCCGAGCGCGCGACTGCGCTCGCGGATGCTGCGCAGCCCGGTGCCCCACGGCGGGCGGCGGGTGTCGAAGCCGACACCGTTGTCCAGCACCTCGAGCAGCAAACACTCTCGCCCCAGACGCAGGCGCAGCTGAACCTGGGAGGCCTGGCCGTGGCGCGCCGCGTTGGTGACCAGCTCCTGAGCGATGCGATAGAGCGAGATCTCCGCGCTCTCGGGCAGCCGCGGCAGCCCGGGATCGATCGAGATCACCAGCGGCAGGCCGTCCGCCTGCCAGCGCTGGCCGAGCAGCTTAAGCGCCCCGGCCAAACCCAGATCACTGAGCGCCACTGGGCGCAGGTCGTGGGTGATCCTTCGAATCGCCTCGGTGGCGCTGGACAGCGTGGCTAAGCAGTCTCCGGCCTCCCGCGCCAGATCGGGCCGCAGCTTGCGCGCCCGGCTTTGGATCGCAGCCAAGCGCATGCTGAGCCCGGCCAGCACCTGACCCAGCTCATCGTGCAGCTCGACCGCCACCCGGCGCCGCTCCTCCTCACCGGCATGCAGCAGCCGGCGGTACAGCTCTTCGAGCTCGCGCCGCTGGCTTTCCAATTCGGCATCGTGGGTGCGGAGCTGATTGATCATCTCGACGTTGGTCAGCGCCTGGGCCAACTGATCGGCGAGCGGGATCACCGATAGCCGGTGCCGTTCGCTGAAGGCGTCTTCGCGCCGGCTGTAGAGCAGCAGCAGCCCGCGCCACGAGCTGCCGGAGACCAGCGGCACGATCAGGCGCGAGCGCAGGCCCAAGCCGGCCGCAAGCTGCACGTCCTTCTCCTCCGAGGCCGTGTCCAGTCCCGAATCGATCAAGAAACCGTTGGCCGCTTCGATCCGCGGATAGGAGCTGCGATCGAGCTCGATCTCGGTCCCGATCGGAACCTGGTCGCTGCCGACTCCGACCGCGGCGCTGAGCTTGGCGATCCGGCGCTGCTCGTCGATCAGCACCACCGCGCAGCGATCGCAGTCGACCATCGGACCGATCTCTTCCGAGAAACACTGCACGATCTGCTGCTTGTCCAGGGTGCGGGTGCTGAACGCAAGGATGCGGTTGCGCGCCTCGAGCGCGGCATAGCCGCTGCGCAGCTTCTGCGCCAACAGCTCGACAGTCAGGCCGAGCTCGTCGAGCTCGACGATCCGGCTCGGCTCGACCCGCACGTTCCAGTGTCCGCCGGCGATTCGGCGGCTGACTTCGACCAGCCGGCCGAGCCGGCCCACCAAGTGGCGCCCGAGCCCGAGCGCCAGGATCAACCAGCTC
>DASWHO010000024.1:0-17948 GCA_036398155.1 Acidobacteriota bacterium
CGATTCCTCTCGATCCAGCTCGACGCCATCAACGCGCTCGGGCTGGCCGGACTGGCGCTGCTGGTCCACGATCCGCTGCAGCTCGATCACCCGGGTTTCCAGCTCACGTTCGCCGCCACCTTGGCGCTGCTGTGGCTCTACCCCGCCTGGCGCCCGGCGCTGCCCGCGCGTCCCAACTTGGTCTGGGGCGCCGCCTGCGTTTCCCTGGTCGCCTTCGTCGGCGTGCAGCCACTGGTCGCTTTCGCTTTCCAGCGTGCCTCCCCGATCGGCCTGCTCCTCAACCTCGCCGCGGTTCCACTGTTCGGATTGGTGACCCTGCTCGGCTGGGTCGCCGCCGCCGCGCCGCTGCTCCCCGGCTTGGGAACCTGGTCGGCTGCGGCCGCCGCCTGGCTGCTCGACGGGATGCTGGCCCTGGCCGCGGCGGCGGCGGATCTGCCCGGGGCGTCTTATCGGGTTGCGCCGCCAAGCGCCGTTCAGCTCTCGGCGCTGTACGCGGGTTTGGCCCTGAGCGGCGCCGCGGCCCGCACCGCGCTGCGGCGCAGCGCCGCCGCGGTCGCGCTGGCCCTGCTGCTCCAGATCAGCCTGCCTCCCCGGCCGCGGCCCGCGGATGGAAGACTCCACCTGCACGCGGTCGACGTCGGACAGGGCGACGCGCTGATCGCGCTGCTGCCCGACGGGCGCAGCCTGCTGATCGACGGCGGCGGCCTGCGCGGCTCGGGCCTCGACATCGGCGATGCGGTCCTCGGCCCCCTGCTGGCCCGGCTCGGGGTTCGCGAGCTCGACGTGGTCGCGCTGTCGCACGCTCACCACGATCACCTGCAAGGCCTGCTGGCGATCGCCCGCGACTTCCCGATCGGCCGGCTCTGGCAGGCGGAGAGCCCGCCTCGTAGCCCCGGCTACAGCGAGCTCAAGGCGCTGCTCGAGCGCCGCGGCACCGCCCTGCTCTCGCTGACCCGCGGCTATCGCGAGCGGATCGGCGCGGTCGAGATCGAGGTGCTGCACCCGCCGCGCGGCGCCAGCGACCGGCAGCGGGTGCGCAACAACGACAGCCAGGTGCTGCGGCTCGGATTCGGTCGAACCGCGTTCCTGCTCACCGGCGACATCGAATCCGGCGCCGAGCTCCAGCTCGCCGCTGGCGGCCGCGCCGCCGCCACCGTGCTCAAAGTCCCGCACCACGGCAGCCGCACCTCGAGCAGCGAGCCGCTCCTGGCCGCGGTCCGGCCGCGCTGGGCCATCCTCTCGGTCGCCGAGCGCAATCCGTTCGGCTTTCCGCGCGCCGAGGTCCTCGAGCGCTACCGCAGCCACCGGATCCGGCTGCTGCGCACCGATCGGCATGGCATGATATCGTTGGTCAGCGACGGACATCGCATCGTGGCCGAGACGTTCTATCCGCTTTCGTGCCGCCCCTGAAGAAAGCGCTGCGCCGCCGGCTCGGGATGCCGCCCAAAGACATTCCGCTGTGGTGGGACACGCTCCCACCGCGACCGCCCGCCGCGGCGCATGCCTGGCGCGAGACGGCCGATGTGGCGATCGTCGGCGCCGGCTACACCGGGCTGGCGGCGGCTCGCATCCTCGCGCGCCGCGGCGCTACGGTGGTGGTCCTCGAGGCCGAGACCCCGGGCTGGGGGGCCAGCTCGCGCAACGGCGGCATGGTGCTCACCGGGCTCAAGCCCGAGATCGGCGCCCTGCTGCGCCGCTACGGCTTGGCCGTGGCGCGCGAGCTGTTCGCGACCTCGCTGGCCGCGATCGAGACCGTCGCCGAGCTGGTGACCCAGGAGCGCATCGACTGCGATTTCCACCGGCCTGGACATCTGCTGGTCGCCGCCAAAGCGTCGCACCTCGCGGGCCTGACCGATCACGCGCGCCTGCTGCAAGAGCACTTCGGCCACCCGGTTCGGATCGTGCCGCGCGGCGAGCTTCGATCGGAGCTCGGATCCGACCTGTTTCACGGCGGCTTGATCGATCCGAGCAGCGCCGCGCTCGATCCGGCGCGCTACGCTGCCGGCCTGCTGAAGGCCGCCGAGCACGCCGGCGCCGAAGTCCACCAGCACACCCGAGTCGAACACATCCGGCGCGAAGGGTCGCGCTTTCTGCTCGATACCCCGCGTGGTTCGCTGCGCGCCGCCGAGGTGCTGATCGCCACCAACGGCTACACCGGAGCCGCCACGCCGGCATTGCGCCGGCGCATCATCCCGATCGGTTCCTACATCATCGCCACCGAGCCGCTCGATCCGCGGCTCGCGGCCGATCTGATTCCGCACCGCCGGATGGTGTTCGACACCCGTCACTATCTGCACTACTTCCGGCTCAGCCCCGACCGGCGGTTGCTGTTCGGCGGCCGGGCCGCGTTCTTTCCGCCCGGCCCGGCGACCTTGGCGCGCAGCGCCGCCATCCTGCGCCGTGATCTGGTTCGGGTCTTTCCCCAACTGGAAGCGGCGGCGATCGAATACGCCTGGGGCGGCCGGCTCGGATTCTGCTTCGATCGGCTGCCCCACTTCGGGCGGCTCGAGGGCCTGCACTACGCGCTCGGCTACGCCGGACACGGCGTCGCGCTCGCCACCCATCTGGGCCAGCTCGCGGCCCGAATGCTGGCGGGAGAACCGATCACGCACCCGCTGGCCGAGCTCGAGTTTCCCACTGCGCCGCTCGGTCTTTACCGCGGCCGCCCGTGGTTCCTGCCGCTCGCCGGCGCCTGGTACAAGCTGCTCGACTGGATCCAGTGATCAGCCCGCATTGCTCACCAGGCATCTACTGCGGCGACGTAATGCACGGTGTCTGCTGCGTTATGCTTGCCCGGCCTCCTCGACATACTGCCGAGTATGCCTGCGTCGGCCGGGCGGCGCATGCCTTGCAGCCACCGCACCTTACGCCGCCTCGCGACGATGCCTGGTGAGCAATGCGGGCCAGCGCCGGGGTGTCCCCAACGGGATTCGAACCCGTGTTACCACCTTGAAAGGGTGATGTCCTAGACCGAGCTAGACGATGGGGACCTATGTGAGAGCGGATGGTGAGCCGTGACGGATTCGAACCGTCGACCCTCTGCTTAAAAGGCAGGTGCTCTACCGGCTGAGCTAACGGCCCGCGCTTGGGTCACGCGGACGAGGATAGCCGCCCGCCCAGCGCGGGTCAAACGCCCCGGCCCCTGCGTCGGGGCCGTCGGGGCACGCCGACGTGAGATGGAAGTGTCCCCGAAACCCGGGTTAAGTAAACTGTCCCTGAAATATGAAATAGCTGCCGCTAGTAGCGGCGGGTCTCGATCCGTTCGATCTCGGAGTCGGCGATTTCCACTTCGCCGAGGCGGTGCAGCGGAATGCGGATGCCGCCGCCAGTGCGGCGGTACCAATTCACCGTCATGTGCTCGCCGTTGCGCAAGTGGACGATGTAGTAGAACTCGCTCGATTTGGTCCGATCCGGTTCGCTGCTGCGGTCGGCGAGGGTTCGATTCACGGTTTCGGGCTCGACGATGCGCCGCTCGACCGGAGGAGGCGGAGGCTTGATCGGTTCGGGCTCCGCCGCCGCCACTGCGGCCGCAGTCGGAGCGGCGGGGCTCGCGCTGGCCGCGGCTGGAGTCTGGGCCGGGGGCGGCGCGGGCGAGCCGGGTTTTTCTGTTGCTGCGGGCGCCGCGGTTGCCGCCGCGCCGGTGGGGCTCGATTCAGGCGCCGCCGCGACCGGCTGCGCGGCGCGGCGCGCCGACACCGCAGGGCTGTCGGACCACGGCAAGCGGCCGCCTCCAAGCCACCACCACGCCGCCGCTCCGCCCAGTGCGGCCAGCCCGGCGATCGCGGCCGCGACGCCGACCGGAAACTTTCTCTTGCTGCGCGACCCCGCACCGGTTTTGGCGCCGCCGGATTTTGGCGCTCCGGCTCGAGGCCGCGGCCGGGTTCGGATGGCAGCGGCCGGCGCGCTCGGCGCTGGCGGCGCCACTACCGGCTGCGCGGTCAGCTCCGGCTCGAACGCCTCCAGCTCGGGCACCAATTCGACCGGTAGAAACTCGGTCGCCGCTTCATCGCTGCTCGAGAGCTCCGCTGCAGCCGCGGGCGGCTCGTCCGACGGCTCGATCAAGAGTTGATCCGGTTCGGCGGCGGTCGAGGCGGTCGGATCCGGCTCGAGATCGTAATCGCTGGGCAACGGCTGGGCCGAAGCGTTGGTCGACAACACCCGCTCGAGCCAGTCGGGCTGCTGCTGCGACAGCTCGCCGGCGGCGACTATCTCGGTGGCCGCCCCCGGCGCCGCCGCCGGCTCAACCCGGCTCACGAATGCCGCTGGCGGCATGGCGGAAACGGGAGCCGCGCTGGGCCCCGGCTCCGGCTCGTCGAGCTCCGCGAGGCGCTGCATCCACAGCTCCGGATCGACGTTCTGGATCACCAGCTTGCCATCTGGGAAGCGCAGCACCAGATTGGGCCGCTTGGACCACAGCGGGGTCTTGAGCGAGAACTCGATCAAATCCGACACCAGCTGCGAAGTCAGGACCCGATTGAAGCCCTTGCCGGCCCCCGGCCCTTCGACCTCCTCGACGATGATGCGCTTGTTGGTGGCGAAGATCCGGGCCTGGGCGCGGCGGCGCTGCCAGCAGACCGCGCCGAGCTCGACCCACCGCGGCCGCTCGTCGGCTTCCAGCTTGAAGCTGGAGTCTTCGAGCTGGTCGTACAGCTCCTCGGCACGCGAGACGATTTCCTCATGGCTGCGAAACTGGGTCTCGAAGCGCCCGATCTGGGCCGCGACCCGCCGCACCGCCGCCGTATCGCCGGCGCGGTTCTCGAGCTCACCGAGCAGCCCTTCGCGCTGCGCGCTCCAGCGCCCGAACAGCTGCAGCAGATCGGCTTCGTGATCCGGTTTGAACGTGTAGCCGCGCTCCTTGAGCGTTTCGATCCGCAGCGGCAGCAGGTAGACCAGGTTGTCGAGACTGCGAAACCGTCCGGCCAGATCGCCGTCGAGCGGCAGCGCGCCCTCCGGGCCGCCTGCCGCCGCTCCCGCGGTTGCGCGCGTCTCGATCTCGGCCTGCATGGCGGTCTAGGACCTGGTACCGGATTGGTCCGGCAGGTTGATCGAGACCGCGTTCGATTGATCCCGCAAATAGGCGGCGATGCGCTGGCGCTGCGCCGGATCGAGCCGCAGAAAACGCAGCCCCACGCCGATCCGCCCGTCGCGCGAGCTCAGCCGCACCACCTCTCCCTCGCTGCGGACCGAGCCCTCGCCGCGCGGCAATTGGAAGCGCACTTTGAGCCGCCCGCTTCCTTCCGGCAGCAGCTCCAAGAGCTCGGGCTTGTCCTCGAGCTCGAGCATCAGGCCGCCTTCTCCGATCGAGCGCACCTGCCCGCGCAGCGGCAGCCGCAGGCGTCCCAGCTTGATCGGCAGAATCTGGGCCTGGGCGCTGGCCTCGGTGCGCGGGAAACGGCGCCGCTCCAGCGAGCCCGCCTCGTCGTCCGGCTTAGGCTGGCAGCGCGCGCAGCTGCCATAGAGCTGCAGCGACAGGTCCTTGAGCTCGAATCCCGAGCTGCCGCTGAGCTGCCGGCTCCAGTCCTCCAGCAGCTCCGCTTCGACATCTTCGAGGTGACCGCAGTGGTAGCAGATGCGGTGCGGATGCGGGGCCGAGGCGACCTCGAAGACCGCGGATCCGCCGGGTAAAACGAACTCCTGCAAGCAGCCGCTGCGCCGCAGCAGCTCGAGACAGTTGTAAACCGTGGCCAAGCTGACCTTGCGGTGCAGCCGGCGCGCCTCGCGGTGCAAGGTCTCGGCGCTGGCGTGCTTCAAGCGAACCAACGCCTCCAGCACCGCGGCGCGCTGCCGCGTGATCTTGTAGCGCCGCTGGCGCAGCAGCACCATGAGCTCGGGCAGGTTGGGGCGATTGCGCTGCCGCCAGGTTACGCCGGAGACCGCGCGACCGGCCGTGGAGCTTTGGGGCAGGCTCTGGCTCTTGGTCATGAAAGCACGCTCACTTTGAATCCTCTCTGGCCGCGGAGCAGCTCGCGGGCCTTGGCGATCAACTGCTGCAGCTCGGGCTTGCGACCGTTCTCGACGCCGGCATCCTCCGCGCGTTCGAACCATTCGATCGCCTGCCCGTACTTGCGGTTTTGCATGCAACAGATCCCGGCCATCTTCGAGGCCGGCTCGCGCAGTTTGGGATCCTGGCTGGCGAGCGCGAACTCCTGAAAGGCGTCATCGATCAGATCCATCTCTTTGAACGCCATGCCCAGCTCGTAGTAGCTGGAGCCGTCTTCCACCGCGAGGCGCGGCAAAACCACGGAATCGGGACCTGCAATCGACCGTTCCTGCGGGCGGCGCGCGGCGGCTTCCGCCCCGAACGCTGCCGCCGCGTGGATCACGCGGGCCGAGCCGGCTGGCGGCTCCGGGTCGCCAGGCTCGGCCGCGGGCTTGCGGCCGGCGCGACCTCGGAGACTCTGGCTCAGTTGATCGAGCTCCTGCGACAGCGCCTCTTCGTCAAACGACTCCGGCCGAGCAAGCGGCACTTCCGCGCGTTCGTTTCGCGGGCTCTCCACCGGCGCCGCCATATCCTCGAGTTGAGGCGCGAGCTCGGAGAAGCTCGGCAGCAGCAGCTCGAGCTCGTCCGAGTCGCGGGGCGCGGGCGGCATGGTTTCGAGCGGCCCGAAATCGAGGGCGCCGGCCAGCTCCGGAACCGGCGCGGCGGTTGGAGCCGGTTCCCCGGCGCTGATCGGTTGCAGGGAGGGGTGCGGCTCGGTGCGCTCGCCCGGGCTCGCCGTGGCGCCCAAGCCGACCGCCAGCGTGGTGAACCGTTCGTCGCGGTATGCCTGCCGGCCTTCGAGTCGAAGCGGGAAGGACGCCAGAGCCTGCTGTTGCTCGGCAGGCGACATGGCGCCGGTTACGGCTTGAGACGTTAGCTCGGGCTCGGATTCGCTGGCGCCCGCCGCGCCGGCGCGCAGCTCTTTGAGCCGCACGAGCTCTTTGTAGCGCAGCGGATCGATTTCGAGCAGCTCCTCCAGCGCCTCCCGTTCGGCAGCGGGACGATCGGCCTGGCGATAGCCTTCGGCCAGCGCGCACAACAGCGGCAGGCGATGCTCCTCGCGCTCGACCTGGCGGACCAAATCCCGAACTCGCTCCAGCACCTGGCTCCCGGCCCGCTCGCCCCGAGCCAGGGCCAACAGCGTCTGCGCCGCGCGTTCCGGTCGGGCGCATTGGATGAACTTGTCGTGCAGCTTTTCGAAGAATCGGCTCCGCGCCTCAGGGTCTTCAAGCCCGAGCGCCGTCTGGGTCAGCTCCTCGAGTCCGTCGCTGACGTCGGGATCGCTGTCGAGCAAGCGCAGATAGGCGTCCAACGCCTCATCGATCCGACCGGCTTGGGCCCGGATCTTGGCCTGCAGCAGCAGCAGGAACGTCGACTCGGGAGCGCGCGAAAGGCCCTCGTGCAGCAGCCGCTCGGCTCGATCGGGCTGGTTTTGCTCCAGATGGTAGGAGGTCAGCCGGCGCACCACCTCGGGATTGACCGGGTCGATCGCGAGCGCCTTCTCCAGAGCAGCGGCGCCTTCGCGGTGATGCCCCTTGTCGGCATAGAGCTTTCCGATCCTCAGATACTCGGCAAAAGCCTGCTGCTTCCTGCCGTCGCGGCGCAGCAGGTCGGCCAGGTTGAGCCGCAGCTCGTGGTTCCCGGGCTCGAGATCGACCAGGCGCTGGTAGACATCCAACACCCGATCGTTCTGGCCCGATTCTGAATAGAGCCGCGCCAGCGCCAGAAGGTGGCTCTTGGCCTCGATCTGCAACCCTTGCCGGGCGTAGAGCTCGCAGAGTTTTTCAACCACCGCGGCATCGCCGGCGTGGAGCTTGTGGATTTTCTTGTTGGTGGCGACCGCCTTGTGCAGCAGCCCCTCGCGTTCGTAATAAGTGGCGACCTGGCGGAACAGGCGCAGCGCCTCGTCGATCTCCCCGGTTCGGCTCAACAGATCGCCGATCCGATTGAGCAACCGCGGATCGTCCGATTTGTCCTCGAGCAGTTTGCGATACTCGCGGATCGCCCGGTCCCAGCGCCCGCGCAGCTCGAATTTCTCCGCCTTGCGGATGATGTCTTCACGTGACGGCATATTCTGATGACAAGAATTTTTCTTAACTAGAGTCTAGATCCAAAATTTCGGGGGGTCAACCGAATCCCCGGAGCCCTTCCCCCTCCCTACTCATTGCTATGCAATCACTTAGCGGCCCTCCCCCGCTCTCCTCGGCGTTTCGCCAGGAGCGCCAAGGCAGCCAGCTGCCTCTTGACTTCATCCAAAGGCCTGGCCGGTACGCCCCAGTAGACGCCGCGGGTCAAGAACCTGCCGGCCGGAACGCCGCTCTTGCCCCCCAAAGTAACCCCATCTCCGATCCGAGCGTGATCGGCGATCCCGACCTGGCCGGCGATAATGACCCCATCGCCAACCACGGCGCTGCCGCCGATGCCGGTTTGGGCCGCCACCAAACAGTGGCGCCCGATGCGCACGTTATGCCCGATCTGCACCAAGTTGTCGAGCTTGGTCCCGCGGCCGATCCGGGTCTCACCGAGGGCGCCGCGGTCGATGGTCGAGTTGGCACCGATCTCGACGTCGCTCTCGATCACCACCGTACCGAGCTGGGGAAACTTGCGCGCTTGCACCCCATCGCTCACGTAACCGAATCCATCGCTGCCGATCACCACGCCGGCGTGGACGATGACCCGGTCCTGCAAGGTGACGCCCGGATAGAGCACCACCCGGGGATAGATCCGGCACTGCTCGCCGACTCGGTTTCCCCGGCCGACCACGGCGCCGCACCCCAGCACCGATCCGGCTCCGATCTGCGCTTCGGCCTCGATCACCGCAAAGGCCTCGATTCGCACCCCAGACCCGAGCCGGGCGGAGCGATGCACTTGGGCCTGAGGGTCGATGCCGGGCTCGGGCGCGACTGCCGGCCACATGCGCTCGAGCAGCTTGACGAACGCCAGCTTCGGCTGCGGAACGCGAATACAGGTGCGCCCAGCGCCCGCTTGCAGGCCGGGCGGAATCACCACGCAGCCGGCGCCGGCGGCCGTTTCCAAGGTGCGCTGATCCAGCGCGAAAGTGATTTGCGACGGCCCGGCGGACTCGGCCGAAGCGGCTCCGTCGATTCGGCGCCCGGGGTCGCCGACCACTTCGCCTCCTAGGTAGGTGGCCAGCTCTCCGACCGAGCTCGGCTCGGCGGCGGCACCGGATCCTGACTCCTCGAAAGCTTTCACCCTACGCCATTGCTCCGGGGGGCTTAGGATAGCCCCGCGCGGGAGGCGCGGACAATCGTGTCCACTAAGGGCTGGTGCGCTCCCAGCCCCAAAAGCGGCCCGGCGCCGCCCGCAACCTCCAAGCGACCGAGCAGCTCGGCGCAGTCCAGCGTCGATCCGACCAGGCTGCGCTCGACCGCATCCAGCGTGGACGGTGCACCCAGAAAGGCTCCTCGCAGGTGGAACGCCGAAAGCCGTCCGCCCTCGACCCGAGCCCCGATCCACAGCTCGCCGAGCTGGCCGGTGCTCCAGGTGCCGCGACAACCCTGGCAGGCCGGTTCCTCCAGCGGCGGCGCCAAGGGAGCCGGAAGCCGCTCCGGGTCCATGGGGTCGGCTGGGATCAGCTCGATCCCGTGAGCGCGCTTCAGATGGTGGCCGACCGCGGCGGCAAAGCTCGCCAGCGAAGCGGAGCCGGCGCCGATCTGCTCGAAGCAGACCAGCGGCCTGAGCTCCGGCCAGCACGCTCTTGGAATACCCAATCGATCGGCCATCGGCTCCAGCTCCAGGCTGCCGCGGGCGGCGTTGACCAGCAGCTCCAAAAGCACCGGGCCTTCGGCTTCGAGATGAAAAGAAAGCATCGCGAGCAGGCCCTCCCCGGCGCGCAGTCGATCGCGCCCGGGATAGAAACTCCTGGCGCCGATGTGGTTCAACCCGGACAGAAAGGGCCGCACGTATCGGTTGAGCAGCTTGGGGACCGTCAATGGCGCCGCCCCGACCGCAGCCAGCTCCTCGAGCCGCGGCAGCGCCATCAGGACCACCCATGCTCCGGCATCGACTCGATACCCGCATCCGCCGGTCAGGCGTCGCACCAGAAGCGGATCGCTGGGCCGGTCGCTGCCGGTTCGACCCGCCTGGATCCCAGCGTTGGCTATCCTCTGGTAGCGTCCCACCAAGTCGG
Organism: Acidobacteriota bacterium; assembly: GCA_036398155.1. Lineage (GTDB taxonomy): Bacteria > Acidobacteriota > DASWHO01 > DASWHO01 > DASWHO01 > DASWHO01. The sequence continues at coordinate 10,131 of DASWHO010000024.1, forward strand.
CCGGCTCGCCGACCACGGCCAGGCCGAGCTGCCGTTCGGAGGAGGCGCGCGCCAAGTCCAGCAGCGCTTGCTCCCATGCCGGAATCCTGCGCGCTGGAAGCGGCGCGTCCTGAAGCTGCAGGTTCACAACCGCCGTTTAGTGCTCCGACCCGTGGCCGGAGCCCTCGCCGTGATCGTGCGGGAGCCGAGTCGCCGGCTCGAAATCCACCTGCAGCCGCTCCAACTTGCTCTCGAAGCGCGCCTGCAGCTCTTCGATCCGGCGGATCTGATCTCCGGTCAAGGTTTGACGCTTGGCGCCCAGGCAGACCCGGCGCGCGAGCTGGAGCAGCTCGGGATCGCCGAACTCGGCCTCGGCGCCCTCGTAGGCCAGGGCCAGCGCCTCATAGGTCTCGAAATACTCGGGGTTCTCGTCCAGGGAAGCGAGCAACATGCGGATCGCCCGATCCCAATCCTGGTCGCGGATCGCCGCGCGGCCGAGCTGAAGCGTGTAGCTGCCGAATCGGTCCATGGGTTGGATCTTAACCACTGCGGCGGGGCGCTGAAACCGGCAATTGACGTACGATTCCATCCACCCCATGCCTTCGCGTCGCTCACGGCGGGCTATCCTGCTGCTGCTCGGTCTGGGCGGCGCCGCCGCGCTGGGGTTTCTGCCCCGCGCGCGGTTCGATCCTTCGGTGCACGCCCTGATCGCTGAGCAGGCCGGCGAGAATCGAGAGCTCGAGCGGCGCTTCGGTATCGGCGCAGAGCTGATCGTCGGGATCGAGGCCGACGACGTTCTAGGGCCCGAGGTCCTGCGCCGAATCGACCGCCTGGGCCGCCGCATCGAGGCCCGGCTCGACGCCTCGGTGCTTTCGATCACCCAGGCTCCGGATGTCGCAGCCGGGCGGTTCGGTCCGCAGCGCATCGTTCCGTACCGGCAGCTGCGCAGCGGGACGATCCAGCCACAAGACTTTCGCCGCTGGGCGCTCGACCAGCCGCTGCTGCGCGGGCTGCTGCTGGCGCGGAACGCTCAAGCCGCGGCGCTGCTGATCGAAGCGCCGCTTGAATCCAGCGCGCAGCGGCGCCGCGCGGTCGCCACCTTGCAAGAGCTGCTGGCCCAAGCGCAGTGGCGCGGAGCCCGCCTGCATCTCGCCGGCCTGGCGGTGGTTGAGGAGGAGATCGCGCGCGCCAGCCGGGCCGATCTTGCCCGCGTGCTGCCGGCGGTCCTGCTGTTGATCGCATGCGCCCTGCTGCTGCGCTATCGCACCGTGGCGGCTCTCGGGGTCTGCTTCGGCGCGGTGCTGCTGTCGCTGCTCTTGGGGGTCGCGGTCTATGGACTGCTCGGGTTTCGGTTCAACATGATCGCGATCCTGCTGCCGCCGGCGCTCGCGATCATAGCGGTCGAAAACGCGATCCATCTGCTCGACCGCTACCTGGAACAGCGCCGCGCCGGCGCCGCCCCTGAACCGGCGGCTTGGGCCGCGAGCCGGCAACTGCGCCTGCCCTGCCTCCTCACCTCGGTCACCACCGCCGTCGGCTTTCTGTCTTTGTCCTGGGCCGAGGCTCCCGCCTTGCGCGAGTTCGGGCTCGGCGCCGCCGCGGCGGTGCTGCTCACCTGGGTGGTGACCTACTTCGGGATTCCCGCCGCGCTGCCGGAAGCCGGAGTCGACCGCCGCCTGGCGCGCGGCGCGCCGCGATCCGATCCGCTGCGCCGCTTGGCGTTGGGGCTCGGCCAGGTCGCCCGGCGCCGCGCCGGCACGGTAGGCGTGCTCTGCGCCGCCGCCGCGCTGGTTCTCGGCGCCGGCCTTCCGCGCCTCACGGTCAGCTCGTCGATCCTCAGCGCCCTTCCCCCAGACAGTCCGTCCCGGCGCGCGGAGCGTTTTCTCGATCAGCATCTCTCCGGCTCCCAGTCGCTCGAGATCTTGATTCGCCCCCAGTCCGATAGCCTCGATCCCGGATTCCTGCGCCGGCTCGAAGCCTTTCAGCGTCGCGCCGCCGCCATGCCCGAGGTGCGGCACGCTCTTTCGCCGGTCGATCTGGTCAAACGGGTTCAACGAGCCGCGGCCGGCGAGCGCTCCGCGGCGCGGCTTTCCGCTTCGGACGAGGAGCTTCGCGAATGGATCGAGCTGATCGAGGACGCTCCGGAATCGCGTGCGCTGCTGGCCCGCGATCCGGCGGCCGCGCGCCTCACGCTCCGGCTCGGGCGCGGCGCGGCGCTCGATCTCGAGGCGCTGATGGATCGCCTGATCCGCGCGGCGCGCCGCCTGCTACCGGGTTCCGACCTGCGCTTCGCCGGGCGCGCGGTCGAGCTGAGCGAGCTCTCCCGCCAGGTGGTCCGCTCCCAGCGCCGGAGTTTGCTGTTCGCGCTCGGCGCCATCGCGCTGCTGCTCGGGGTTCTGCTCGGCTCGCTGCGCTGGGGTCTGCTGGCGATCCTGCCGAATGCGCTGGCGCTGCTCGGCGTCTACGGTCTGATGGGCTGGCTCGCACTTCCCTTGTCTCTGCCGACCGCCATGATCGCGGCGGTCGCGCTGGGGCTGGCGGTCGATGTCGCGGTTCAGCTGCTCGCCCGCTACCGGCACGAGCTGGCGACGCGTCCGGCCCACGCCTTGGAGCGCAGCCTGGCGCGCACCGGCAGCTCCAACCTCGCCGCCAGCGCCGTCCTGGTGGCCGGCTTCTGGGCCGGCGGGCTGGGCGCCTTGGCCCCGACCCGGCACTTCGCGGTGCTCACCGGGCTCGCGCTCCTGCTGGCCCTGCTGACCGACCTGGTCCTGCTTCCGGTGCTGCTCGACCGGCTCCGCGGCGCTGACAAGCGGCCGCCAATGTGATTTGATGGCGTCATGCTGCTGCTGGCGGCGCTGGCGGGTTTGCTGATCGACGCCGCCGCACTGCCGCTGCTGGAGGACCAGTTCGGCGACCAGGACGGTCCGTCGCGCCATCCCACCGGCCTCGTGGTCCTGCTCTGCGGCGCTCCCGACCGGCTGCGCGCCATGAAACGCTGGGAAGAGGGCCTGCGGCCGCAGCTCGGCGAAGCGGCGCAGTTTCTGCGGCTGATCGACGGCCGCTCGATCCCGGAGCAGCGGCGCGAAGCGGCGAAGGCCACTTTGCGCGAGCAAGTGCCGCCCGACATCTCGATTCTGCTCGATTGGGAAGGCCGATACTGGCACGCGCTGCAGCTCCAGAGTGCAACCGTCGAGCTGGCGTTCCTGCGCGACGGCCGCCTGCTGCCGTATCGGGTCAGCGGGCGCTGGAACGCCGGCAGCGCCGCCAACCTGGTGGAACGCCTCGAGCGCTTCGGAGCGCTCCGATGAGTCGGGTCCTGCTGCTGGCGATGCCGGACAGCGCCAGCTGCTTCGACGGGGTGATGGACATGCCCAATCTCGGTGTCTGCAGCCTGGCCGGCAATCTGGAGGACTGCCAGACCCGAGTGGTCGACCTGGTGATCCCGAAGCGACGTTTGACCGCGATCCTGGCGCGCGAGCTGCGCGATTTCCGGCCCGATCTGGTCGGCATCAGCGCGATGACCTACCAATATCGCAGCGCCTGCGTCACGGCGCGGCTGCTGCGCCGCTGGCAGCCCGAGCTGCCGATCGTGCTGGGCGGCTACCACGTCTCCTTGCTGGCCAAGGACGTCGCCGCCGAGGACGGCGACCTGTTCGACGTCTTGGTGCGTCACGAGGGCGAGTCGGCTTTCCCGCGCGTGGTCCAAGCGCTCGAACGTGCCGGCGAAGGGCTGCAAGCGATCCCCGGTGTCTCGTACCGCAGCGCGGGCGGGTGGGAACACAATCCCGACGCCGCGCTTTTGAATCTGGAAACGATCCGGTTGCCGGATCGTTCGACTCGCGCTTACCGGCGGTTTCGTTTCATGGGGCGGCGCTTCGACTGCGCCGAAACCTCCCGCGGCTGCGTCCTGCCCTGCAGCTTCTGCACCATCACCCAGATGTACGGCAAGAGCTTTCGCGTCTACCCGACCGAGCGGATCCTCGACGATCTGGCGCAGCTCCGAGCCCTGGGCGTGCGCGGGGTGTTTTTCGTCGACGACAACATCACCCTTAACATCAAACGGCTGGCGCGATTGTGCGAGGCGATCCTGGCGGCCGGTTACCAGCGCGACATGGAGTTCATCCTGCAGGCCACCGTCGAAGGGATCGCCGCCGACGAGCGGCTCGCCGGTCTGCTGCACCGCGCCGGAGTCAGGCTGGTGTTCATGGGCATCGAGAGCGGGATCGAAGAGAATCTCAAAACGTTTCGCAAAAAGCGTCCCTCCGGCAACACCGAGAAAGCGGTGCGCCTGCTCAAAGAAGCCGGCATCGTCGTGGTCGGCGGTTTCATCGTCGGCACCCCGGACGACGATCGCGAACGCATTTATCAGACTTTTCGCTGGGTGCGCCAGGTCGGAGTCGACCATGGCATCGTCCAATGTCTGACCCCTTATCCGCGCACCCAGCAGCGCTTGGAGCTGGAGCAGGCCGGCCTGATCACCAACCCGCACGACTATCAGCTCTACAACGGCTTCATCCCCAACCTGCGCACCCGACATCTGTCGCCGGCGCAGATCGCCGGCGCCATGTGGCGCGCCGGCCTCAAGCTCTACTGGCACCCCGGCTACATGCTGCGCAGCCAGTTGTGGCGCTACTATCGCAAAGTGGTGCCGCGGCTCCTGATCAACAACCTCCGCTACCTGCTCAGCGGCGCGCGCGGAAAGTTGTTCTTTTCGACCCACTCATTTGGATAACCCTCGCGGATAACCTTGCCCCACCGTGCCCGACCGCAAGTTCTTCGGCCCGAGCTGATCGACCAGGACGGGCTTTCCGACTCCGAGCTGGAAGGGAACCTTCGCGACCTGCGACGGGTTCACCGCTGGTTCGGCGGCCGCGGCGCGCTCCAGCCGGTCATGAGCTGGATCGAGCGGCAGCCGGCCGGGAGCCAGTTGCGGCTCTTGGACGTCGGCTGCGGCGGCGGCGACGGTCTGCGCGACATCGCGCGGCACGCCGCGCAGCACCGCATCGAGATCCAGCCGATCGGCCTCGACCGCAACGACCGGGTTCTGCGCTTCGCCGACCGGAGCCGGCCCAGCGTGACCGCTGCGTGGGTGCTGGGCGACGCGACCCGGCTGCCCTTCCGCGACGCGTGCTTCGATCTAGTTTACTGCGCGCTGCTGCTGCACCACTTGCCCGATCCGCGGGTGCCCGCGCTGCTGCGCGAGCTGTGGCGGCTCTGCCGCCGCGCGCTGATCGTGGTCGAGCTGCGGCGTTCACGGCTGGCGCGCGCCCTGGTGGCCACCGGGGCCGCGCTGAGCCGGCGCGGCCGCGTCACCCGTCACGACGGCCCGCTCTCGATCGCGCAGGGGTTCCGCGCCGGCGAGCTTTCCGAGCTGGCGCGACGCGCCGGATTGCCGCCCGCCCGGATCGCGCGCTGCTTCTGGTTTCGGTTGGTGCTGTGGGTCGAGCGCGAATCTACCAGCGCAGCAGCGCCGACTCCACCGTGAATCCCGGGCCCATCGCCATCAGCAGGCCGATATCTCCCGGTTGCGGCCGCGCTTCACGCACCACCCGATCGAGCACGAACACCACCGTCGCGGACGACATGTTGCCGAAGGCGCGGTAGGTCGCTTTGGTGTGGCGCACTTGACCATCGGAAAGCCCGACCCCCTGCTGCAGCCGATCGATCACCTTGCGGCCGCCGGGGTGGAGGATCCAGTGATCGACGTCGCCGAGCTCGAGCTCGAAGCGCTTGAGCAGCCGGGCCGCGGCCTCCTTCGCCAGCGGCGGCACGCCGGCCGGAATCTCACGATCCAGGATCAGCCGCAGCTTGCCGGCGCAGAACTCGAAGCCCATCCAGTGCAAATGCTCCGGCGTGATGTAGGACTCGAAGCCCAGCAGCTCGGGCCCGTCGCAACCGTGATCGAGCAGCAGCGCGCCGGCGCCGTCGCCGCAGATCGCGTTGCCGATCAACGTCTCCATCGTGTCGTCGAAATAGTACGACGCCGAGCAGATTTCGACGCACAGCACCAGGCTGCGATGCTGCGGAAACGCGCGCTGATGATCGAACCCGCGTTGCAGCGCCGGCAGCGCGCCGCAGCAGCCCATCCCCACCAGGTCGGCGCGCTGCACGTCGTCGCGCATCTCCAGGCGCGCGATCAAGAGCGAGGTCAGAGCGGGACAGACGTAGCCGGTGCAAGTCGCCACGGTGAGATGATCGATCTCCCGCGGCGCGCGACCGGCGGCTTCCAAACAACGGCGCAGCGCCAATTCGCCGATCGCGAGCGCGCCCTCGCGAAAGCGCCGGTGGAGCTGATCCGCGCTCTCGTCGGGGCGAAAGCCGTGCTTGGGAATCCAGAAATAGCGGGTCTCGATGTCGCTGTTGAGGAAGACCCGGCGCCGCGCCGGCGGGTAGCCGGACAGCGCGAAAGCCTCACTCTGATCGAAGCAGTTGGGCGGATTCGCCGTTCCGATCGCTGCGACCCGCACCGCCGGGGGTTGGTCCATGAAATGTCCCGTCCCGCGAGTATGCGATCTGCAGCATGGCCGGTCAACCGGCGGGCCGTGGGGCAGTTTGGACGATTACCGTTGCTCGCACACGGGTGCCGTGGGCAAGCTCTGCTATGCCCACGGACGACATTGGGATCCGGAAAGAGTGCCCCATGCGCGCGACCCTTCCCTTCTGCCGCGCTGGCTCCTAGGCTTACCGGCCTGGGGGACAGCGTGCCCTGCGCCCCGCTATCGGCTTGAACGAAACGGCGATCGCATTCGCGACCTCGGAGCACATCGGCCTGCTGACCCCGGACGGCCGGCTTCTGAGTCGCTTCCACTGCCGCTTTCGCGAGAACGATGTCGCGTTCCAGTTCGCCGGCCTGAGCTGGCGCTCCGACCGCGCCGGCCTGCTGTACTGCGGCCACCAAGCGCGCCGCTGGATGCACCTGTTCAGCACCAACTTGGACGGCTCGCGCCAGCAGCGGCTGTTTCCGGACCCGGAGCGGAGCGCGCTGATGGTCCACTCTCCAGCCTGCGCCGCCGACGGCCGGATCGCGCTGGTGCTGGGCGCTGGAGCGGAAGCGCGCCGCATCGAGCTCCTGGATCCTTCGAGCGGCGCCAGCGAAGCGCTGCACTCCGCCGGCGCCGACCAGACCCTCGGCTCCCCGACTTGGCTCGGACCCGGCAACCGGTTGGCCTGGGTCCAAACCGTGTTTCGAGGCAGCGCTCCGGGGGCGGCCCGATACGAGGGCAGCCAGCTGGAGCTGCGCGATCTGCGCGGCGGACCCCAGACCACGCTGCTCGCAGCCAGCCACCATGAGGCGCTCGAGCAGATTCGCGCCGCCCCGGACGGCCGGCGCCTGGCGGTCCTGCGCCGCCGCGAGCTGGAGCTGCTCGGGGGGCGCACCTACAGCGAGTGGACCCAAGGGATCGCCAACCCCAAGCATGCCGAGTACCTGCGCAAGATCGCGCGCCAGCTGCACCCGATCCCGCTCGAGCAGCGCAGCCTCAACCTCTACGACCTCGGGCTGCGCGAAGAGCGCAGCGTCTACCGCGGCGCGATCGAGGCGTTCGATTGGTCGCCGCAAGGGGAGCTGCTGGTTTTGACCGACGGCGCCACCATTTCCCTGATCGAGCCGGACGGCCCCACCACCTCGATCTACCGCTGCGAGAACGACGAGGTCCGGGCCTTGGCCTGGGCCAATTAGGACCTATACTGGCGCTCGCACGGGAAGGGCGATCCGCGGCCCCCGCCTTTCGATGATGAGCACCCCAAGCGTTCGCATCGGCGAAGAGCTGACCCCGGCGGAGGTCGAGCAGGTGGCGCGGCGCTCGGCCGCGGTGGAGATTTCGCCGGCGGTCCGCGGGC
>DASWHO010000025.1:0-8086 GCA_036398155.1 Acidobacteriota bacterium
CGCTCAGACCGTCGCGACCGCGATCAAGATCGGAAATCCGGTGTCCTACGCGCGGGCGGTTCGAGCGCTGCGCGAGACCGAGGGGGTCGCGCTAGCGGTCCCCGACGCCGAGATCCTCGCGGCCAAAGCCGCGGTGGATCAAGCCGGTATTGGCGCCGAGCCTGCCAGCTGCGCCGCGCTGGCCGGCGCCAGAGCGCTGCGCCGGCGCGGCCTGAGCGAGCCCCGCGCCACCGTCGTGTGCCTGCTCACCGGCCACCTGCTCAAGGATCCAGAAACCAACCTCGCCTACGCTGAAGGACGACTGGAAGGCGCTCCGGCACCTCGCGCCAGCCCGGTGCTCGAACCGACCCTCGAAGCGGTGCGGGGCTTCTTGGAGCGCGCGACCTGATGCAGAGAGCCGAGATCGATTCGGTTTTCAAACCGCCGCGCCCGACGAGCTCACGGCGCGGCTCTTCCAGCCGTCGATCAGCTCCCGAAAGATGTCGTCCAGCGACCGCGTCAGCTCCCAACCCGGCAGCGCGCTGCGCAGGAGCGAAAGATCGCTGATGTAGCAGATGTGATCGCCGCGGCGCGGTTGGTCGCGATAGCTATGGCGCATCGCGATCCCGGTCAGCTCCGTGACCCGTTCGAAGGCTTCCATGATCGAGATGGAATTCTCGCGCCCGCCGCCGAGATTGAAGACCGCCCCGACGCTGGGATGCTCGAAGAACAGCTCGATCGACCGGGCGACGTCGAACGAGTGAATGTTGTCCCGCACCTGTTTGCCCTTGTAACCGAAAACGGTATATTCCCGTCGCTCGAGGTTGCAGCGCACCAGGTAGCTCAAAAAGCCGTGCAGCTCGACCCCCGAATGCAGCGGTCCGGTCAAGCAGCCCCCGCGCATGCAGCAGGTCGCGAGCCCGAAGTAGCGGCCGTACTCTTGGACCAGAACGTCGGCGGCCAGCTTCGAAGCTCCGAACAACGAATGTTGCGACTGGTCGATGCTCATCGTCTCGGCAATGCCGTTGCGATCCTCGGATCGGGCGTAATCCCAGCGGCTGGTGTGCTCGACCAGCGGCAGGGTGTTGGGCCGGTCGCCGTAGACCTTGTTGGTCGACATATGGACGAAGACCGCCTCGGGCCAGTGCTGCCGCCAGGCTTCGAGCAGATTGAGTGTGCCGCCGGCGTTGACCTCGAAGTCATCGAAGGGACGCGAAGCCGCCAAGTCGTGGCTTGGTTGAGCCGCAGCGTGCACGATCAGCGCCGGCCGCGTGGTTCGGATCAATTCGGCGATCCCTTGCCGATTCCTGATGTCGAGATCGTGTTGCGTATAGTGCTTGCAAACCTCGAGCAGGCGTTTGCGATTCCAGGATATGTCGCCCTCGGGTCCAAAGAAGTCGCGGCGCATGTTGTTGTCGACCCCGGTGATGTGCCAGCCACGAGCGTCGAAGAAACGAACGACCTCGGAGCCAATCAGGCCGCAGGAACCGGTGACGAACAGGTGCGGGCGAGTGTGGTTCATCGATCCACCAGGCAGACCGCATGATATCAGATGAGTCGGACAGGCTTGAGTGGCGCTGGTTCGAAGGAGATAATGGGCCAGCCAACACGGTCAAGCCCAGCTTGAAAACCTCCCCTCAGCATCCGAATGCGCCGGCTCGGGCGCGGTGGAGCAAGCTCCTGATCGCGGCCGGCGCCGGAGTGGTCGCGATCAGCCCGGCCCTGATCGGCGCTCTCCCACTGCTCGCGCTTGGATCGATTCCGGTGGTGCTTTCTTTTCTCGCGGTCGTCCGTTTGGCCTATCTCGCTTTCGAGCGCTCCGCTCGCCAAGAGCTTTGGAGGAACATCCTCATCAGCTTGGTCGCCGGCGCGTTCATGCTGACCGCCGCCGATCTGTTGTTCCGCCCAATCATGAGACCACCCTGGTACACGGTGCGCTGGCCCCGCTTTGAAGTCATCCTGCGCTTTCCGCCGAATTACCACTCCACCACTCGGATCGAGGGGCACGGCGCCTTAGCAAAGGACGGGCGTGATATCGTGTTTCAAACCGATGCACACGGTTTTCGCAACGAGGTCGCGGATCCGTCCGCGATCGACCTGCTGGTGCTGGGGGATTCATTCGCCGCCGGGATCTCGACCACCCAAAGTGAAATCTGGCCCCGGCTGCTCGCGCGACGAACCGGCTTGTCGGTCTACAACTTGGCGGTGGAAGGCATGAATCCGTGGCAGGAGCTGGTCACGCTCCTGGTCGAGCGCGACCGGCTCGAGCTCCACTCCGAATCACGTTTGCTCTGGATGCTGTTCGGAGCGAACGATCTGGACGGCGTGTTCCAGCCGCGCTACACGCTCGAGGAGCTTCCGCTCAACAATGCCCTCGAGGCCGCCTGGGTGCGCTTCATGTCCTTTCGCCATCAGTCCCCGCTCGCGAGCAGGGTCCGCTTCTGGCAAGCGCGAAACCAATCGCACTCCCTGGTCCGCCGATTCTTGGATGGCAGCGGGGTGTCGTTCTTTACCCCCTATGCGAAACGGGTCGATTGGACGGCCGCGGACGTACGCCGGCACCCGCACTTTCCTTATCTACGAACCACGATTCGCGCGCTGAAGCAAACCCTCCGGCGTGAACGCGTCGGCTTGACCATCATCTCGGCGCCCAGCAAAGCCGAAGTGTACGCCTGGGTCTTGAACGGTGGTCCGCCGTGGTCGACCAAGTCAGCTCGATCGGCTTTCTCAAGCGCGGTCGCCGAGCTCGCCGCGCGCGAGGAGCTGCCCTTCGTGGATCTGCAGCCGGCCTTGATCGATGCATCGCGCCGAGTCTTCGAACGATCGGGCCAACTGCTCTACTGGCGCGACGATACCCATTGGAATCTGCAGGGCCATCGCCTGGTGGCCGAGATCCTGATCGATCGGTTGGGGCTGGCCCGCAAGCTCGGCCCTCGAACCTCGAGTCAATTCAGTATCCGAGGGCCTCGAGCCGCTCCCGCTGGTCCGGGCTCCTCTCGCTCAGCCCGCGGGGTGGCTCGACTCGCTGGAGCCACTCCGAAAGTCGCATCTTGAGATCCCGGCTCACGGCTCCATCCTGATCGGCGAGGTCGTTCAGCTCCAGCGGATCGTTCAAAACATCAAAGAGCTCGAACTGGTCATGGCTCGAGGCGATGAGCTTGAACGCGCCGTGGAGAATCGCGCGCTCGTCGCGGTTCAGAGACCGAAACGACGCCACAAAGGCCGGCAGCGAATAGGACTCGGAAAGCACGAACCTCCGATCCAAGCTCTCAGCGAGCGCGACACTTACGCCGTCCAAGCCCGAGGGCATCGGAAGGCCGGCCACGTCCATTACGGTCGGCTTGACATCCACTCCGCTCACAAGCATGTCGACCACCGCCGCGGTCTTTTGGCGCGGGTACTTGATGATCATCGGGATGGCGATTTGGTTCTGATACAAGGAGACGCCGTGCGCCAGCAGGCCTTTGCGCCCGAACGCCTCGCCGTGATCCGAAGTCACGATCAGCAGGCACTCGTCGTACCAGGGCTGGCGCTCGAGATAGCTGAAGAGCACGCCCAGTTGGGCATCCAAATACGATAGCGCGCCGTCGTATTGAGAGATCACATGAGCGTGCGCTTGGGTCGAGAGCCCGACAGCGCTGCCTAACAACAAGGCTTCGCGCCGCGAGTGATAGTCATCCCATGAGAACGCGGTATCCAGACCGCCATACCTGGTGTCATACGGAGGCGGTGGCAGATAGGGGTCGTGCGCATCCATGTAATTGAGGAAAAGAAAGAACGGAGTATCCCGATGCTTCAGCCGTTCGAGCAAACCCACGGCTTCGCGCGTGATCGCTTCGGCCCTGCGATAACGCTGGCGGACCGCGAGCGGATCGAGCTTGCGCTTCAGCCAATTCAAATTCTCCTGGCTCCAGAGCAAAGCGCGCGGAGTCCACTTGCCGCCTCGCGGCGCTTGCCAGGGGACGGACTCGCCACGGCCGTCGTAATACTCGAATCCCTGGGTCAAGCCCGATAGCTGGTCCAGGAATATCGAATTGGCGACCACCGCCAAGGTCAGATAGCCGGCCGCGCGAAGCCGCTCGGCCAGGGTCGTAAAGCGCCGTTCGAGCGGGCGGTGGTACGGAATCTCTTGGTAGCGATGCGCCCCATGCCGGATCGGATAGAGGCCGGTGAACATCGAGGCGTGAGTCGGAAGCGTGTAATTGCCGGTCGCGAACGCGCGGCGATAGAGGGTCGCTTGGCCAGCCAGCTTGCGGAGCTGCGGTGAGGTGTCGCGCTCGTAGCCATAAACGGACAGGTGATCCGCCCGGACGGTGTCGAGCGAGATCAGGATGATCGGCGTTTTCGAACCGCCCGCCACCCGATCCGGGATCGACGGGAACCATGGGGCCATCCGTCCTGGAACCGTGCCCAGCAAAAAGGTTCCGGACAACGCGATCGCAAGCCCGAGCCAGCTCCGGGCAAGCTGCAGCTTCCACCTCCGCGCCGAATAGATCATGGCCGCCGCGACGCAGAGAAAGGCCACCAGGCCGGCGATCTTCGGCAGGCGCTCACCGCTGTCGCGCTGATGAAAAAGCCCCGAGCTGCTGCCCAACAGAATCAGCCAAATCATCCACGGGTTGGTGAGCACCGCTAGAACCGCGGGCGCGCGCTCGAGGAAGAGCCGCGAACACAACAGGACCACCCCGACGAAAGAAAACCCCACCACCAGGAGCGTCCAGAGGCGAATCTCGTATTGCGCCAACAGATTGGCGGCGAAGGCGTCCAGCAGCAGGATCGACACGACCGCGCTGCAGAAAAGGTCGACGCGCTCGGGGGCGACAGCGCGCTGATTCAACGCCGTGATCAGGGCGGCGGACGCAAGGCCGAGCAGGGCTCCCGCCGCCAGATATCCGAGCAGCAGGAAAAACAGCACCTTGGGATCCTCGTGGGCCGTGTAGGGATCCACCCAGCCCAGCAGAGCCGGAACAAGATCGCGAAACCAGATTTCGAGCAGCGCGTAGACCCCGAGCACCCAAGTGCCGGCGGCCATGCCTCGAAGCAGGAGGCCGCCATTGCCAGGTCTCCGAATGCGCCAGGCGGCTGGGCTCGAATTCACGAGAGCGGAATAAGAATACAGATAGGGAATAATGTCAACCCGGTCGCGGTTAGAATGGATCTTGTCATGGACTCCCCACTCGTGCCCTAGGATGGATGGCGGATCCCGGCGCTCGGAATCAACCTTTGCCCCGAAAGGCGCATCACCGTTTTCAAGGCGAGGAGGATCTCTTGCTTCGAGATCTTCGAATGCCCGCAGCGACGATCCTCGAACAGGATCGGCAGCTCGCCGATCCGAAAGCCTCCGCGCTGAAACAAGGTCAACATTTCGATCTGGAACGAATAGCCGCTGCTGCGCACGGTCTGGAGCGGAAGCCGCACCAAGGCTTCGCGCTTGTAGCAGCGATAGCCCGCGGTGGCATCCAACGCCCGCAGCCCGATCAGGCCGCGAGCGAGCAGGTTTCCGCCGCGGCTCAGGATTTGACGGCTGAGCGGAAAGCCCGGCGTGGCGCCGCCCGGCACATAGCGGGAGCCGATGACCAAATCGAATCCGTCTCGCCCGCTCTGAACCATCTCGGGAAGGTACCGAGGGTGATGCGAGAAGTCCGCGTCCATCGCCACGATGAACCGCGGCTGTTGCGGCATCAGCTTCTCGAATGCAAACAGGTACGCGCTGCCAAGGCCGCGCTTTTCCGCGCGATGGACGACCTCGATCCGGGTCGGTGCCCCAAGAGCCAGCCGCTCTGCGAGCTGCCCGGTTCCATCGGGTGAATTGTCATCGACCACCAGAATGCCCAGCGCCAGCGGAAGGTCGAGCAACATGCCGACCAAACGCTCGAGATTCTCGGCCTCATTGTAGGTCGGAATGACGACGATGACCTCGTGACTGGCTGTTTGCATGGCCTGCCGGACCCATCGCACACCCTTCTCGCTCTGGAAGCGGGGCCGGGGGTGCTTTCCCCAAGGGAGTGGAATTGTAGCAATTTTACTCGTTGCGCAGGACTTCGAGCGGGCGCGAACGCAGCATGCGGTGAATCGAAAGCCAGCCGGTCAGAATCGCAAGCAGGACGGTGAGCCCGATCGCGGCCGCGAGCGGGGCCAGCTCCAGGTCGTAGCGCAGCTCGAGCAGCTCGCCGAGCAGGTAGCCGGACAAAAGGCTCGCCAGGAGCGCGGCCGCCGCGCCCGCCACCAGACCGATCAGCGCGAACTCGGCCGCCTGGATCCGGCGCACCTGCGCGCGGGTGGCGCCGAGCGCCTTGAGCATCACGATCTCGCGCACCCGCGCCACCCGGCTGGCCGCGACCGACGAGGCCAGCAGAATCACCCCCGCGAGAATCACGCAGCCCGCCACCCAGCGCACCACGCTGCCGACCCGGTCGAGGATGCCCTGAACCGCGTCGAGCACCTCGACCCCGTCGATCACGGTGACCGCCGGGAAGCGCTCGAACACCGCCCGCTGCAGCTCCGCAACCGCGCCGCGCTCCATCCGCAGCGCGCCGTAGTACGAGGTCGGCAAACCGTCCAGCGAGCCGGGGCTGAAGATGAACTGATTGTTGGTGCCGGGGCCGAGGTTCTCGGTGCGCCGCACGCTCGCCACCACCGCTTCCACCGGGGTTCCGAGCACGTCGAAGGTCAGCCGCATGCCGACCCGGGCATCGAGGTTCTCCGCCGCCCAATCGCCCACCGAAACCAGCCCCGGACGCGCGCCCGCCGCATCCCACCAGCGGCCTTTGGCGATCTCGGTGCCGCGCGGAGGCTGGGCTCGCCAAGTGAGCACGAAGGTGGTGCGGTAGAAGCGCGGCGAACGGGCGCGGTCCCGCAGGCTCGAGCTCGGCCGGCCGTCGACATGGGTCAGACGGGCCGAGACCGCCGGAATCGGATCGAGCAGCTCTCGAATGCCCGACTGGCGCCGCAGCAGCTTCCACAGCTCCGGCTGTTCGCTCGCGGTGACGTTGATCAGAAAGACATTGGGCGCGCCGCGCGGCTCGTTGCTGCGCACCTGATCCAGCAGCGAGCTCTGCAGCAGATACGCGGTCAGGACCAAGGTGACGCCGATGCCCAAAGAGACGATCACCGAGGCGGTCTGGCTGCCGGGCCGGCCCAGGTTGGCGATGCCGCTGCGCCAAGCCGGCCACCGCAGGCGCGGCAAACGCCGCAGGCCGAGCAGGAGCAGACGGGCCGCGAGGCCTAAGACCAGGAGTGCGACCGCCAGCGCGGCGACGAAGCCCAGGCCCTGCGCCAGCGATCCGCTCAAGGTGCTGGCGATGCCGCCCAAGGCCAGCATCGGGGCGGCGGCGGCCAGCGCGCCGGGCAGCATGCGCCATAGCCGGAGGCGCAGCCTTGGCCGCTGCTCGGCCATGTGGCGCCGGAACACCAGCGCCGGGCGCACCCGCCGCACCATCATCAAGGGCGGCAGCGAGAAGGCCAGCGCCGTCAAAAGGCCCAGCCCGAGTCCCGCCGCGGCCAGATCGGGCGCCCAGACCACCTGAGTCGGCAGCTCGACCAGTCCCGACAGCAGGCGCGGAAACAGCGCTTGCACCAGGTAGCCGAGCGCGACGCCGAGCAGGCTGCCGCACAGCCCGATCAGGAGCGATTGGCTCAGATAGAGCCGCAAGATCTGGCCGGAGCGAGCTCCGAGCGACTTGAGGATCGCGATGGTGTCGATCTTCTGCTGCAGGTGAGTATGGATGCTGCTCGCGACCCCCAGGCCGCCGACCGCGAGCGCGATTAGGCTGACCAGCCCGAGAAAGGTGGTGGTGCGCCGCAGCGCTCGGGCCACCTGCGGATTGGCTTCGCTGGTGTCCAACACCCTTCCGCGGGCGCCGAAGATGTCCTTCAGCTCGCTGCGCAGCGCCTCCTTGGCGGCCAGATCGGGAACGCGCGCCAGGTACGACCAGGTGGCGCGGCTGCCGAATCGGATCAAGCCGGCGCGCTCGAGCGCCGCATGCGAGAGCAGCAGGCGCGGCCCGAGCTCGAAGCTGGTGAGCCGATCGGGCTCGCGCCGCACGACGCCGGCAATTCGGAATTCGGCCGATCCGAGTCGGATCCGATCTCCGACATCCACCCCGAG
>DASWHO010000026.1:0-9865 GCA_036398155.1 Acidobacteriota bacterium
GAAAATCTCGCAGGTGCTGGAGCGCTTCGACCAGCAGATCCAGCGCAGCGAGATCGCCGAGGGCGAACAGTTCCATCCGACCGAGAACGACTCGGTCGTGGTCTCGCGCTTCGACACCCGCAGCTTGGATGTCGGGGAATACGACCTAAGGGTCGAGATCGAAAACCCGCTGGGCGAGCGACCGATCACCCGCGATTTGACCTTCACCGTCCACGAATAAAGCCGCCCTATCCGCCGCCGAGCTGCGGCGTTCGCACGAGGCTCTTGACGCTGGCCAGCACGGCATGGTGGGCGGTGGAGAGGGTGCCGGATGCTAGGCGGGCGAGCGAGGCCGACGGAAGCGTACTGAAAGGTACGCTGGAGGAGGCCGAGCGAGTCCAACGACGCAGACGGCGCCCTATCCGCCGCCGAGCTACCGGTGATCGACGACGCAGCAGCCAACACACCCCGGATACGCGCCGGCGCGTCTCAAGTTGCGGCGGAAGCTGCGGTACGCCTCTCCGTTCCAAATCTCGAGCAAGTCTCGCTGGCGCACGTTCCCCATCGGATACGAAAAGCACGGATAAACCTCGCCGTAGGGCGCGATGTGCATCGTGGTCCAGGTGGCGTGGCAGACCAGCTCCTCGAGCTGGCGCTTGTTCTGATAGTGATCCAGGATCGCGTCGATCGGGAAGTGGGGGTTGAACCGGACGGTCGGACCGGAGCCATTCTTGGCCTTGAGCCCCTCCAAGACCGGCTTGAGGATCTCGGGAGCGATCGGCTCCACCGGCGGCGGCGCTTTCTTGTGGACCCCGTAGTTGCCGTCGTGGACGCCGTAGGCCGAGCCCTGGGTGTTGACGATCTGCAGCGACATCAGATCGGCGCCGAGCTCGTGCGCCAGCGCATGGAGATCCAGCAGCCCGCCGACGTTCTCGCGCGTGATCACGACCTTCAGGTCGATCAGCGGGTACTTGAGCCCGCGCTCGCGGCGCCGCCGGCAGATTTGTCCGATCGCGGCCACGGTTTTCTTCCAGGCGCCCGGAATCTGCACGATTCGGTCGTGGAGCCGCTCTTCACCCTGAATCGAGATGGCGCAGGTGAACAGCCCGCGACCCAGCAGGTTGCCGGCGGCCAGGTCGAGCAGGGCTTCGATCTGCTCGGGCGTGATCAGGTAGCCGTTCGAAACCAGGTGCACCTTGTTGCGCTGCGCCGCGGCGCGCAGCAAGGTGAACAGGTCCTTGCGCGCGAACGGCTCGCCGCCGGTGAAGGTCACGATCGAATGGCGCGGCACTTGCCGCAGCACCCGCAGCACTTCGTCGGTGGAAAGCTCCTCGCCTTTTTGGCGCTTGGTGCGCTCGATGTTATCCGGGCTCATCACCTCACACCACTCGCACAGCAAGTTGCAGCGGTGGGTCAGGATGAAGGCCACCCGCAGCGGCGGCAGCGCGCTGCCATCCTCGAAGAAACGCATCGGAATGGCGGCGTAGCCTTTGATCGCTTGATGGTAGAGCGTGCCTAGGTCGAGCTGGGGCATGTCAGAACTTGGGGGGCCGTGACCGAAGGCGCGGCCCTGAAAGCCCCACCAGGTTAGCAAATATGACCAGTTCCGTAAAGTTTATCCGCTGGTCGCGGCCCAGCGTTCTACGAGATGGCCGCGCAGCCGCTCGAAGACCTCGGCCTGCTCCTCAACCACGGTCTCGGCCTCCGGAGTGGTCATCTTGGCGGTCCGCTTCATAAAGGAGGCCACCCGCGCGTAGTAGATCGGGCACATCAGATCGACCAGGCGCGAGCGGTCGCGCGACCAGCGATGGAACGTGGCCGCGAACTCGTACACCACTTTGGCCCACTCTTCGGTGGTCAGGTGAAACTCCTCCTCGGATGCGCCCGCCACCCGGGCCAACGCTTCGAAGGTCGCCGGGTCGAGAATCTCCCGCCAAAAAGTGTTGAAGTGCTCGAAACCCTCTTTGTAGTTGTGGATCATGCGCGGCAGATCAACCGGGAAAGCCTCGGCCTCGCCGTCGATGCTCTGGCCCAACACCGGCACCGGCGCGCTCGGCAGCGGCGGCCAGCGCTGGTCGTAGTGCTCGATCAAGGAGAACAAGGTCCCCACCACCTGCCGGAACATCGGCCCCAGCGAGGTCACCGGATCCTTGGCGTCGTGGATCTTGGTGCCGAGCGGCGCCTGACCGATCTTGAAATGCTCCATGATCGCGCTGATGGTCATCCAGATGTCGATGCCGAAGCGGGCGATATCGCTCTCCCACACCGGCTGCTGGGCCCAGTGGATCGCCAGGCGGCCGCTGAAGCCGAAATCGCCTCCAATCGGCTGGCGCACCTGCCGGCCGAACAGAGCGCGGCACAGGTTGTAGGCGATGTTGTTGGTGATAGTGCCGTCGTATTTGTAACGGGTATAGATCGGCGCAACGAAGTCGTAGCCGTCTTCGATCAGCGGGCGGGCCAGCGAACGGATCCACTCCGGTCTGATCGAGCGCAGATCGGAGTCGAGCACCACCGCGCCGCGCGCGCCCAAACCGCCCATCGCCTCGAAGAACAGCCGCATCGCGCTGCCCTTACCCGGCAGGCCGCGGTAGAGGGTCACGATCTTCTCGACGTAGGGCGGCAGCTCGGCGCCCTCGGCGGCTTCGCGGCTGTCGTCGGTGCTGCCGCCATCGGCCACGATCAGCACGCAGCGCAGCTCCTTGAAATGTCGCGCCAAGCCCTCGCCGGCGGTCTGGATCACATGGGTCACGGTGGTGTCGTTGTTGAAACAGGGGATCCCCACGATCAGGTCGGCGCGGCCGATGCGTTCGATCCGCTGCAGGGCGCGCGGCCGCAGCGCGGTTAGAAATTTGTGCATCGTGCTTCTCCTTTCAGCTTCGGCTCGAGCAGTGGAGACGCGATTGAGCTTCAGCTTAACAGCCGGATCGAAGCGGCCTCAACCCGTGGGCGCGCATCCCGCGCCCGCCAGCGCGTCGCGAACCGCTTCGATCCAGCCTTCGGGAGCGGGCTTGCGGGCCTTGGTGATCCATGGAACCAGGGTCGTCACCTCTCGGTCGTAACCGCCCGGCTCGCGGGGTATGATCACCGCGCGATCCGCGAGCCTCAAGATCGACACATCGGTGGGGCTGTCTCCCAAGGCCAGGGTTCGCGGCTGGCCGCCCGCGTTGCGGTAGAGCCGGAGCAGGCGCCGCGCGGCGTGCCCTTTGTCGTGGGGGCCGGTCAGATGCAGCAAGCGGCCTCCGAAAGTCAGGCGCAGCCCGAGCCGGCGGGCTCGAGCCGCCAGCAAGCGGCGCCAACGCGGGCGGTCGGGATGCAGGCCGATCAGCAGATCGTGATGCCGGTCGAGGGCGCGGCGCGCCGCAGCGGCGCTGAGCCCGGTCGCTGCGCGCAGCTCGGCCACGCTCCAACGGTACTGGAGCGCGACTTCCGGCGGCAGATGTTGAGCGAGCCGCGCCGCGGCTTGCTCGAGCCGCGCGTAGGCCGGGCCCCAGGAAGCGCTCCAGCCGTCCGGGCGCCTCTGCCAGGTGCGTGAGCTGTGCCGGGCTCCGGCGCGCGCGATTGCGCTGAGCGGGTGGCGCTCCGGAATCCACAGAGCGCCGCCGCTCTCGACCACCGCGGGCGTGACGAGCCGCCAGCGCCGCAGGTAGAATTGTGTTTCACACAGTGTCTTGCTGGTGCACGGCACGATCTCGACGCCGCCGCGCACCAGTTGGCTCGCGAATCGCGCCACGCCGCGATCGCTGTAATCCATCCCGAGCAGGGTGCCGTCCAGATCGCTCAGGATCACCCAGCGGGGTGGGCGGCGCCGGGAAGGAAGAGGGGCATGGACTTTCAGCAGTTCGGATCGATTTCGACCCTGCATCGGCTTCGGACCGATAATACCCCGCAGCTCGAACAAGAGCTCAAGGCGTTCCGCCACCGGCGCCCGGTGGCGTTGGTGCTGCCGGCGCTGGCCAGCGAAATGGATGGGCCGGCGTTGGGCGCGATCGTCGAGCAGCTGCGCGGCGTGCGCTACCTGGAGGAGATCGTGCTCGCGCTCGATCGCTCCGATGCCGCGAGCTTCCGCCGCGCGCGCAAGTTCTTTGCCGGGATCAAGACCGATCTGCGGATCCTATGGGTGCACGGCCCGCGGGTTCAGAAGGTGCTCAAGAGCTTCTCCAAGGCCGATTTGGATATCGGGCCCGAGGGCAAGGGGCGCACCGCCTGGCTGGCCTTCGGATTCGTCCTGGCTCAGCGGCGCTGCCGGGTGATCGCGCTGCACGATTGCGACATCCTGACCTACGAACGCGACCTGCTGGCGCGGCTGGTCTATCCGGTCGCCAACCCGCGCCAAGCCTACGAGTTTGCCAAAGGCTACTATCCACGCTACACCACCCAGTTCCACGGCCGGGTGATGCGCCTGTTCGTGACCCCGCTGATCAACGCGCTGCAACGCATCCTGGGCCATCACCCGCTGCTCGAGTACTACTCTTCGTTCCGCTATGCGCTGGCCGGCGAGTTTGCGCTCACCACCGATCTGATGCGCAACCTGCGGTTCCCCTCCGACTGGGGTCTGGAGGTCGGGGTGTTGGCGGAGGTCTACCGCCATGCCAGCGCCAAGCACGTCTGCCAGGTCGGGATCCTCGGCAACTACGATCACAAACACCAGCCGCTCTCGCCGCGCGACCGCACCAAGGGTTTGCAGCGCATGGCGGCGGACATCGCCAAGTCGCTGTTTCGGATCTTGGCGCAGGAGGGATTGATGCTCGGGTCGGGCCACTTCAAGACGCTCGAAGCGGCCTACCTGCGCGCCGCTCAGGACGCCATTCAGCAATACCACGACGATGCGCGGATCAACGGGTTGGATTTCGACCGGCACCTCGAAGAGGTCGCAGTCGAGACCTTCTTGGCCGCTTTGATCTACGCGGCCGGCGAGTTCGAGAAGGATCCGCTCGGCGCGCCGATGATCCCGAGCTGGGCGCGGGTCGAAGCGGCTTTGCCGGACCTGGGTGGGGCGCTACTAACGGCGGTCGAAGCGGATAACTCATAGCCCGGCAGATACGGGGACTGGTACGAATTCCCGGCACGGTGGCACAGAAACCTCTGCCTCCCTGGGAATTCGTTACCTGTCCCCGTATCTCGCTTCCGTTTGCCGCCTCTCCGGAGCCCACTCGGCGATGCCGGACTGGGCTGCCAATGCTGCTATGGAGCGGGCTTGCCGTGGCCGCCCCGGAGACCCGAGTGCGGCGCTGCGACGAACGGGAACTCGGTCAGGTAGTCCTTGTCGTTGCTGTTGACCCCATCGCCGGCGCCGGCGGCCGGATTACCGGCCACGATCAGGCTGATCAAGACATCGCTGACATCGACCTGTTCGCGATTCGGCGTGGAACCGCCTTGCAAGGAGCGCCCATTGGGGAATTGCGAGTCGATCGCGGCATCGAGGGTGATCACGTCGCCGGTGGAGCCGTCCTCGATCGGAATCGGACGCCCCAGGTTGATGGTCTCGATGATGTCGACCCGCGGGCCTTTGAGACCGGCGGCGTCGGGATCGAGGCCGAGCGCGGCATAGATTCCGAGCGCCTCGGCATCGCGGACCAGAACCGGAAACAGGATGTCGGCGCCGAAGCGGGTGACGTCCTTCATCGGATTGGTCCGCAAGTAGAGCGTCTGGCGCGCCGCTCCCACCAGCCCGGCGTTGAACAGCGGCAGCGCTTGGCGGCCGACCTGGCGGAAGCGGCCTTCGTAGCGGTAACCGGTGACCGCGTTCTTGTCGACGATCTCGCGCTCTTGCCGGCTCACGCTGAACCAAATCCGCAGCAGGCTATCGGTGGAATCGGGGTCGAGAACACCGTTGTGCGGGATGCCGCCGGGGAACAGGTCGCTGATCGGGACCTCGAGCGCCAGGGTGAAGACGTTGAATCCGGCGAACACGTCCTCGCAGGCCGTGGTGCGGGCCCCGGCGATGTTGAACAAGCCGGCGTCGCACAGATTGACCAGGTCGAAGATGCCTTTCTCGTCGAGATAGAAGGGATCGTCGCGCTGACCGGCGAAGGCCCGGCCGCCGCCCCGAAGGGTGGCGATGAAACGGGCGGCGAAGTCGTCGTCGTAGAGACTGCTGGTTCGGGAGGCCGGATTGCCGGAGTCGTAGCCTTGAAAGGGGCCGAGGCCGTTGACCAGACGATCGGTCTGGGGGCCGTGGTCGTTGGGCGCAACCGGGAGATCGTCGCCGAGCGTCATGTCGGCGCCGGCTCCGATCCGCTCCACGGTGTAGGTTTCCTGGCTTCCGGTGAGCTGATAGAGCAGCTCGTTGCCGCCGCCCAACGGATCGCTGGCGGACGGAGCGCCATCCCGCGGCGCGGTCTTGTTGAAGGTGACCCGGTAGACGACTTGGTCGGCGAGCGAGGCGCCCTTGCCGAGGTGGAACTCATAGCGATAGCCGTCGCAGGCGCGCAGGCCGTGATTGCCCTGACCGGGCTCGTGCAGGGGTAGGAAGTTGGCGATCAGATAGAGCCGATCGTGAGACCCCGGTGAGACCCAGGCGTAGATATCGGTGGTGTCGGCGCACGGCTCATTGAGAATCGCAAGCGCCTCGCGATGGCTCGAAGCCTGAGCCGGTTGGGTGGAAGCTGCGAGACCAAGTGCGACCGCCACGATGCCCATCACCTTCATACGTTCACTCATCTTTCTCTGCTCCTCTCTTTCGACTTCGATCTCCGATTGCGGGATCCCGCGGTATCTAACATCGCTACTACGCAGCCAAGTGGTGGTTCGGATTTACCCTCCCGCTGGACTCATCGACGGCCGGCCCCCCATCGCATCACCGGGATGCGCCGCCCTCGGAAGGCAGCTCGAAGGTGAGCGCACCCCAGAAGCTCTCCCACTCGGCCGCGCTGGCCGGATCGGCTCGGCGCATATGGACCAGCCGGATCAAGGTTTCGCCCGCCGCCCGCAGCACGAAGCTGCAGCGCCCATCGGCGTCGGTGCGGGCCTCCTGAACCTCCAGCTCGGCTGCGGTGCGAACCATGCAGCGCACCAGCCGGCCGGGCAGCGGCTCGCCTTCAAACAGAACCCGCAGCGGGAGTCGAGCGCCGGTCGCGAGCGTACCGGGATGGACTTCGGGAACGATCTCCAGCCGCTGGCCCAGCGCCTGCGTCGCCGCGCCGCCGGGCTCGGCCGGACCCACTTGGAGGATGGTCTTGAGCGATCGCGTGTAACGCTCGCGACTGGGTTGATCGCGCTCGCCCTTGGCGCGGCGCAGCTCCAACATGTCGAGCAACCCCTCTTCGAACTCGAGATAGTGTTCGAATTTGTCCGGCGGCAGTGAGAGAAACGAGAAGCCGCGCTCCATCGTCAACACGTACGTTCCGGGCTGGTCGCTGCGCCACGGGTGCAGCGGACGGCTGGAAGCCAGCATCCGATCGAGCAGGTTCTGGTGCCCGGTCGGTCCGTACTGATCGAACGCAAGGATCTTGTCCGGCAGAAACGGGACCGCTTCCTCGCGGATCAGATGGTCCCCGCTCCAGAGCCGCAGCAGCACGGTCTGGCCGGCGGCCGGCCGGTAGCGATCCGGCGTGAGGCGCAGGTCGTGGGCGGCGACCGAGCGGGCGACGGTCAGTCCGGCCGCAAGCAGAGCGACAACGGCAATGTGCATAACGGTCTACGACGTTCTACGACGGCTTCGAGAAAATGGATGTATCGCCGCCGCGGCTCGTTATGGGTGGGCTCAGCCTCTGGCTGTAGGTCCCCTACCGGCGCAGCAGGATCGCTGCGAGCAGGGCGCCGAGCGCCAGAGCGAGGGGCGCGGCCAGCGCCAGGGGCAACGGCCGGCGCGGCAGCTCGATCGCGGCTTCGCCGGCTCCTAACAGCACCCAGCTGGCCCAGAAGTGGGGGTGGCGAAACCGCCCGCCTTGCTGATTTCGGAGTCCGCGACGGGCCACAAACAGCGCCTCCGCCGGACCGGACACGCCAGCGAGGTCGCGGTAGAAGCGGCCCAGAAAATCTTGGTGCGCGGTCACGACCACCGGCCAGCGATTGAACATCACCGCTTGCGCGTGCCGCCGCAACAGCCCGCGCGCGAGCTCGAGCCGAGCAGCGGGCGCGGCGCGGCGATCTTCGATCGAGAGGGTAAGGACTTGGCAGCGGCGCCCCTGCAACTCGTTTGCGGCCAGGGACTCGATCTGGGCCCGCGAACCGATCAGATGACAGAGCGTGTATGCGCGGCGGGAGACTTCGTCCGGTTGAAAGGTGCCTCCCACCGCCCTGAGCACCAGCTCCGCTTCGCGCTGGGCGGCATGGCTGCGCCTTGCCGGTAGGATCAGCAGATACGGTCTCCGTTCGAGCCGACTCAGGGCCTTGTGCGGTGCGCTCTGCGGCACGGTGAACCAGCTCCATCTCGGAGCGCCGTGGGCCGAAATCGCGTCCAGCCCAATCTCGTAGGCTTCCTGATCGAAGGGCATTCCAAACGGTCGCTCAGGCTCGGGCAATCGTCGTTGGGCGCTCAGGGTGTAAACGAGGCGAATAGCCGCTTCCGAATCGCCTTGAGGCGAGTGGAGACTTGCTCCCGCCCAGGCGCATAAGCTACTGAAAATGAACAGGATCAACGATCCGTTGACCCATCTGGATGCCCGTACCATGGGGCCAAGGATGGCAACCTTGGGCGCGCCGTACAAGGCCGCTCGAAGAAATATGACTGGATTGGTTCTTAAAACTTGACACTTTTGTATGGATTTCGTTAACCTAGTGACGAACCCGCGAGATCCAAGCGGCGAGATCCAAGCGGCGAGATCCAAGCCGGATGAGAGCGTGACGAAACCATGAAGATCAGCGCGCAGGAGGAATACGGGCTGCGTTGCATGATGGCGCTGGCCGGCAGCGATGACCAGCGTGCCCTGACGATTTCCGAGATCGCGGAGCACGAGGGTCTCTCGCCGGCCTACGTGGCCAAGCTGATGCGGCTGCTGCGGCGCCGCGGGTTGGTAGCCAGCGCCCGCGGGCGGGGCGGCGGATACACGCTGGCTCGGCCGAGCGCGGAGATCAGCGTCGGCGAGGCGCTGGCGGCGCTCGGCGACCCGCTGTTCAGCAGCATGTACTGCGGCAAATTTCACGGCGAGCAGACTTCTTGCGTGCACTTGGACGGCTGCTCGATCCGCTCGATCTGGGGTCATCTCGACCATCTGATCGTGCAAGTGTTGGGTTCCATCTCGCTGGCCGCGCTGGTCGGCGGCGAGCCGGAGCTGCACCAGAGACTCAGAGCGCAATGGTCGTTTCCGCGCCAGACCGATGTCGGTCTGCCGCTGCGACCGTCGCTGTAATTCGAAGGGGGCAAGAGAGAACAAAGCATGGGTCCGAAGCAGAAGCATTCCCCAAACGAGGTCTTGTTCGCCTGCGAAGACGTCAAAGTCGAAGTGGCGGGCAAGGAAGTGGTCCGCGGCGTGAGCTTCGAGCTCCGTGGGGGCGAGAAGATCGCTCTGATGGGTCCCAACGGCAGCGGCAAAAGCTCGCTGGCGAACGCGCTGATGGGCCATCCCAACTATTCGATCACCGCCGGCCGAGTAAGGCTGCGCGGCGAAGACATCACCGGCGCCGATCCGGATGTGCGAGCCCGCCAGGGGCTGTTTCTGGCCTTTCAGTACCCGGTGGCGATTCCGGGCGTTTCGGTGGCCAACTTCCTGCGCGCCGCGCTCGGTGCCAAGCGCGGGCAGGACGTCCCGATCAAGGACTTCCGCAAGCTGCTGATGCAAAGCTTCGAGCAGCTCGAGATCGACCCGGCGTTTGCCGGGCGCTCGCTCAACGACGGGTTCTCGGGCGGCGAGAAGAAGCGGCTCGAGATCCTGCAGATGCTGATGCTGGAGCCGGCGGTGGCGCTGCTCGACGAGACCGACTCCGGCCTCGACATCGACGCGCTCCG
>DASWHO010000027.1:0-6811 GCA_036398155.1 Acidobacteriota bacterium
CCTTGACCTCCCCTGAGGTCGGCGCCAATCTAGGTTCATGGACGCCATGGAGTCGAGCGGCCGGCAGCAGGCCCGGCCGGCGCGATCGGCCTGGGCCCGCGCCGCCTGGTCGACCTTGGGGATGAGCTGCATCGCGGTCGGGGCGGTCGGCGTCGTGGTTCCAGGGCTGCCGACCACGCCGTTTCTGATCCTGGCTGCGGCCTGCTTCTTCCGCAGCTCGGACCGGTTGTACGGCTGGCTCATCCATCACCGGCGCTTCGGTCCGCTGATCCGCGACTTTCGCGCCGGCCACGGCGTGCCGCGGCGGGTGAAAGCCGTCGCGATTACCCTCGTGTGGATCTTCGCCGCGCTCTCCCTGGGACCGGGATTGCCGGCCGGCAATCTCGTGCTCCGGATCGTCGTGGCCGGCGCCGCCCTCGCGGGGACGATCTACCTCCTGCGCCTGCCGAGCCGGTGCCGCGCCTGATATCCTGATCGGGCCCAGTCTGGAATTCCTGCTAGCCCGCGGCACGCACTTTGCCAGTGCAACGTGGGGACCACTCTCTGTGCGCAGCTCGTCCATGGGCGGCCTTCGGCCACCCATGCCACCCATTCAGGACCAGGCGGGCGGATATTCGCTCGGCGATCTGTTGATCGGAGCCACCGCCGCGCAGCACGGAGCCACGCTCTGGTCGAACGACCGGGACTTCGAACGGATGGAGCGGCTCGGTTTGCTGAAGCGCTACCAGCCTGCGCCAACCTGATCGAGCAGAGTCCCGCGCGATTCGGTTGAGCCGGGTTTCAGGGGCCGCTGGTTGGCTGCGGGGGTGCGGCGGCGGCTTTGCTCATGTCGCCGGCCTTGACGATGCTGATGCGTGCCGGATCGAAGAAGCGCCGGATCGCGGCGTCGACCTCGGGCTTGGCCAGCGCGCGGATCTCGGCCTGGCGCTGGGCCAGCTCCTCGAAGGTTTTGCCGCGCAGCAGGTCGCGGCTCAACAAACCGGCCAGCACCGCGTCGTTGGCCAGGCTGACCTCGAGCTCCTGCAGGTAGCTCTCCTTGGCTCGCGCCAGCTCCTCCTCGCCGACCCCCTGGTCGTGGAACCGTTTCAGCTCTTCGAACAATCCCTGCTGCACCCCGTCGACGTTCTGCGGCGCGGAAATCGCGTAGCCGAAGAAGGTGCAGACGTCGGTCCGCGGATCCGGCGCGACCTGCGAGCCGGCGCCGTAGCTGAGGCCGTCCTTCTGCCGCAGTCGGTCGCCGAGCCGGGATGAGAGCGCCTCGCCGCCGAGGATGTGGTTGGCGATCAGCAGCGCAGAGTAGTCGGGGTCTTCGCGGTCGACCCGAATCAGATCGGCGATCACGGTCATGGCGTTCTCTTTGTCGGGCGTGTTGATCACCTCGTCGATCGCTTTGGGCTCTTGCGGATAGGTCGGATCGATGCGCTCGCTGGTGCGGCGCGCCTCCCAGCCGGCCAGCCTATCGGCAAGCAGGCGACCGGCCTCGGCCGCGTCGAAGTCGCCGACGATGCTGGCGTAGGCGGCGCCGGGGGCGTAGAAGTCGGCGTGGAACTGGCGCAGCTGCTCGACCGTGATCGATTCGGCCTGCTCGATCTGCTCGGCGATGGTCGGCGTGTAGTTGATGTGATCGGGCGGAAACAGATGGTTGCGGATCCGGGTCGGCGCCAGCGCCATCGGCTCTTTGGTCGCTTCCTCGAGCGCGGCCAAAGTTTCGCGGCGCAAGAGCTCGAGCTCTTCGGGGTCGAAGCTGGGTTGGCGCAGCATCTCGATCACCAGCTTCAGGGTTTCGGGCAGGCTGGCGCGCAGGGTTTCGATCCGAACCCCGGTTTGGTTGCTGCCGCCGAAGATGCGCACCGAAGCCTTGAGCCGATCGAGCTCGGTCTTGAGCTCTTCGCGCGTGTGCTCGGTGGTGCCGCGCGACAGCATCGCGGCGACGAACTCGTTGACGTGCATGCGGCCCGCGAGATCGGCCGGATTGCCGACGTAGAGATCGAGCTGCGCGATGACCCGATCACCGCGGGTTTCCTTGGGCAAGGTGGCCAACTGGAATCCGGGCAGCGGGGTCGAACGCTGCACCCGCGCCTCCAGATTCTGCGGCGAGGTGTCGAAGGCCTCGACCTGCTCGGCGGCGGCGCCGGCGCTCTCGCCGCCGCGCAGCTCGGCGATCTGCTGCTCGAGGTTCTCGACCTGGGGAATCCCGACCCGTTCGGGCGCCTGAGTGGGGATGAACATGCCGGCGGTGCGGTTGTTGCGGCGCAGGTAGCGCTGCGCGGTCGCGGTGACCTTCTCGGGGCTGAGCTCGCCGAGCCGCTCGCCGTGGACGAAGAACAGCCGCCAGTCGCCCATCGCCGCCCACTCGCTCATCTCGATCGCCAGCCGCTGGCTGTTGGAGAACAGCAGGCTGCGGCTCTTCTCGATCGCGTTGATCGCCTGCTCCAGCTCGCGCGGGGTTACCGGCTCCTGCTCCAGACCCTCGACGATCGCGATCGCTTCGTCGAGCACGGCTTGGAGCGATCCGTCTTTGCGCACTTCGCTCAGCACCATGAAGCTGGCCGGATCGCGCATCTGGAACGAAAAGGCGCTGACGTTGACCGCCTTCTTGGTTTCGACCAGACGCTTGTACAGCCGCCCGGTCGGCTCGGCGGCCAGTACTTGAGAGATCACCTCGAGCGCCGGGAAATCGGGGTGGGAGCCGGCCGGCACGTGATACGCCAAACCGACCGCGCCGACCTCGCCGACCCGCCGCAAGTTGACCATGCGCTCGCCGTCCTGCGGCGGCTCGATGGTGTAGAGCCGCGGCAGCTCGCGCTCGGGCTTGGGGATGGCGCCGAAGTACTGGGCGATGGTCTGCTTCGCCTTGGCCTCGTCGAAACGGCCGGCCACGATCAGCAGGGCGTTGTCCGGTTGATAATAGCGCTGGTAGAACGACTGCAGACGCGTGATCGGGATCTCCTCGAGGTCGCTGCGCGCGCCGATGGTGGAGTGGCCGTAGCCGTGGAACAGATACGAGGTCGAGACCATCCGCTCCATCAGCACGCTGACCGGCGAGTTCTCGCCCATCTCGAACTCGTTGCGCACCACGGTCATCTCGCTGTCGAGATCGCTCTGGCGCACGAACGAGTTGACCATTCGGTCGGCTTCGAAACGGATCCCGAACTCGAGGTTCGAGTCGCTGGCCGGCAAGGTCTCGAAATAGTTGGTGCGATCGGTCCAGGTGCTGCCGTTCCAGCTCGCGCCGCGCTCATTGAGCGCCTTATAGATGTCGGGGTAGGTCGGGGTGCCCTTGAACAGCATGTGCTCGAGCAGGTGGGCGGCTCCGGTCTCGCCGTAGTCCTCGTGGACCGAGCCGACGAACACCGTCAGGTTGACCGTGACCTTGGGCTGCGAGGCATCCGGGATCAAGAGCACCCTGAGCCCGTTGGGCTCGAGTCGGTACTCCTGAATGCCTTCGCGCCCGCCGGCCGGCACCAGCTCGGCTTGCGCGGCGGCGAATCCAGCAGCCGCCAGGAATAGGGGTAACGCGATCCAGGTCGAGAGAGTCTTCATCGTTTTGCCCTCAGGGGTTGGGATGGGTGCGTAAGGTAACGCTCCATGATACGTTCCGGTTCCGGGCTTTTTGAAGCCTCGACGGCACCCGGTCTGTCGGCCCCCTCACGCCGCGGCAGAGCGGCTGAGCAAATGTAGGGGCGGGGCTGGACCCCGCCCGTCGTGCGCAACCATCTTGACCCTCGGCCGCTTCAAGCGCCGGCGGACCGGGCGGGGACGAGCCCCGCCCCTACATTGCGCCTATCCGAGCTCGATCCGTTTTGGCCTTCCCGGTCATCGGGTTGACCTGGGCAGCGCTCGGTGTGAAGCTTGAGCCAACGCATGCGGGTCGGTTTCACGCTCAACGGGGCGGCGCGGGAGTTCGAGACCCGGCCCAAGGCGTCGCTGCTCGAGGTCCTGCGCGACCAGGCCGGGATCACCTCGCCCAAAGACGGCTGCTCGCCGCAGGGGCAGTGCGGCTGCTGCCTGGTGCTGATCGACGGCCAGCCGAAAGTCTCCTGCGCGGTGCCGGTCGAAAAGGCCGCCGGCCGCGCGATCTTGACCCTCGAAGGCGTGCCGGAAGAGGAGCGCGCGCTCTACGCCCGGGCCTTCTCCGCCACCGCCGGCCTGCAGTGCGGCTTCTGCATTCCCGGGATCGTGATGCGGATGAAGAGCCTGCTCGACGCCGATCCCGATCCCTCGGTCGCGGAGATCCGCAAGAAGCTTGATGTCCATCTGTGCCGCTGCACCGGCTATACCAAGATCGTCGAGGCGTTCCAGCTCGCGGCCCGGCTGCGGCGCGGCGAGGACGGACCCGCGCTCGATGGCAGCGGCCGGGTCGGCACCAGCCTGGTGCGCCACCAAACTCCCGAGCTGGTCTTGGGGACGCGGCCGTACGTCGCCGACCTGACGGCGCCGGGGATGCTGCACGGCGCGGTGCTGCTCTCGCCCCATGCCCGCGCCAAGGTGCTGCGGATCGATACCGCCAAAGCGCGCGCGTTGCCGGGGGTCGAAGCCGTGGTCACCTGGCGCGACGTGCCCGGCGAGCGCTTCAACGGCTTGATCTATCCCGACTGGCCCGGCTTCATCGCCGAAGGCGAGGAGACCCACTGCGTCGGCGACGTGCTCGCGGCGGTGGCGGCGCGCGATCGCCACACCGCGCGCCAAGCCGCCGAGCTGGTCGAGGTCGACTACGAAGTGCTCGAGCCGCTGACCGACCCGGAGCGAGCGCTGGAGCAAGGCGCGCCGCAGATCGGCCCGCATGGCAATTTGCTTTCCCATTCGGTGATCCGCCGCGGCGCGGCCGAATCGGCGCTGGCGCAGTCGGCCCACGTGGTCGAAGCGACCTGGCGGACCCAGCGCATCGAGCATCTCTACCTCGAGCCGGAAGCGTGCCTCGCGGTTCCCGGCCCCACCGAGGAGAACCTCGCCGCGCGGATGACGCTCTACACCCAGGGCCAGGGCATCTTCGACGACCGGCGCCAGGTGGCGTCGTTCCTCGGGCGCCCGGCCGAAGAGCTGCACGTGGTCTTGATGCCCAACGGCGGCGCCTTCGGCGGCAAGGAGGACATGTCGATCCAGGCCCAGACCGCGCTGCTGGCGCAGGTCAGCGAGCGTCCGGTGTCGCTGGTGCTGTCGCGCGAGGAGTCGATCCGGATCCATCCCAAGCGGCATCCGATCACGATGCACTACCAGGTCGGCTGCGACGTGGAGGGGCGGCTCACCGCGGTGTGGGCACGGATGCTCGGCGATTCGGGCGCCTACGCCAGCGTCGGCGGCAAAGTGCTCGAGCGCGCCGCCGGCCACGGCTGCGGGCCCTACCGGGTGCCCAACGTCGACATCGAGTCGAAAGCGGTCTACACCAACAACCCGCCGTGCGGCGCGATGCGTGGCTTCGGCGCCAACCAAGCCCACTTCGCGATCGAGGGGGCGCTGGATCTTTTGGCCGAGCAGGCCGGGATCGATCCGTGGGAGATGCGCTGGCGCAACGCGCTCGAGGTCGGCGATGTCTTCTCCACCGGCCAGGTGTTGGACAAGTCGGTCGGGATCAAGCCGACCTTGCTCGCGGTGCGCGAGGTCTACTACGCCCACCGCGGCCGGGCCGGGATCGCCTGCGGGCTCAAGAACTCGGGCATCGGCAACGGCGCCGCCGAATGGGGCAAGGCGCGGCTGGTGGTCGAGGACGACGGCAGCGTCACCCTCTACAACGGCTACACCGAGATGGGGCAAGGGCTCAACACGGTGCTGATCCAGTGCGCCTGCGAGGTGACCGGCCTGCCGCCGGAGGTGTTCAACGCCAAGATCGATACCCGCTACGCCCTCGACTGCGGCCAGACCACCGGCTCGCGCGGCACGTTGTTCGGCGGGCACGCGGTCAAGAAAGCCGCCGAGCAGCTGCGGCGCGATCTCGACGCCGGCAAAAAGCTCGGCGATCTCGCCGGCATGGCCTACAGCGGCGAGCACCTGTGCAACGACACCACCCCGCTCGGCAAGCCGGCCGCGAGGATCAAGACCCACACGACTTTCGGCTACGCCACCCAGGTGGTGATCCTGGACCATCAGGGTCGGCTCCAGAAGGTGGTCGCCGCGCACGATGTCGGCCGCGCGATCAACCCCAAGCTGTGCGAAGGACAAATCGAGGGCTCGGTGCACATGGGGCTCGGCTACGCCCTGACCGAAGAGCTGTGCTGCGAGCGCGGCATGCCGACCACTTTCCGGCTGCGCGATTTCGGCGTGCTGCGAGCCCAGGACATGCCCGAGGTCGAGGTGATCCTGATCGAAGAGCACGAGCCGGAAGGTCCGTGGGGCGCCAAAGGGGTGGGCGAGATCGGCCTGGTGCCGACCGCGCCGGCGGTGGCCGCGGCACTGTACGCGTACGACGGCGTGCGCCGCTTCACCCTGCCGATGAAGGACGCGCCGGCGGCCCGCGCGATCCTGCGCAAGGGCTCTACCGCCGGTGCGACGGGGCTTGCCGATGCATCTTCTGCGCTGGCGGATTCGAATGTAGGGGCGGGGGCTTGAGCGCTCCGGCCACCTTCGTCTCCGGGCTGCGCTGCGTTCTGTGCGACCGCAGCTACGCCTACGGCGAGCAGGAGACCACCTGCCCGAGCTGCGGCATCGAGGGCATCCTCGACGTCGAATACGACGAAGAAGCGATCCGCCGTGCCGGTTTCCTGCGCGCCTATCCGTCGAGCGACGCGGCCCGCTCGATCTGGCGCTACCGCGCGCTGCTGCCGATCGAATCCGGCTGGAGCCTGCCGCGGCTGCAGGTCGGTTGGACGCCGGTCTA
>DASWHO010000028.1:0-9168 GCA_036398155.1 Acidobacteriota bacterium
CGCCGCCGCCAAATCGCCGAGACCCGCCTGCGACAGGCCCAGGTTGGCCCAGGCGTCGGGCCGATCGGGATCGAGCTCGAGGCAGAGCGCGAACGCGGCCCGCGCAGGCTCGAGCTGGCCGGCTCGAAAATCGAGGTTGCCGAGCCGAAGCAGCGCCTCCGCCGGCCAGCGCGCGCTGCCCGCCGCCGCGACATAGTGCGAGCGCGCCTCGTCCAGCGCGCCGCGCGCCTCGGCGATGCGGCCCAATCCGAGCCGGCACGGCGGACAGCCCGAATCGCGCGCCAGCGCCTCCGAGTAGAGCCCCTCCGCCGCCGCATGGCGGCCTTGTTCCACCAGGAAGCGAGCCAGGTTGATCCGCGCCAAGATCGAATCGGGATCCAGCCGCAAGGCGGCGCGCAGCTCGCGCTCGGCGCCGACGGGGTCGCCGGCGGCTTCGAGCGCCAATCCCAAGTTGTGACGCGGCCTGGATTGGCCCGGAGCCTTGAGCGCGGCATCCGACCACAGCGCCACCGGATCGGCCCAGGTTCGATTGCGCTCGACCGTAAGCGCTGCGAACAGAAGTGCCACCGCCAAGGTGGCCGGCAGGCGCGACGGCAGGCGATCGAGCGCCGCGGCCAGAACCAGCGCCGCGCCGACTCCGGGCGCAATCAGCCGATTTTCGACCAGCGTGTCCGGCAACGGCGCCAAGAACCAAGGCAGGCTGAAGGCGAGAAACACGAGCAGTCCCCAGCGCAAGGCGGAGTGGCGCCGCGCCAGAAGCCAGAGCAGAAGCATCCCGACCAGGCTCAGCGCCGCGGCCCAAATGCGGGGCTCGACGCGACCGTGATCGACGCTGAGCCCGATCGGCATGCCGAAGAAGAGCAGATTCCGCCCCAGCAGCTCGGTCTGAACCAGAAAATGGCCGAACCAGCCGAACGCTGCTTCCGACGCGGACGGCAGGCCGTAGAGCCAAACGCGCGCGGCCGCGAGCAGCGGCACCGGTCCGACGACGATCGCGCAGTGCTTCCAGCGGCGGGCGCCCGGCGGCGCCGCCAGCTCAGCCGCAACCAGGATCAAGGCCAATCCCAGCGCGCTTTCCTTGGCGGCCAGCGCGGACCAGAACAGCGCGGCGGAGCCCATCAGCCAGAGGCGGGCGCGCGCCGCGCCGCGGGATCGGAAATAGCACCACGCGGACAGCGCCGACAGAAGCAGGGCGAGAATGCTGCCGCGGCCGGAAACAAAGGTGACGCCGTCGACCGCAAAGGGGTGAACTGCGAGCAGGAGCAAGGCCGGCGCGATCAAATGCTCGGCCGGAGCTGCGGGCAGCGTGCGCCGCGCCGCGCGCAGCGCCGCACCGACGGCAACGATCGCTCCGATCCAGGACGCGAGGTTGAAGAGTCGGCAGCCGAGCGGCGACAAGCGGTGCAGCCGATACTCGAGCGCGTAGCTGAGCTGCAGCAGCGGACGGGGGTGTCGCAGCGCGTGGCGCGCCGCCGCGGACCAACTGCGATGCGCCGGCTCCTCGACGATTCCGGCCTGATCGTCATAGCCGAGCGGCGCGGCCAGCCCCGGCAAGTAGACCAGGACCAGCAGCCCGATCGCGAGCCAAGCAGGCCATGCGAACACGTGTCCGGCTGCGGTCATCTCGACCCACCAGACTAGCCCGGCGGCGGGTCTGCCGCCATCTGCTTCGTTGGGGGTTGCTTGGCGCCGAGGCTCCCCGATATACCTGCAGGCTCGATGGCGGCATTCTCTCCTGGCACACGACTGGGCAGCTACGAGATCATCTCTCCCCTGGTCCTGAACCGCGGATTGTTTCGGGCCCGCGAGCTTGCGAGCGGGCGCGCGACTCTGCTGCTCCTGATCGAATCCGGTCGCCTCGGCGATCCGGTCCGGCGCGCCCGGTTCGAGCGCGAGGTCGAGGCGCTGCGCGGGCTCGAGCACCCTTGTCTGTGCCGCGTCCTAAACAGCGGGACCATCGAGAGCGGGTCCGGTCCGGTTGAATTCGTCGCCTTCGACGACGTTCCGGGCGTGCCTCTGGCTCAACGATTGAGCCGGGGAGCGCTTCCGATCGAAAGGGTGGTAAGGCATGCGATCGCGATGGCGGAAGCGCTCGACCGAGCCCACCGCAGCGGCATCGTGCTCCGCGATCTGCGCCCGGGATCGGTGCTGATCGGAAGGGCTGGACCCAAGCTCCTGCCCAGCGGTCTCGGCCTCGGCCTGCGGGCCGGGTTTGAACCGATCAAGGGGGTCTCGGCGATCTCGACCCTCGTGCCGGCGGAAGGCCAGAGCAGCTTGGAGGAGCTGCCCTATTTGGCGCCCGAGCTGCTCGAGGGAAGCGAAGACGATGCGCGCACCGATCTGTTCGCCTTCGGCGCGCTGGTCTACGAAATGGCCAGCGGCCAGCGCGCCTTTCAAGGCAGCTCGCCGGCGAAGGTGATCGCCTCCCTGCAGCAAACCGACCGCGTGCCGCTGGGCAGCTTGCGCCCCAAAGTGCCCGCGGGGCTGGAGCGCGTGGTCCAGGCCTGTCTGATCCGCGATCCGGCGGATCGATGGCAGACCGCCAGCGACTTGCTCCGCGAGCTGCGCTGGGTCGCGGACGAGTCGAGCGGCGAGCGGCCGACCGTGCCTCCTGGCGCGCGGCTGCTGCGCTGGCGCGGCTGGGCGCTGCCGGCCGCATTTGCGCTCTCGACGCTGCTCGCGCTGCTCTGGTTCAGCACCGCGCGCGCGCCGGGGCGTCGAGACTCGGCTCGGTTCACAGTCGAGCCGGCCGCCGGCACCACCCTGGCCGACACCACCATCGCGCTCTCACCCGACGGCCGCCGGCTGGTTTTTGCGGCGACCACGATGGACGGCCAGCGCTCGCTCTGGATCCGCGAGCTCGGATCGATCACGCCGCGCCCGCTGGCGGGAACCGAGGACGCGTCCTATCCGTTCTGGGCTCCCGACAACCGCTTCGTCGCCTTCTTCGCCCACGGCCTGCTCAAGAAGGTGCAACCCGACGGCGGGCCGGTGCAGGTTCTGTGTCCGGCGCCGGAGGGGCGCGGCGGAACTTGGGGCCGCGAGGACGTGATCGTCTTCGCGCCCAACTCGCGGTCGGGACTCTACCGGGTGCCGGCCGCAGGGGGCGCGAGCGAACCGATCACCCAACTGGAACCGAGTCGCGAGGAGGTGACGCACCGCTGGCCTCACTTCCTGCCCGACGGCCGCCGCTTCCTGTCCCTGGCCTGGAGCGTGCAGCAGCGGCACCGCGGCATCTACGCCGGCGCGCTCGACTCCCGGCGCTTGGAGAAGGTGATCGACGCGCCTTCGGCGGTCGCGCTGGCGCCCGGAGCGAGGCTGCTATACGTCAAGGATCGAGTGCTGCTCAGCCACCAGCTCGATCTGGACCGGCTGCGGGTCGAGGGCGACGCGACCGTGGTGGCGCGCGACGTGTGGTCCGACTTCACCAACATCTCCGGCTTGACGGCGCTGGCGGCGGCGCAAAACGGCACCGTCGCCTATCGGACCGGCGGACCGGCGCTCTATCGCATGGTCTGGTACGACCGAGGCGGCCGCACCATGCACGCGCTGGGGCCCGAGGCGGAGTACTTCGACCTGGCGCTCGCGCCCGATCAAACCCACATCGCCGCCAGCCGCGGCGATGATCAAGGCGTGGCCGACCTCTGGCTGCTCGACCAAGCGCGGCCGGCCGCGGCGCGGCTCACGATCCAGCCGTCCGACGAGTACGATCCGATCTGGTCGCCGGACGGATCCACAATCGTCTACGCCGACAATCGCAGCGGCATCGAGGACCTGTACCGGATACCATCCAGCGGCGCGACCCAAGGCGAGCTGCTGCTCCGATCCGAGATGCCGAAGTTCCCCGAGTCCTGGTCGCCCGACGGCCGGCTGCTCCTGTTTGTGGTGATCGATCCCCAGACCAAGTACGACCTTTGGATGCTGCCGCTGGAGGGAAAGCGTGGGGCCGAGCCGCTGGTCCAAACCGAATTCAACGAAGGCTCGGCGCGTTTTTCTCCCGACGGGCGCTGGATCGCCTATACCTCGGATCTGTCGGGACGGCACGAGGTCTACGTGCAGGCCTTTCCGATCTCCGCCGGCCGGGTTCCGGTTTCGACCAGCGGCGGCTCGAACCCGCTATGGCGCAAAGACGGCCGCGAGCTCTACTACCTGTCGCTCGAAGGCACGCTGATGGCGGCCCCGGTGCAGAGCGACGGCGAG
Organism: Acidobacteriota bacterium; assembly: GCA_036398155.1. GTDB lineage: Bacteria > Acidobacteriota > DASWHO01 > DASWHO01 > DASWHO01 > DASWHO01. The sequence goes on from DASWHO010000028.1 coordinate 4,201, forward strand.
CAATTCCTGCCTGGCCTGCCGCAGAAGCTGTTCCAAACCCCGATCCGCACCCGCAATCTGTTCGCGCTGTATAACAGCCCGCGCTGTGCCGCGGCTCCCGACGGAGAGCGCTTTTTGATGATGGCGCCGGCCGGCGCGGAGCACGAGGCCGCGATCAGCCTAATCTTGAGCGGCGCCGGAGCCACGCCGTGAGTCTCGCGGCCGGATCGCGACTGGGCCCCTACGAGATCGCCGCGCCGATCGGTGCCGGCGGGATGGGCGAAGTGTATCGCGGCCGCGATACCCGGCTCGAGCGGCTGGTCGCGATCAAGGTGCTGCACTCGGAGCTCTGCAATCAGGCCGAGCTGCGCGAGCGTTTCGAGCGCGAGGCGCGTGCGGTCTCGAGTCTCAACCATCCGCATATCTGCATCCTGTACGACGTCGGACAGGCGCAGACCGATCAAGGGCCGCTCGAGTTCTTGGTGATGGAGTATCTCGAAGGCGAAACGCTCGATCGGCGCCTGAGCCGCGGCGCATTACCGCTCGAGGAGACGCTGCGCTACGCGATCGAGATCGCCGCCGCGCTCGACCACGCGCACCGCCGCGGCATCGTGCACCGCGATCTCAAGCCGAGCAACATCCTGATCACCGCGGGCGGCTCCAAGCTGCTCGACTTCGGGATCGCCAAGCTCCGCGCGCTGGCTCCGTATCCCGAGCCCGCCGGCACCCCCCCGCCGCCAACCGAGGATCGCTCGCTGACCGCCTCCGGCAACCTGGTCGGCACCCCGAGGTACATGTCGCCGGAACAACTCTTGGGCGCGCCGGTCGACGCGCGCTCCGACCTATTCGCCTTCGGGCTGGTGGCCTACGAGATGGCGACCGGCCGCCGAGCCTTCTCGGCGCCCAACCAGGCGGCGCTGGCCCACGCGATCCTGCACAAGAAACCGGAACCGATCGCCGCGCTCGATCCCTCGGCCCCGGCCGCCTGCAGCCGCGCGATCGAAACCTGCCTGGCCAAAGATCCCGACGCTCGCTGGCAGACCGCCCGCGATCTGCTGCGCGAGCTGGAGTGGATCGCGCAGGGCCGCTACAGCGCTCCCGCGGCGCGACCGCGCCGGCGCGCGCCGATGCTCGCCGCCTGGCTGGGAGCGTTGCTGCTGCCCTGGGTGCTCGGCTGGGCGCTCACGGATCGCGGCCCGGCCGCGCCGCAAGCCCCGATCCGCTTCACCCTGCGACCTGCAGGCCATACGTCGTTCGGCGACACCACCATCGCGCTCGCGCCCGAAGGGCAGCGCTTGGTCTACAGCGCCACCACGCCGGACGGAAGGCGCGCGCTGTGGCTGCGTCATTTCAATGCCAGCCAGGCCCGCAGGCTGGCGGGAACCGAGGATGCGATCTTTCCCTTTTGGTCCCCCGACGGTCGTGCGCTAGCGTTCTTCGCCGCCGGCGAGCTGCGCCGTTTCGAGCTGCCGCACGGACCGGTCGAGACCATTTGCGTCGCGCCCGAAGGCCGCGGCGGGAGCTGGAGCCGCGATGGGACGATCCTGTTCGCGCCCGACTCGCGCTCCGGGCTGCTTCGGGTCCCGGCCGCGGGCGGAACGCCGCAGCCCGCCACCGCGCTCGAGCCGGGGCGGCACGAAACCAGTCACCGCTGGCCCTGGTTTCTGCCCGACGGCCGGAGTTTTCTCTACATGAGCTGGAGCGGGCGCGAGCAGGATCGCGGCATCTATCTCGGCTCGCTCGACGGCGGCGCGGCGGCGCGCCTGACCGGCTCGGTCTCCAGCATGGCCCTGGCGCCGACCGGCGAGCTGCTTTTCGTCCGCGACCAGACCCTGATCGGGCAGCCGCTGGACCTCAAGGCCCGGCGCCTCAGCGGCGAGCCGTTCCAGGTCGCCCAAAGTCCGTGGTCGGACTTTTCCTTCATCTCCGGCCTGACCGCCTTCTCGGTCTCGAACGGCGGCGTGCTCGCCTATCGCCGCGGCGGCCCCACCGTCCATCGCCTGGTCTGGTTCGATCGCGGCGGCCGAGCGCTGGAAGCGCTGGAGCCGGAGGCCGCCTATTTCGATCTGATGCTCTCGCCGCGCGGCGAGCGCTTGGTGGTCAGCCGCGGCGACGCTCAGGGCGCGAGCGACCTGTGGCTGTTCGATTTGGGGCGCGGCATTCCATCGCGGCTCACGGTCGATGCCAGCGACGACGCCTTCCCGCTCTGGACCCCGGACGGAAACCAGATCGTGTTCAGCTCGGGGCGCGAAGGCGTCGAACAACTCTACCGCAAGCCGGCCAGCGGCGCCCGGCCCGAGCAGCCGCTGCTGCGCTCCGAACAGTCCAAATACGCCTCGAGCTTCACCCCCGACGGCCGGTTTCTGCTGTTTGAAACCTTGGATCCGGTCACCAAGCAGGATCTCTGGCTGTTCGAGCTCGGCGCCGCCTCGGAGCCTGCTCCGTTTCTGCGCACGCCGTTCAATGAGGGCGCGGCCCGAATCTCCCCCGACGGCCAATGGGTTGCCTACTGCTCCGACGAGTCCGGCCGCCCGGAGATCTTCGTCGCCGACTTCCCCGCCCGCGCCGATCGCTGGCAGGTCTCGAGCGGCGGGGCGGTGAATCCGATGTGGCGTGCCGACGGCCGCGAGCTGTTTTATTTGTCCGCTGAGGGTGATCTCATGGCCGCCACGGTGCAGCCTGGGAGGTCGGACTTCGAAATCGCGGCCCCCCGAATCTTGTTCCGCACTCCGATTCAGCGCACCGCTTTGAGCGAGGTTTCAGGGCCGCGCCAGATCGCCGCCGCGCCCGACGGGCGGCGCTTCCTGATCAATGTTCGCGGCGCGCGCTCGTTCGAGGCCCCGATCACGGTGGTGCTCCACTGGCGCTGACCACCCCCCCACCCCCCCCGCACCGGGCCGGCGGGGTTTTTCGGAGCCGGGTGATTATAATGCGCACTTCACCACCGGCATCCTTGGATTTCAGCACTTGCCCTGACGACATCTGGGAGATCGATCTCGTGCCCACCCCATCCAGCGTTCGGACCCGTTTGTCCATCAAGGCGGGCCGCTGGTTCGGAGCCTTGCTCCTGGCCGGTTCGCCGGCCTTCGGGTTCGAGGGCCGCGTGCTGCTCGACGGCAGCGGCGATCCGGTCGCCGGCGCGGAGGTGACGGTCCTGGGGCGCACCGCCGCGGCCCGCACCGACGCCGGCGGCAACTTCACCATTCAGCCCGATCCCCCGCTGCCGTTTGAAGTGCTGGTGATTCTGCCCGGCGAGCGCTACATGAAGCCGATCCTGATCGAAGCGATCCCGCAGCCGGGCCCGCTCGAGATCCGGGTCGAGCCGCTGCTCCAGGAGTCGGTCACGGTGACCGCCGGCGCCGCGCCCGATATCGAGTCGGCGCCGGCCGCCGCGACCACGCTGCTGACCCGGAAGGATTTCGAGGCGCGCCAGCCGGTCAGCCTGACCCAATCGCTGGAGAACGTGCCCGGCGTGGCGCAAGTCTCGGAGGGTCAAGCGGCGGTGCCGGTGATCCGAGGCCTGGCGCGGGGGCGCACCCTGATCCTGATCGACGGCGCGCGGGTCACCGCCGAGCGCCGCGCCGGCCCCAGCGCCACCTATCTCGATCCCTTCGTCCTCGACGGGCTCGAGATCGCGCGCGGGCCGGGCTCGGTGGCCTATGGCTCGGATGCCTTAGGCGGCGTGATCGACGCCCGAACCCGCCGGCCGGTGCCGGGCACTCCGCTGCGGCTGCGTTTCGCGGGCGCGCTGGGCGCCGGCGCGCCGCAGCAGCGCGCCGGGGTCGAGCTCAGCCGCGGCCTGGACCAGGGCGGCCTGCTCTTCGGAGCCCACTACCGCAACTTCGACGATTATCGCAGCCCCGAAGGCACCGTGCCCAACTCCGGGTCGCGCGACCAGGGGCTGCTGGCCCGCGCCGAGCATTTCATCGGTCCGGGTCTGTTCTCGATCGGCATCCAAAGCGATTTCGGCCGCGACATCGAACGGCCGCGCACCAATTCGGACCAGACCCGCTTCTTCTATCCGACCGAAGATTCGCATCGCTTCACCACCGCGTACAACGCCGGACCGATCTGGGGCTTGAGCCGGCTCTCGCTGTCCTCGTTTCTGGGCAGCTACCGGGTGGTCACCGATCAGGACCGCCTCGCGAGCGCCAGCGAGCCGCGCCGGATCGAGCGCGCCGACGTCGACTCCAAAGACTTTCATGTCCGCGCCTCGGGCGAGAAACTGGCCGGCCAGACGCGGCTGCAATTCGGCCTCGACCTCAACGGCCGCTTCGATCTGCACGCCGAGGACATCTTCATCGACTTCGATCCGGAGGGGCGCGAGCGCAGCCGCGAGGTCCTCGAAACGATCGAGAACGGGTCGCGCACCGATGCCGGAGCGTTTCTCGCGGTCGAGAGCGCGGTGCATCCGCTGCTCAACCTGGCCGGCGGGGCGCGGGTCGATCGGGTCTCGACCACCAACCGGGGCGGCTTCTTCGGCGATCGATCGACTTCGAACTCCGCATTCTCCGGCTATGGCGCGGCCACGCTGGGCAACTTCGGCGGCTTCAATCTCACGCTCCAGATCGCGCGCGGCTTTCGCGATCCGGTGCTTTCCGATCGCTACTTTCGCGGCGTCAGCGGCCGCGGCTTCATCACCGGCAACCCCGAGCTCGAGCCCGAAACCAGCCTGCAGTTCGACAGTGCGTTGCGTTACACCGGGCGGCGCTGGCGCTTGGGCTGGTTTTTCTACGAATACCGGATCCACGACCTGATCGAGCGCTTCGAAGACCAGCCGGATTTCTTTTTCTTCCGCAATCGGGGCCGCGCCCGCATTCGCGGCTTCGAGGTCGAAGCCCAGGCCGAGCTCACGCCCGAGCTGAGCTTGGAAGCCAGCGCTCAGCTCCAGAGCGGCCGGGTGATCGACGACGACAGCCCGCTCGACGATATCGCGCCCGGCATCTTCACCGTCCAGCTGCGCCGCCAGCTCGGCGCCAAGGGCTTCGC
>DASWHO010000029.1:0-2041 GCA_036398155.1 Acidobacteriota bacterium
CTTGAGATGAAACGGCTCATAGATCTCGAGCCCGTCCAGGATCAAGAGCAGCTCGTCCGAACGTGTTCAGCAACGCCGATCACTACGTGGTCCGGCTCGAGGTGCCGGGGATCGCGCCCAAGGATCTCAATATCGAATCGCAGGGCAGTACGCTCACCATCAGCGGCAACCGCCACTCGGCGGCGCAGGAACAGGGCGCGTACCACCGCCGTGAGCGCAGCGCCGGGGAGTTCTCACGCTCGATCCGGCTGCCCAACGATCTGGATCTGCAGCGCGCCGAGGCGACCTGCCGGCACGGCATCCTTTCGATCCGGATTCCCAAGCGCGAAGAGGCCAAACCGCGGCAGATCGCGGTGCGCGCGGAATGACCAGGGAGCAAAATTCCATGGGCATGCAGGAGGCAACTGACACCATGTCCGCACAAGAAATCTCGGTTCGCGAAAAACAGGAGCTCCGAGAGCATGAGAGCACCCGGCCCGGGCGCACCTATTTGCCCGAGGTCGATATCTGCGAGACCAACGAGGCGCTGTGGCTGTGGGCCGACATGCCCGGCGTCCAAGACGATAGCTTGACGATCCACCTCGACCAGGGCGTGCTCACGATCGAGGGCGCGGTCGATCTGCACGATTATGAGAGCCTGACCCCGGTGTACAGCGAATACAACGTCGGCAACTACGCGCGCCGCTTCACGCTCTCGGACGTCATCGATCACAGCGGCATCCAGGCGCGGCTGAGGGACGGCGTGCTGGAGCTGCAGCTGCCCAAGACCGAGCGCGCCAAGCCGAAGCGAATTCCGATCACGCAATAAATCCAAGGCCCACGGTCAGTTGTAGGGGCGGGGCTGGGCCAACGAACGGTCAATACGTCATTCCGGCGCAAGCCGGATAACGCAAGCCTGCCTAGGGGCAGATCCAACGCCGGGATTAGGCGCCGAACTTTTTCAGCTTGCGGGCGTGGGCCAGCAGCAACGGCAGGATCTCCTTGGCCCGCAGCCGGCCCAGACCGCCGCCGGCGCAGGCGCTCTCGCCGAACGAAGCGGCTTGATCGCGGCGCACGTGCTCGCCCCAGATCAAAAGCGGCACCGGATGCCACGAATGCGATCGCAGGGCGCAGGGCGTAGAGTGATCGCCGGTCACCGCGAGCACCTGGGGTCGCAGCGCCGTCAGCCGCGGCAGCAGCTCGTCGACCTGCTCGAGCACCTGCGCCTTGAGCTCGAAGTTGCCATCTTCACCCGCCGAGTCGGTCTTTTTGACGTGGACGAAGAAAAAATCGTAGCGCTGCCACGCCGCTTCCAGCGCACCGAACTCGCCGGCGAGATCGGAACCGCAATCGAGCACATCCATGCCGGCCAACCGCGCCACCCCGCGATACATCGGGTACACCGCGATCGCCGCGGCGCTCAGCCGGTAGAGATCCGCGTAGCGCGGCAGCGGGCGGTAGCGATCCAGACCCCGCAAGGTCAGCATGTTGGCCGGATGCCGATCGCGCAGCCGTCCGGCGGCTTGATCGATGAACGCCTGCACCCGCTCGGCGCTGCGCTGCGCCTCGGGCGCCAGCGCTCGGACCGGCAACGGCTCCACTCCCTCTTTCTGCGGATCGGTGTCGGCCAGCCGGCCGTCCAGGTCTGGGCCGCGAAACACCACCGCGAATCGATGCTCGCGAACCGGCCGGACCATGATCTCGACTCCTTCGACCTCGACCTGGTCCAGCACGCGGCATAGCTCGATGCACTGTTCGGTTCCGATCCGGCCCGCGCGGCGATCGGTGATGCGCCCCTGCTGGTCGACGCTGCAGAAGTTGCCGCGGCCAGCGAGGTCCTGATCGGTCAGATCGAAACCGATCCCAAGGGTCTCGAGCACGCCGCGCCCGACCTCCCACTCGAGCGGATCGTAGCCGAACAGCCCGAGATGGCCGGGCCCGCTGCCGGGGGTGATCCCCGGATAAACCGGATCCTGCAATCCGACCGCGCCTTCGGCGGCCAGCCGATCCAGGTTCGGGGTCCGAGCCGCTTCGAGCGGCGTGGTTCCGCCGGGCCCGGTCG
>DASWHO010000030.1:0-2654 GCA_036398155.1 Acidobacteriota bacterium
CGCGGTGACGTCGAGCGCAGCAGCCGCACGCTGCTCGAGCAGCTCGGCAAGCTCGGCCAGGCGACGCCGCAAGCGGCGTTCGACGAGCGCATCCTCGAGCGGGTCGGCCGCGAGCTCGCCCTCAGCTTCGACTCGGTGCACGGCGGGTTCGGTCACGCGCCCAAATTCCCCACTCCGACCACCCTCGGGCTGCTGCTGCGGCTGCACCGCCGCAGCGGCGACGCAGAACTGCTCCAGATGGTCGAGCTGACCCTGCGCAAGCTGGCCGCCGGAGGGCTCTACGATCAGCTCGGCGGGGGTTTTCACCGCTACTCGACCGACACGTATTGGCTGGTCCCGCACTTCGAAAAGATGCTCTATGACAACGCCCAGTTGGTTCCGATCTACTTGGAGGCGTTCCAGGTAAGACCGGATCCCGAGCTGGCTCGGATCGCGCGCGAAACGCTGGCCTACGTGCAGCGCGAGATGACCAGCCCGGACGGCGCTTTCTATTCCACTCAGGACGCCGACAGCGAAGGGGTCGAGGGCAAGTTCTTCGCCTGGAGAGCGGCCGAGCTGCGCGCGGCGCTCGGGCCCCACGACGCTGAGCTCGCGCTCGAAGCTTTCGGCGTCACCGAAGCGGGCAACTTCGAGCACGGCAAAAGCGTGCTCAGTCAGCCGCTGCCGCTGGCCCAGCTCGCGCGCCATGTGGGCCGGCCCGAGGGCGAGGTCCGCGAGCGATACGAGCAGATCCGGCGCCGGCTCTGGGAGCTGCGCGAGACCCGGGTCAAGCCGGCCCGCGACGAGAAGGTGCTGGCGAGCTGGAACGGTCTTATGCTCTCGGCGTTTGCGCGCGGCGCCGCGGTCTTGCGCCAACCGAACTACCGCGAGAGCGCCGATCGCGCGGCCGACTTCCTGCTCGGGACCATGCGCAAGGACGGGCGGCTGTTCGCCACCTACAAAGATGGCAGCGCCCGGCTCAACGGCTACCTGGACGACTACGCCTTCGTGGTCCAGGGGCTGCTCGACCTCTACGAGCTCAGCGGCGAGGTACCGCGCCTTCAGGCCGCTATCGAGCTGGTCGAATCCGCGCTGGAGCATTTCGTCGGCCTGGCGGGGGGCTTCTTTTTCACCAGCGACGATCACGAGCCGCTCATCGTCCGCACCAAATCGGTGCTCGACAACGCGGTGCCTTCCGGCAATTCGGTGATGACCCTCAACCTGCTGCGGCTGGCGGCCTGGACCGGCGAGGAGCGCTACCGCGCCACCGCCGAGCGCACCCTGGCCGCCTTCGCCCGCCTGGCTGAACGCAGCCCGATGGGCTTCTCCAATCTACTGTCCGCGTTCGATTTTTACCTCGCCCCGACCCACGAGATCGCGATCGTCGGCCCGGCGGATCATCCGCGCACCCAGGAGCTGATCCGCGCGGTGCACAGCAGCTTCCAGCCGCACAAGGTGCTCGCGCTCAAGCACCCCGGCGACCACGCCGCTGAAGACGTCCCGCTGCTGCGCGGCAAGACCATGCTCGACGGCCAGCCGACCGCCTACGTCTGCCGCAACTTCGCCTGCGAGGCTCCGACCTCGGATCCGGAAGTTTTGCGCCTGCGGCTCCACGCCCCGCCTGCCATTTGATCGAGCAGTGGGGCTTGTCCCCGCCTCAGCAGGCCCGACAAACATCATTCCGGCGCAAGCCGACTGAATGTAGGGGCGGGGCTTGTCCCCGCCCGAGCGGCGTTCGAACTGTCTTGCAGCGCGGATCAGAAGCGCTGCGCTTCACGGGAGGGGACCAGCCCCTCCCCTACAGGTCTTTCGAACCTCCTGTACCGATGTAGGGGCGGGGCTTGTCCCCGCCCGACACGGGCCTACGAACATTGTTGGCCCATGCGAAATTCACGCGCCCAGGAACGTCATTCCGGCGCAAGCCGGAATCAGCCGTTTAAGTTTAAGATCGCCGGGATGCGATCGCTCGGCCCTGCGGACGCGATCCTGCTCTTGGGCGGCCTGCTGGTTCGCCTGGCGCTGATCCAGCTTTACCCGAGCCTCCCGATCGGTGACGCGCTGGCGCGCCTGTTCTACTCCGATTCGATCCTGCTGGCGTATCAACTCCCGTTGCCGCAGCTTTTGGTCGCGGCCGGCCGCGCGATCGGGCTCGAGCTGATCGGCCAGCGGCTGGTCTCCAGCCTGATCGGGTCCCTCGCCGGCTGGTCGGTCTATCGACTGTTCCGCCTGTTGACCGAGCCGGGCGTTGCCCTGGCCGGCGCAGTCCTGTTCGCCTTCAACCCGATGCTGCTGTTTTATTCCACCCTGCCCTACCAGGAGCCGATCATGATTGTCGGCCTGGCGCTTGGGCTGCGCGCCCACCTGTTGGAGCGGCGCGTCGAGTCGATCGCGTGGGTGAGCCTGGCCTGTCTCGCGCGCTTCGAGGCCTGGATCGCGGCGCTGCTGCTTTGCGCCGCCGCGCTGCCCGCGGCCGTTCGCGCCGCTCGGCCGCCGGTCCAGAGCTCGCGGCGCTGGCTCCGGTCCGCCGCAGCCTGCGCCTACTTGGCGGTGCCGCTGGTCTGGCTGGCGCTGCGCGGCGGCCTGGCGCCGCCCGGCAGCTATGTTCTCGATCCCGGCTTCGACCTCGCCCGGCTGCAACGGATCCCTTATCTGGTCAAGACCGTCCTGGCCGCCGC
>DASWHO010000031.1:0-3123 GCA_036398155.1 Acidobacteriota bacterium
GCGAGCGATCCTTGCGCGGTCATGCCCAGCACGATGTCCGCGCCGCCGCGCGGCACCTTCGCGCGCAGCTCTGCGAGCAGCTCCTCGAGCCCGTCGCCCTGCGGGGAGCTCCAACCGCCCGACGCCACCACGTCGAAGCGCAAGCCGACCGCCGGGCCGAAACGTTCCGAGACCACCGCCAGCGCCTTCTCGACCCGGCCGCGCCAGCCGACGAAACGGCGCGATTCCTCGTCCGCCACCACCCGCAGGCGAACCAGCCGCTCGCCCGGCGCGGCCGCGGCTAGCGCGCCAGCCAGGCACAGCAGCGCCGCTCCGAGAGCGCTCCAACGCATCCCTGTCATTCTCGGCCCCGGGCCCGATGCCGTCTGCAATCTGGGCTACGCCGCCGGCAGCAGCCCCATCGCGCGCCCGACCTTGACGAAGGCCGCAATCGCGCGGTCGATCTGCTCCGGCGTGTGGGCGGCGGAAAGCTGCACCCGGATCCGCGCCTGCCCTTTCGGCACCACCGGGAAAAAGAATCCGATCACGTACACCCCTTCCTCCAGCAGCCGGGCCGCCATGCTCTGGGCCACGGTCGCCTCACCGAGCAGAATCGGCACGATCGGATGCGCGCCGGGGCGGATGCGAAAGCCCTGCGCGGTCATCTGCTCGCGGAAACGCTGGGTGTTGGCGCGCAGGCGCTCGCGCAGCGGCTCGCCTTCGCGCACCAGCTCGAGCGCGGTGGCCGCCGCCGCCGCGATCGCCGGCGGCAGCGAGTTGGAGAACAGATAGGGGCGCGAGCGCTGGCGCAAGAGCTCCACGATCTCGCGCCGCCCGGCGCTGAACCCGCCGCAGGCGCCGCCCAGCGCCTTGCCCAAGGTGCTGGTGACGACATCGATGCGCCCCTCGACCTCGCAGTGCGCCGCGCTGCCGCGCCCGCCGGGGCCGAAAAACCCGGTCGCATGGCTGTCATCGACCATCACCAGCGCGTCGTAGCGCTCGGCCAGGTCGCAGATCCGCTGCAGCGGCGCGACGTCGCCGTCCATGCTAAACACCCCGTCGCTCGCGATCAGCCGCACCCGGCGTGAGCTCGACTCGCGCAAGAGCTGCTCCAGGTGGTCCATGTCGAGATGCCGATAGCGCTGGCGCTCCGCCTTGCACAATCGGATGCCGTCGATGATCGAGGCGTGATTGAGCTCGTCCGAGATCACGACGTCCGGCTCGCCGAGCAGGGTTTCGAACAGGCCGCCGTTGGCGTCGAAGCACGAGGTGTAGAGGATCGCCTCGTCCTGCCGCACCAGCTCGGCGATGCCCCGCTCCAGCTCGCGATGCAGATCCTGGGTGCCGCAGATGAACCGCACCGAAGCCAGGCCGTAGCCGTAGCGCTCCAGACCGGCTCGAGCTGCCGCCACCACCCGCGGGTGGTTCGCCAGCCCGAGGTAGTTGTTGGCGCAGAAATTGAGGACCTCGCCTTGCTGCACCCGCACCACCGGCCCCTGCGGCCCGAGGATTTGGCGTTCCTGTTTGTAGAGGCCGGATGAGCGAATGCTCTCCAGCTCCTGGATCAACAGCTCCCGAACCTTCCCGTACGCCATCTCCTTCTCCTTTTGAATTTCACCGCAGAGCGCGGAGTGCGCACCCTACCTCGCAGCGGCCGCCGAACATCGCCTCGGCGCATGACCCGTCAAGGCAGGCCGAGGCGCGGCCAGAGCGCGTCGATCTTGGCGCGCACCGCGGCACTCATCTCGATCTTCGGCGGCCAGGGGCGCTCGAAGCCTTCTTCCTTCCATTTGCGGGTCGCGTCGATCCCCATCTTGCTGCCGAGCGCCTCGCGCGGCGCGGAGAAATCGAGCTGGTCGACCGGCCCCTCGGTGAACAGGATGTCGCGCTGCGGGTCGATGTGGGTGCCGACCCGCCAGACCACCTCGCGCGGATCCTGCACGTTGCAGTCGTGATCCACCACCACCACGATCTTCGAGAACATCAGCTGCCCCAGCCCCCAGATCGCGCTCATCACTTTCTTGGCGTGCCCGGGGTAGCGCTTGCGGATCGAGACGATGCAGAGGTTGTGGAAGATGCCCTCGACCGGCAGGTTCATGTCGACCAGCTCCGGCAGCACCTTGCGAACCAGTGGCAGAAACAGCCGCTCGGTGGTCTTGCCCAGCCAGCCGTCTTCCATCGGCGGCGGGCCGACGATGGTGGTCAGGTAGATCGGCTCGCGGCGCCGGGTCACGGCGGTCAGGTGCAACACCGGGAACGGCTCGGCCAGCGAATAGTAGCCGGTGTGATCGCCGAACGGCCCCTCCATCCGCCGCTCGGACGGATCGACGTAGCCCTCGAGCACGTACTGCGCGCTGGCCGGCACCTCCAGATCCACCGTTTTGCACTTCACCAGCTCGACCCGCTCCTGGCGCAGAAAGCCCGCCAGCATCAGCTCGTCGATCTCGGGCGGCAGCGGCGCGGTCGCGGCGTAGACCAAGGCCGGGTCGTCGCCCAAGCTGACCGCGACCTCGATCCGGCGCCCCTGCTCTTCGGCCACCCGGTAGTGCTCGGCGCCGCCCTTGTGGAGCTGCCAGTGCATTCCCAAGGTGCGCTCGTCGAAGCGCTGCAGGCGATACATGCCGATGTTCCGGGTGCCTTTGACCGGATGCCGCGTGTGCACCAGCGGCATGGTGATGTACGGGCCGCCGTCCTCGGGCCAGCAGGTGATGATCGGAATCTGGTCCAGGCTCGGGCGCTCGGTCTCGACGATCTCCTGACACGGCGCCTTGGAGACCGCGCGCGGCTCCATGAAGCGCAGCCGCGAAAACTTGGGCAGCATCTCGAGCTTGCCCCACAGGCCGGCCGGCAGCTTGGGCTCGAGCAGCTCGCCGATCTCGGCGGCCAAGCCGTCGAGGTCCTCGCACTGCAGCGCCAGCTCCATTCGCTTTCGGGTCGCGAACAGATTGATCGCCACCGGCGCGCTGTGCCCGCGCACGTTGGTGAACAGCAGGCCCGGTCCGCCGCGTTTGACCGCCCGATCGGCGATCGCACTGATCTCGAGCTCGGCGGCGACCTCTTCGCGGATCTCGACCAGCTCGCCGGCGGCGCGCAGCGCTTCGAGGAAGTGTCGCAGATCCCGATACGCCATGGCTGAGATTCTAG
>DASWHO010000032.1:0-1983 GCA_036398155.1 Acidobacteriota bacterium
CTTTTTTAAAAGCCTCCTGGACGGCTTCGTCGGCCTTCGGGTGGCGCGCACGCACCGACAGCCGCCGGTAGCCCTGCGCCTTGAGCTGCTTGCCCACCGTGCGCTCGTGCATCACCACTCCGAATGCCGCCTCGAGCCACCGCTTCAGGTCGATGCACCGCCAGCGCACCACCCCGTCGCGCTTCGGATCGGGCCCTGCCTCCACCCGCGCCGCTCCTCGTCGACACGCTCGGCGCTGCTAGCTAGTGTCCGTCGGCAAACGCTAAGCTACTGGATTTATTTGAGGAATCGCGATTTTGCGCGGGCAAGCCCCGGCGGTTTCGGGTACACTCTGGCATCAAGCCACTGATCCCAAAGCAAAACCGCCACCGCCGGAGCCGACAATGCGCCAAGAACGCACCGTCCAAGCCAGCATATTCGATGTCTTCGCCGGGCACGAGATCGGCCGCGAGCTGAAGGCGATGTCGGAGTGGCTGGATGAGCATCGCACGCTGCTCGGCCTGGTGGCGGAGGACCTGCGCCGCGACGGCGTGCGCGCGACCGGACGGCAAGGCCTGCCGGCGGAGGCGGTGCTGCGCTGCGCGCTGCTCAAGCAGTACCGCCAGCTGAGCTACGAGGAGCTGGCCTTCCATCTCGAGGACTCCGCGTCGTTTCGCGCCTTTGCCCGGCTGCCCTGGGCCTGGAGCCCGAAGAAGTCGGTGCTGCAAAAGACGATCAGCGCGATCCGGGCCGAGACCTGGGAGGCGATCAATCGCACGCTGCTCGCGAGCGCCCGGCAGGAGAAGCTCGAGGATGGTCGCGTCGTGCGGCTGGACAGCACCGTCACCGCGGCGCTGATGCACGAACCGAGCGATAGCAGCCTGCTCTGGGACGCGGTGCGGGTGATGGTCCGGCTGTTGCAGGAAGCGGATACGCTTATCGGCGGCACCGGGCGCGGCTGGCGCAATCATTGCCGGGCGGCCAAGAAGCGCTGGCGGGCCATCGAGTTCACCCGCGGCCGGCCGCAACGGATCCGACTCTACCGCGAGTTGATCAAGATCACCCGCGCGACCTTGGCGTATCTGCGCGGCGCGGCGGCAGAGCTGGCTCCGGCGCGCAGCCCGGCCGTCGCGCTCTGGCAGGCCAAAGTCGGCCACTATCGGCCGCTCGTCGAGCAGATCATCGCCCAGACCGAGCGGCGGGTGCTGGCCGGCGAGGCGGTGCCGGCCCGCGACAAGCTGGTCAGCCTGTTCGAGCCGCATGCCGACATCATCGTCAAGGGCAGCCGCGACGTCGACTACGGTCACAAGCTCAACCTGACCACCGGCAGGAGCGGCCTGATCCTCGACCTCGTCGTCGAAGCGGGCAACCCGGCGGATCGCGAGCGGCTCTTGCCCATGCTGGAGCGCCACATCGCGGTTTGGGGCGCCGCGCCGCGGCAGGCGGCGGCCGATGGCGGCTACGCCAGCCGCGATAACCTTGCCCAGGCCAAGGCCCGCGGCGTCCGCGACATGGCGTTCCACAAGAAGAGCGGTCTCAGGATCGAAGACATGGTCCGCAGCCACTGGATCTATCGCAAGCTCAGGAACTTCCGCGCCGGCATCGAGGCCGGCATCTCCTGCCTGAAGCGCGCCTACGGCCTGGCCCGCTGCACCTGGCGCGGGCTCGCCCACTTCAAAGCTTACGTCTGGTCCTCGGTCGTGGCCTTCAACCTCGCTCTTCTCGCGCGACTCCGACCAGCCTGACGCCCGCCCGCGTCCTCAAGGCGGCACCGGCGATCGCCGAATGATCGCCCCTGCGCGAGCTCTCGCTCCGTGCCCCGCCCGGCCGCCCTCCATGCGTTCAACATCGGACGACCACCACAAAAAAAGCCTGGGCTCGCCCGCTCAGCATCCCAACCACTTGGAAAAACACTCGTTTATGGACGGACACTAGCTAGGGCGCAGAGCCACAAAATGGTCATAGGCCGCGAGAAACTCTTCCAATGTGACGATTGCCAGCGGC
>DASWHO010000033.1:0-1823 GCA_036398155.1 Acidobacteriota bacterium
TGGGCCAGGCCGTGCACGCAATAGCCGAGGTCCTTGTTGTCCTTGTCCTCGATCACCTGGCGCACGCCGCGGTTCTTGAGCTGCCAGCTCTTGCCGCCGTCGTCCGAGCGCCACACCCCGACCGCCGAGATGCCGCACCAGATCCGCTCGGGACGCTGCGGATCGACCAGCACCGCATGGGCGCAGAGCCCGCCGGCGCCGGGAAACCAGCGCGCGCGGCTCGGGTGATCGTTGAGTCCATCGAGCGGGACCCAGCTGTCGCCGTCGTCCTCGCTGGCGAACAGGCCCGCCTGATCGACCCCGGCATAGAGCCGATCGGGCGCTTGAAACAAGGTCCAGATCTGGTTGAGCTTGCGTTCGCCGCCTTCCGGGTAGGCCGGGCCGCGCTCGATCTGACGCCAGTTGTCGAAGTTCTCGCCGACGTGCAGCGCCGCGCCGTAGACCATGCTGGCGGTGCCGACCAGATAGCGCCCGCTGGCGCTGCGCGCCGAGGCGGTCACTTTCCAGCCCTTGAACAGCGGCCCCTGAACCTGCCAGTGCTTGCGCGCCGGGTCGGAGCGGAACAGAAACGCGCCCTTCTCGGTGCCGACCATGACCGTGACCGTACTCATAGAAGCACCTCCTCCTCCACCCGCTTATTCGCCCGAGCTGCCCGGCGGTCTCATTTTTTGTAGGCCGGGCGCAGGTAGCGCGACAGGTGGGCGATCTCCTCCGCGGTCTCGGCCGAAGAACGGCAGGTGAGCGCGATTTCGCGCCGGATCATGCCGACCAGCTTGCGCCGCGCGATCCACAGCTTGTTGCGCTCGGTGCGCTCGCCGCCAAGGTGCCGGCGCAGCACCTGGTAGTAGCGCTCGTTCTCGCGCCGCAGCCGCACCAGCGCCCGCTCGGTCAGGTGCAGCGCCCAGACCCGGTCGAAATCGGGCTCCGGCACCGCCGGTTCGCTCTGCAGCGCGACCATTTCGCGGCGCCGCCGGCTCCAATCCTGAATCACCCGAACGGTCACGGTGCACAGCAGACTCCGAAAGCGACCTTTCGCGGAGTCCGCCTTGGCCAGCACGCCGCCGGCCAGCAGGCGGACGAAAACATCTTGGCACAAATCCTCGGCTTGGTTCGTTTCTACACCTCGAGAACGGATGAACGCCAGCACCGGCGGCCGGTATTCGAGCGCCAACTGCTGCAGCGCCTCGGGCTCCTGGGCGCCTGCTGCCCGCACCACATCCCACACCGTGGTCGGGAACATGACGCCATCTTAACCCATGCTAAGATCCCCTCTTGGTCCCATGAGCGAGGAGCTGGAGCTGGCTCAGACCGTCGTGGCCCAAGATCTGTTCGGCCCCGAGGGTTTGTCGGGTCCCGAGGTCCCGCGGATTCCCAAGAAGTACGCGCTCCAGCGCTGTCTGGGTCGCGGCGGCGGCGGCGCCGTCTACCTGGCGCACGACAGCAGCCTGGGGCGGCCGGTCGCGCTCAAGCTGCTGAGCCGCTCGCAGCCGGCCGAGGTCGAACGCTTCTTCCGCGAGGCGCGCTTCGCGGCCCGGCTCAACAGCCCCTCGATCGTTCAGATCTATGAGGCCGGCGAGCATCGCGGCCAGCCGTTCATCGCCATGCAGTACATTCCCGGCGGCAACCTGGCCAGCGCCGAGCTCGACATCCGCGGCATCCTCCAGGCGCTGCGCCAAGTCGGTACCGCCCTGATCCACGCCCACGGCGAAGGCATCGTGCACCGCGACATCAAGCCGGAGAACATCCTGCTCGACCACGACCGGCACGCCTACCTGACCGATTTCGGCATCGCCCGCGATCTGCGCGGCGAGCTCGGCAGCACC
>DASWHO010000034.1:0-18241 GCA_036398155.1 Acidobacteriota bacterium
ATCGCCGCCCACTCCTGGGCGCCGAGAAACGGAACCGAAGGATCGCGGCCGTCGATCAAGGTCGCGACCCGGCGATTGAGCGAGCTGTTGAAGCCGCGGGTGTTGAAGTTGTAGTCGTACAGGCCGCTCTGAGTCACCTCGGCGCCGGGAGTGAACTCGAGCAGTTTCGGAATTTGTCCGCTGGAGGCCTTCAGATCCACCTCTTCTTCGGTGATCGAGGTCACGGCGGCGGGAGCTTCAACGATGCGCTCAACCCGGCGCGATGCGGCGAAGACGGTCATAGTGGCCGCGAAGCCCACTTTCCACGGCACGCTTTCCTTGAGCGTGGTGGTCTGGCCGGCGCTGACCGATACGCCGGTCAGGGTTTGACTGTTGTCGCCCATGGACAACGAGATCGAGTAGGTGCCGGCCGCAACATGGCTGAACAAGAAGCTGCCCTGAGAATCGGTGATCGCGGTCGCGCCGGTTTCGTTGAGCACCACCGTGACGCCGCCGAGCGGATCGGCGTCCCGGTCGCTGATCCGACCTTCGATCCGACCCTCCGAAGCTTGGGCCCACAGTGCCGGCGCGGTCGTGAGCGCGAACGCCGCGCAGAGAAGTCCGAGCGCAAGTCCACCACGATAGAAGCGCCTGAGTTCCATGCCTTCCCTCCGTTGCTGAGAAAAAAGCCGAATCGGTTGGCTACCTTGCCGCAGTTTCGGAATCAGACGGGTCGCGGCTGTGGATCTTGTCCCACCTTTCCCTCCGCACCCCGGTGCGATCGATGTTCGGGTCGCGCCGGCCTCCTAAGGCCGCTTATACCTGTCGTCTTCCCTTGGAGTCAAGCCGATCGGGCCCGATCCGCCCGGTCCGAGCGGGTCGGCTAGATCGAGAACGTAGAGCGAGGCGAAGCCGATGCCGCGGCGGCGATCGCTGGCGAACACCAGCGTATGGTCGTCGATCCACAGCGGCTGGCGGTCGCGGCCCGGATCGCGGGTCAGGCGCCGCGTTGGACCGTTCGGTGCGCGGCGCAGAAAGAGGTCCCAATTGCCGGCGCGCCAGGCGCTGAAAGCGGTGTACCTGCCGTCCGGGGATACGGTTTGCTCGCCGGCCGGGGCGCCGCCGGAGCGAGCGACCGCACGGTTCGGCGGCCCGGTGCGCGGATCTGGGAGAGGCCGCGGATCGGCGGCGCTGCGCCAGAAAAGACCGGACGGGCTCGAGGCGAGAAAGATCAGCCGTCCGTCGAGGTCGGTGGGGTGGAGCTGAGCCAGCGGCGGCGCCGCCACCGCCAAAGGCCGCGCGGCGTCGGGGTTGGCTGGAAACGGGTCGGGCGTCAAAATCGCAGGCAGCAGGCTCGCCGCGCTCACGGCCACGATCGGCCAGCGCGCCTGCCGGGAGCGCCGGACCGGCCGGCTCCAGGCCCAAAGCAGGGTCGCGAACGCTAGCAGCAGGACGAGACGCAGGAACAGGATCGGTGTGCCGAGCCGGGGTCGGAGCTCGAGGCCGAATGGAACCCAATCGAGACCGATCAGCCCAACCGCGAGCAGGACCAAGCCGCAGCGGCCGAGCTTGCCGCGCCGGGCGGCCTCTCCCCATGCCAGCGCGGCCGAAGGCAGCAGCAGAATCAGGGTGTAGGTCGAGACCACCGGGGCGAGCAGCAGGGGCAGGAGCGCAAACAGGGCGAATCCGCGCCGCGCGCCTGGATCCTCGCGCCGGCCGCGCTGCGGCGTCCGGGCCAGCACCAGGATCCAAAGCAGGGCGCCGATCAGCGGCGGTCCGATGGCCGCCAGTCGAGAGCGATCCGCGAACGGAAACGGGTTGAGCTGCGGCTCCTTCAAGAACAGGCGGTGCGCCAGGGTGGTGAAAGTCGGGCTGTAGGCCGAAAAGGGATCGACCACCAGGCCGCGCAGCGAGTCGGGCAGGATCTCGCGCGCGTAGTAGGCGTGCAGCTCCCAGCCCAGCAGCAGGACCGAGGTCGCGAGCACCGCGGTGAAGGCGACGGCGCACCAAAGCAAAGCGCGCCAGCGCCGGCGCCAAAGCGGATACACGATCAGCAGCAGCGGATACGGTTTGAGCGCCAGCGCCGCGCCCCACAGCAGCGCGGCGGCGAGGTCGCGGCCGTGACGCAGCGCGTGATAACCGGCCGCGATCAACAGCATCAGGAGCAGGTAGACTTGGCCGAGGCGCAGGTTGTTGCCGAGCGCCAAGCCGGAGACCAGAAGCAGAAGTGCCGCTTCGATCCAGGGCCGATTCGCCAGCCGCGCCAGGATCCATACGGCCAGGGCGGCGAACAGCAGATTCGCGATCAGCCAGCAGCGCTGCGCGATCAGGGGATCCTGAACCGCCGCGAGCGGAAGCAGCGGCCAGGCGCTGAGCGGCGCGTAGTGCTGGAAGACCACCAGGCGGTTTTCGATCCCGCAGCGCCGCGCCCAGGCTTGGAAGCGCTCGAGATCGTAGAGATCGAAAGGGTCGCCGCCGGCCTGCACCAACCGGGCGGCGACATAAAGGTTGGGGAAGTCGGATTGAAGCTCGTTCCAGGCCGGCCGCGCCGATCGGACCAGATGGGCGGCGGCCAGGATGGCCAGCGCGATCGGAAGCGCGGCCCGCAGCCGAGGCGAGATCACGATCGCAGCAGCGCGCGGCACTGGCCGAGCAGCAGCAGACAGAAGACCGTCTCGGCCGCGCCGCGGGCCGCGGCCGCCCCGGTGGCGGCGAGGCGCGGCACCAGAATCAGCAGGCCCGCGACCAGGACCGCGATCGCGACGGCGGCGCAGCGCGCGACCGCGGTTTCATGGCCGCGCGCCAGCAGCAGCAAGGTCAGGCCGCTGCTGAGCGCGGCCGGGATCAGGACCAGCGCCAGCAGCCGGAGCAGCCCTGCCTCCGAGTCGAAGCTCGGACCGAAGATCCAGGCGGGCAGCCACGGAGCGAGGCCGAAGAGGGTCGCGGCCGGCGCCAGGGCCAGCAGCGTCGCGCGTCTCAGCCCCGACCGCGCCAGCGCGGCCAGCTCCGCGCCGGCGCTGGAAAACTTCGGGTAGAGAACGCCGAGCAGTGCGCTCGGCAGCAGCTTGCCGGTTTCCAGCAGCGCCAGCGCGGCGGCGTAGCGGCCGGTCTCGGTCGCTCCGGCAAGCGCCCTCAGCAGCAGGATGTCGGCGCGGAAATAAACCACGCTGACCAGCACCACCAAGCCGAAGCGCGCCCCGGCGCGCAGGATCCAGGGCAGGAAGGGACCGCGAAAGCTCCAACCGCCGCGAATGGCACCCAGGCGCGCGCGCTGCGCCGCTGCGGCGCAGGTCAGCTTGAACGCCTGGGCCGCGGCCAGCAGCCAGAAGTAGCTCGGCAGCGGCGCGGCGTGCAGCGCGAGCCAGAGCGCAGCCGGGATCAACAGGCCGGCCTCGGCAAGCTGGATGCGCAGATGAGTGGCGAACAGCTCGCGCCCGCGTAGCAGCGCGAGCGGTCCCAGAGCCAGCGCCGAGAGCAGGACCCAGAGCATGCCGGGGATGAGCAGCTCGATCGGCGTCGGCCCGCGCAGCAGCAGCACGGCGGGAATCGAGAGCGCGAACAGGGCGAGCTTGAGGGCGCTGCTGCCGAGCAGCAAGCGATGGATGCGCCGCGGCCGGCGCGCGGCCTCGCGGGTTAGCAGGATGCTGAAGCCGAGCTCGGTGAAGGTCAGCTGCACGATTAGGAGCGCCAGCGCCGCGGCATAGGTTCCGAGCGCGGCTGGGCCCAGGGAGCGGCCGATCAGCAGGCTGAGCAGAAACCCGCTGGCCGCGGCGCTCAGCTGCGCAGCGAGCAGGCGCGCACCTGCCGGCGCCAGCGCCGCGGTCTCCGGCATGGGCGGCGTTGCAAAGGCGCCGCGCGCGGCATTCGTTTTCATCGCCGGAGCCGCCCGGTCATGCGCGCGGCCAGTTTGGGTGCGGCTCGTAGATGTTCGGCACCAGCCGCTGATAGAGCGCCATGTGGAGCATGTAGCGGTCGGGCTCGAGGATCACGCCGCGATCGGTCCAGTCGGCGCCGCGCAGCTCGAGGTTGCGCGCCAGACGCCAGCGGACCAAGCGCTCCACGGCTCGGTCGAGTCGATCGCCGAGCGCGCCGGCCAGCAGCGACTCGCAGCGCGCCGGTCGGTGCCGCTCCTGCGCCAGATGGTCGAGCTGCGGTCCTTCCCAGTTGGGAAAGAAGTCGTGGACCCAGCGGTTGCGTGCATAAAAAGCCGGCCAAACCGCGCCGGTCAGGGGGCGCATTTGGAGGATTTCGCGCGCCACGAAGAGGTTGCGTTCGGGCAGCTCGAGGCTCCGGGTGGTGAGATAATAGTTGGCACAGAGCCGATAGCGGCGGGGCCAACGCTCTAGCAGGCGCACCGGCAGGTGCACGGTCCAGAGCCGATCGGGCGCGGTGAGGAGCATCAAGTCGACGTCGCCGGCGCGGTCGACGTTCTCGACCGCGAGCGATCCGGTGATGGCGACCCCGCGCACGAACGGCAGCCGCGCCACGCGATCGATCAGGCGCCGGGAACGCTGCAGCAGCAGCTGGGAACGCGCTGCACGGCTCCGCCGCAGCGCCACCAGCTGGGAGCGGCCGCGCAAGAAAAACAGGCCTTCCTTTTCCTCGACCCGCTCGCTTAGGTCCGGATCTTGCCGCAGCGCCGCGCTGGTCGCTTCGAGGCTGATCGGGATGCAGCTGAAGCGGCGCACTTCGGCCGCGGTCAGCGGGAACTCGAACAGATCGCCGTAGCGCAGCGGTTCCAGGAGCCGCCGGCTTCGCTCCCCGAGCGCGGTCATGGTTTGCCCCAGAATAACCAAAAAACGAAAAACGGGGACAGGTTAGAAAAAGGCATTAAATAACCTGTCCCCGATTTCCGTAACCTGTCCCCAATTCGGCTTTGAATAACCTGTCCCCGTTTTTCTGCTTGACAGGGGGCGCGGAAGGCGGTCGAGTCAGGGCGATGCCGGGCGACGCGTGGGAAGTCTTGGTTCGTGGCGGATCCGTGGTGCTCGAAAGCGGCTCGCGGCGCATGGACCTGGTGCTGAGCCGGGAGCGCATGGAGCTGGTCGACAGCGGACAGGCATCCGGCGGACGCGTGATCGACGCCGGCGGCTGCTGGGTCTTTCCGGGACTGATCAACGCCCACGAGCACCTCGAATTCGGCGCTTTCGGCCGCTGCCGGCCGCGCCGGCGTTATGCCGATTACCGCGAATGGGCGGCCGATCTGCAGCGCGGGTGGCGCGGCGCGCGGCTGAGGCTGGTGCGACGGGTCGCGCCGCAGCGCCGGACCCGATGCGCCGCCTGGCGCAACCGGCGCGCCGGGGTCACGACGGTCGCGCACCACAATCCGATCAGCGCGCAGCTGCGAAGCGACCGCTTTCCGGTTCGGGTGGTTTTGCGCCTGGGCTGGTTCCACTCCCACGGCTTCGGCGCCGGAAGCGCGCGTCGCAGCTTGGATGCGGCGCCGCCCGACGGCCCGTGGGTGGTGCACCTCGCCGAAGGCACCAGCGATCGGGCGCGATGGGAGCTGGACTGGCTGGAGGATCAAGGATGCTTGGGGCCGCGGACCGTGGTGGTGCACGGCGTGGCGCTGGGAGCCGCTGGGCTGGAGCGCCTGGAACGAGCCGGGACCGCACTGGTCTGGTGCCCGAGCTCGAATCTCTATCTCTATGGCCAGACTCTGGATCCGCGGCGCTTTCCCCCGGGCCTGCGGGTGGCGCTGGGCACCGACTCCGCGTTGACCGCGCGCGGCAATCTGCTCGACGAGCTGTGCCTCGCGCGCGAGCTGGGCGCGGCGCCGGGCCGGCTGCTGCAGATGGTGACCGAGACCGCTGCCGACGTGTATCGCCTTGGGCCGCGCTTCGGCCGGCTCGCTTCGGGCGCCGCGCCCGACTTGGTGGTGGCGCCGCGCCGCACGAGTGACCCGGCCTCCGACCTTTGCGACTACCGTTCCAGTGACCTCAAGGCCGTCCTCTGCCGCGGGCAATGAGCAGCGAGCCCGAGCCAACGCGACCAACACATCTGGATTCCGGCTTGCGCCGGAATGACGGTCGCCGCCTATCTCACCAGTTGGCCGTCTTTGATGACATGCTCGATATGCCGCAGCTCGCTCATGCTGGTGAGCGGATCGCCGTCGACCACGATCAGATCGGCCAGCTTGCCGGGCTCGATCGTGCCCAGATCGGCGTCGGCCTTGAGCAGTCGCGCCGGCCAGAAAGTGGCGGCGCGGATCGCGTTCATCGGATCCATCCCCAGCCGCACCATGGCATCGAGCTCGCGCCAAGTCGAATCGAAGTGGAAGTTCATCGGGATGCCGCTGTCGGTTCCGACCACCATGGTGACGCCGGTTTTCATCAGCTGCTGGAACTTGTGGGCCAGGGTCGGAACCCGGTAGCGGATCAGTTGAAAGTACTCGAGCCGCTGCGGGTGCTCGAGCGAGGCGCGGATGTCCTCGTAGAGGTCGGGCGGCAGGTCCTGTTTGAGGCGCGGATCCTGCAGCCGGGCGGGGTTGTGATCGACGGTGTAGGGATAGAGGAACAGGCCCTCGATGGTCGGACACCAGTAGAGCGACGACTGCCGCTCGGTGATCATCTTGAGCACGTCCTCGGGATAACCGGGCTGGGTGCCCAGACCGGTGTGCTCGAAACAGTCGACCCCGGCCTGCAGGCCGCGGCGGATCTCCTCGGTGCGATGGGCGTGGGCGACGATGTGCTTGCCGGCGGTGTGCGCGGTATCGACGATCGCCTGGAGCTCGTCCAAGCTCATCTGGTCCTGGTCGATCACCTTGATGCAATCGGCGCCGGCGTCGAGGATCTGCTGGGTCTTGGCGCGCGCATCGGCGGCGCCGTTGACGGTCCAACGAAACGGCTCCTCCCACGGCGAGTCGACCCGCTTTTGCAGAAACGGGCCGGTGGCGTAGACCCGCGGTCCCGGGATCTCGCCGCTCGCGATCCGCTGCTTGACCGGAAAGATGTCTTCGATCCGCGCACCGACGTCGCGCACCGTGGTCACGCCGGCATGCAGCAGCTGTTTGGCCGCGATCGGCATGATCAGGTCGCGGAACTGGTCGGTGTACGTCTTGTCCCAGTGCTCGTAATCGCCGTGGCCCAGGATCATCAGATGCACGTGCATGTCCATCAGCCCGGGCATCACGGTGCGGCCTTCGGTCGAGATCACCCGCGCCTCCATCGGCACCGGAGTCGAGGCACGCGGCCCGACCGACTGGATCCGGTTGCCCTGAATCACCACCACCGCGTCTTGGATCGGCGGACCGCCGTAGCCGTCGATCAAGCGGCCCCCGACCAGCGCCAGGATCGAATCGGTTGCTTCGCTCTCCGAGGGGGGAGCGCTGTCGCCCGGCTGGGCGGCCAGCGGCAGGCACAGCGCCATCAACACCCATAGAAACGCACAGCGCCTGGCCAATAGAAACGCAGGAAACCTGGACATGCTTTCCTCCTTGAGGGTTGCGAGTCGAGCCCGGTGAAAGAGCCGACATCATAGCTCCGCGGCCGGCGTCCCTGCTACAGTCTTCGGAGCATGCTGGCCGCCGACGCCATCGTCGAGCATTGCTCGGCGGTCGCGACCCTCTCGGGCCAAGGCTCGGATCGGCTCGGCATCGTTCCGGACGGCGCGGTGGCGCTGATCGGTGAGCGCATCGCCTGGGTCGGCCGGCGCGCCGAGCTGGGCGCGCGGGTCGCGCTGAGTGCGGGCGCGCGGCGCATGGATGCCGGCGGCGCGCTGATCACGCCGGGCTGGATCGATCCGCACACCCATTTGATCTTCGGCGGCGACCGCGCCGACGAGTTCGAGCGCCGGCTGCGCGGCGCGAGCTATCAGCAGATCGCGGCGGCCGGCGGCGGCATCCTGTCCACCGTGCGCGCCACGCGGGCGGCGCCGCTTGAGGAGCTGGTCGAGCGCGGCCGGCGGGCGCTGGATCGCTACCTGGACCAGGGCGTCACCACCTTGGAAGCGAAGAGCGGCTACGGCCTGGAGCTCGCGACCGAGCTCAAGATGCTCGAAGCGATCCGGCGCCTGGCGGCCGAGCATCCGATCGAGCTGGTGCCGACGTTTCTCGGCGCGCATGAAGTCGCCCCTGAGTTTCGCGGCCGCACCGACGCGTACGTCGAACAGGTCATCGAGGAGATGATCCCCGCCGTGGCAGGCCGCAAGCTGGCGCGCTTCTGCGACGTGTTCTGCGAGCAGGGCGTGTTCGATCGGGCCCAGAGCCGCCGCATTCTGGAGGCGGGTCGCGCCGCCGGCTTGATTCCGAAGTTTCATGCCGACGAGTTCGTGGATCTGGGCGGCGCGAGCCTGGCGGCCGAGCTCGGCGCCGCCAGCGCCGATCACCTGTTGGTCGCCAACCCGGCCGGGATCGCGGCGATGGCGCGCGCCGGCGTGGTCGCGACCCTGCTGCCCGGCACGCCGTATTTTCTGGGGCTGGGACGCTATGCCAACGCCCGCGCATTCCTCGCTGCCGGCGTCGAGGTCGCGCTCGCGACCGACTTCAATCCGGGCTCGTGCATGACCGAGAACCTCGGCCTGGTGATGAATCTCGCCGCCACCCAGATGAAGCTCGTGCCGGCCGAGTGCCTGCGCGCCGTGACCCTGGGCGCGGCGCGGGCGCTGGGTCTCGAGCGCAGCCACGGCTCGATCGAGGCCGGCAAGCAAGCCGACCTGGCGCTGTTCGACGTACCGGACTACCGGCACCTGGTCTACCATTTCGGGGTGAATCACTGTGTCGGCGTGATCAAGGCCGGGCGCTGGGCGCGGCCGCGTGAACGATGACAGGGGCACAGGTAGCCGCGCCCAGGGTGGGACGCCCACTACGCCATTGTGCTTGCGCCGCTGCACCGAAGTCGCAGGAGTGGTACACTGATCGGCCAGTGGGGTGGAGGCGGCCATCCGGCCGCGGCTTGGCGCAGCGAGGGTGAAAAGCCAAGGAGGTTAAGTCGATGCTGAAGTGGAAGATTCTGGGAGCGGCCGCCTTGTTGCTTCCGGCGGCGTTCGCCGCAGCGGCGACGGTCATAGAGCTCGGAGAGCGCGAGCTGGTGGCGCGAGCCCAGGCGATCGTGATCGGCGAAGTGATCGGTGCCAGCAGCCGCTACCGCGGCGACTACATCGTCACCGATTTCACCGTTCGCCTGGAACGCACGGCGCTCAAAGGCGACCTCGCGGGGGGCCAGATCATGACCCTGACCGAGCTCGGCGGCGAGGTTGACGGGCTCGGAATGCAGGTTTCGGGCGTGCCGCAGTACCGCATCGGAGAGCGGGTCGCGGTGTTCGCCGACGCGCGCTCCGACGGCAGCTATCGGACGCTGGGCTTGTGGCAAGGCAAATTCCGGATCGCCGGCGCCGAAGTGGTCGGGGAGCTCGAGGCGCAGAGCGAAGAGCTCGGCAGCGAGCTCGCCGGGGACGCATCCGTGATGCTGGCGTCGGACGGCGCCGCGCGCTTTCCGGCGCGCATGGCGCTTGAGGATTTTGTGCGGCGGGTCGAGACCCTGGTGCTGGAGCAGCAGGAGGTGCGGCCATGAACCGGCGCATCACTCATTGGATTCTCATTGCGCTGGCGGCTGCGATGGCGGCGCCTTCGGCTGAAGCGTTCAAGCGCTCGAAGACCTCGGGCGGCGTTCCTCTGTTTTGGGATGATACCGATCTGCCGCTGGCAATGATTCTCAACAACAAAGGCTCAGCGGACAACAAGGCCGGCTCGCTCAACGCCTGCGACGATGCGGCCGAAGCCTGGAACGACGTCACCAACACCTCGTTCGAGTTTGAGAATCTCAAGCGCAAGAGCACCAAGAAGGCCAGCGACACCCAGAACAGCCCTGACTTCAAGAACGTGATCGTCTGGCGCGAGAGCCGATTCCCGGACGAGTTCGGTAGTGGGGTTCTGGCGGTCACCTTGTCGTGGTTCTTCACCAGCAACGGCGAGTTCGTCGACGCCGACATCGTCGTCAACGGCGAGGACTTCACCTTCTCGACCAACCTGGCGAACAACACCTTCGACGTCTTCACTGTGATCTTGCACGAGAAAGGCCACGTCCTGGGGCTCGACCACGTCAACAAGCGCAGCGCGGTGATGTACCCGTTCATCGAAGACGGCCAGCGCAAGCAGCTCTCCAACGACGAAGTCAAAGGCGTCCGCGCGATCTACCCACCCTAGGTGTTGCGGCGGCGGATAGGGCGCCGCTCACCGCGTCGTGTTCGTGTAGGGGAGGGGCTTGTCCCCTCCCGAGGGCGGGCGCAAAGCCCGCCCTTGCATTTTCCCAAGCGGCGGATCGGTTACGGATCTGCAGCGGATTGAATAATCGCGGGTTCAGCGCTCGGGGCGATGCTCGCGGCGGGAGCGGAGCTGGTAGAGAAAGCCGGCCAGGAAAAGAGCGACCCAGAGCCCCAGCGCCCACGGCTCTCCCGGCAGCGAGGGGGCGTCGAGCCAAGGTTGCCAGGGTGAGCCGGTGGCGGGCGCCGGGCGCCCGAACGCGCCCAATCCGTTCAGGCCGAGGATGACCTGGGACGCGCCGTAGGCGGCGGTGACGCCGCTGATGACGGTCTTCTGCAGCGCCACGGCGAGTGCGCCGCCGACCAGCGCCATCACGATCAGAACCGTGTCCTCCGCCGCCAGCTGGAAGAGCTGGAGCGCCGCGCCGGCGACCAGGAAGGTTGCGATCGCGCCGAGCACGAAGATTCCCAGGAGATAGAAGAAACCCATCAGCGCGGCGCCCAACAGGCCAAGCAGCAGGCCGGCGAGCCAGCCCAAGAGCAGCGGCTCGGTCACCAGCGCGAGCCCGATCACCAGACCCAGGACGAAGCCGGCACAGGCCAACAGGAAGCGGAACCACCTGTAGCCGAAAAACAGAAGCAGCGCTCCGACGATCAGGGCGACCAGCGGCAGCAGCGCAGGGGCCGGCACGGCGCGTCATTGTACCTTCTGCCGCAGCGGCCCCGGAAGTACAGTGTTGCCGGTGGGGCGCTACCGGATGAAGGAGCACACCGCCGACCTGGCCCTCGAGGTCGAAGGCGAGTCGCCCGCCGACCTGTTCGCCAGCGCCGCCGCAGGGTTTTACCGCGCGATCGTGCAGGAGCCGCCGCGGCGCGGCGCGGAGCGGCACGAGGTGAGCTGCCGCGGCGCCGACCGCGAGGAGCTGCTGGTCCGCTTTCTCTCCGAGCTGCTCTACCTGTATGCGACCCGAGGCTTTTTGGCGGCCGCGATCGAGATCCGAGATTGCTCCGAGCAGGCGCTCGAGGCGCACCTGATCGGCGAACGCTTCGATCCGGCGCGTCACACGATCTTGCGCGAGATCAAGGCGATCACCCATCACGGCCTGCGGGTGGAGCGCGCGGCCCAAGGTTGGAGCGCGACTGTTATCATGGATGTGTAGGCGCGCAGCGGCGCGGCCGCCCCGCCATGCAGATCGAGCGCATCGACGCCAATCGCTGGCGGATTCCGGCCAGCGGGAAGATGCGGGTGCCGGGGCTGGTGTTCGCCAGCGAGGCGATGATGCAGGAGCTGCGCAGCGACCAGAGCCTGCAGCAGGTCGCCAACGTGGCGCAGCTGCCCGGCATCGTCGAGGCGTCGATGGCGATGCCCGACATCCATTGGGGCTACGGCTTCCCGATCGGGGGGGTGGCGGCGTTCGATCTCGAAGGCGGGGTGATCTCGCCCGGCGGGGTCGGCTACGACATCAACTGCGGCGTTCGGGTGCTGCACAGCCGGCTGCGGCGCCGCGACTTGGAAGGAAAAGGCAAGGCGCTGGTCGATGCGTTGTTTCGCAACGTGCCTTCCGGAGTCGGCTCGCATCGGCGCGATCTCAAGCTCGACCGCAAGCAGCTGCGGGCGGTGCTGCGCCAGGGCGCCCGCTGGGCGGTGGAGCACGAGCTCGGCGACGCCGCCGACCTCGAGCACATCGAGGAGGGCGGTTGTCTAGCCGGCGCCGACCCCGATCAGGTGAGCGAGCGCGCGATCGAGCGCGGCCGCGACCAGCTCGGCACGATCGGCTCCGGCAATCACTTCGTCGAGGTTGGCTACGTGTCGGAGATCTACGATCCGAAGGCCGCCGCGGTGCTGGGCTTCGAGCTCGATCAGGTCACCGCGATCGTGCACTGCGGTTCGCGCGGACTCGGCTACCAGGTCTGCGACGACTACCTCTCGACCATGATCGAGGCCAGCCGCCGCTACGGCATCGAGCTCCCGGACCGGCAGCTGTGCTGCGCGCCGCTGGGCTCGCCGGAAGCCGAGCGCTACTCGGCGGCGATGGCAGCGGCCGCCAACTTCGCTTTTTGCAACCGGGAGGTGATCGCGCACTGGGTGCGGCAGGCCTTCAGCCAGGTATTCGACCGCACCCCGGCAGAGCTCGCGCTGCGGCTGGTGTATGACGTGTGCCACAACATCGCCAAGCTCGAAACCCACCTGGTCGAGGGCCGGCGGCGCCGGGTCTGCGTGCATCGCAAAGGCGCGACCCGGGCCTTCGCGCCCGGCAGCGCGGAGATTCCCGCCGCGTACCGCGCGATCGGCCAGCCGGTCCTGATCCCCGGCGACATGGGACGCTACAGCTACGTTTTGGTCGGGACCCAGGGCGCCATGGAGCAGAGCTTCGGCTCGACCTGCCACGGCGCCGGCCGGCGCATGAGCCGCCATCAGGCCAAACGCCAGGCGCGCGGCCGCCGGCTGGTTGAGGAGTTCGAAGCCCGCGGCATCTATCTACGCGGCGCCGGCCGCGCCACCATCGAGGAGGAGATCCCGGAAGCGTACAAAGACGTCGCCGAGGTGGTCGACTGCGTCCACGCCGCCGGCATCTCGAAGAAGGTGGTGCAGCTCAAACCCCTCGCCGTGGTCAAGGGCTAGCAGCCGGCGCCAGATCCGCCGCCCAGACTAGGCAGGGGGTGGGGTGGTGGGTTGGGTATCTTCCAGGCTGCCCTTGTTGTCGGTGTAGCGCGCCAGCACCACGGTGATGTTGTCCTCGCCGCCGGCTTGGTTGGCGGCCTCGATCAAGGCGCTGGCGGCGCTGTCGAGATCATCGGCGTACTTCTGCATAAGCTTGTGGATCTCGGAATCGTCGATCATGGAGGAGAGGCCGTCGGAGCAGAGCAGCAACAGGTCTTTGGGGTGGAGCTCGAACGAGGCCACGTCGATGTCGGCCTGGGGGCGGCTGCCGAGGGCCCGCGTCACCACGTTGCGCCACGGATGGCTGCGGACTTCCTGCGGCGTGAGGATGCCGCCGCGCACCTGTTCGGCGATCCAGGTGTGATCCTCCGTCACTTGGACCAGCTCGCCGCCGCGCAGCAGGTAGGCGCGGCTGTCGCCGACGTTGGCGACATGCACCACGCGGTCCTTGATCAGGGCGCAGACCACCGTGGTGCCCATGCCGACGTATTCGTCGCGCTCCTCGGCCGCCTGTTTGACGTGGCGATGGGCCAGGGTGATGGCGCTGCGCAGGACGTTGCTCTCGAACGACAGCTCGGGGTCGAAGCCGAACGGCCAGGTGAGGTCCGGGTTTTCGCCGGTCTGCTCGATGAACTCGGTAATCGAGCGGATGGCGATCGCCGAAGCCACCTCGCCGGCGGCATGGCCGCCCATCCCGTCGGCCACCATCAGCAGGCCTTTGTCGGCATCGACCTTGAAGCTGTCTTCGTTATGGGAGCGACGTTGCCCGCGGTCCGACTCGCCGTGCACTTCGATCATCGATTTTGACCGTGGGGCTTGGCGCGCAAAATGACGCCCTCACGTCCCATATGCGGCTAAGGTATCATCCGATTCCCGGAGCGGTCAAGGAGCCTGATCGATGAGTCCGTTCGAGGCCCAGAAGCAATCTCGACCCTCCGCTGAGCCCAAGTTCCGTTACCAGCGGAAGGCGCGCACGATCCCGGATCGCGGTCTGCTGATCACCTTCGAGGGGATCGACGGCAGCGGCAAATCGACCCAGGCGCTGCTGCTCGCCGAGCACCTCGAATCCTGCGGCCTGCCGGTGCGCTTGTTGCGCGAGCCGACCCAAGGCGTGTTCGGGCGCAAGATTCGCGCGCTGGCGAGCGCGGGCCGCGAGCAGCTCAATCCCGAGCAGGAGCTGCGGCTGTTCGTCAACGATCGGCTCCAGGATGTGCTGCGCAACATCCGGCCCGCGCTGCGCCAGCGCCGGGTGGTGGTGCTGGACCGCTACTACCTTTCGACCGTCTGCTACCAAGGCGAATTGGGACTCGACGCCGAGCGTATCCGGCGCGCCAATGAGAGCTTTGCGCCGCGGCCCGATCTGATCTTGATGCTCGACCTGCCGGTGCCCGAGGCGCTGCGGCGGATCGTCGAGCTGCGCCAAGACCGGCTCAACCTGTTCGAGCACGCCGAGTATCTCGAGCGGGTGCGGGCGCGCTTTCTGGCGCTGCCGGATCCGAATATCGCGGTTTTGGACGCCTCCCGGCCGGCGGCGCAACTGGCGGCCGCCGTACGTGAGCGGGTCGGGCCGCTGATCGATGCGCACA
The DNA here is from genome assembly GCA_036398155.1 of Acidobacteriota bacterium. Lineage (GTDB taxonomy): Bacteria > Acidobacteriota > DASWHO01 > DASWHO01 > DASWHO01 > DASWHO01. The sequence goes on from DASWHO010000034.1 coordinate 14,425, forward strand.
TGGTGTGCTGAGCGCACCGCGGTGAGCATCCCGCCGCGTTGGAAGGCGTGGGCGAAGCGAAGCTCGCCCACGGCACCCGGGCGGAACTCGCCCACGGCACTTGCGCGGTCGCTGCGCCGCTCAGGGACCGGACGGCTGGGCGCCCGATCGGTGCTCGATGTCCTGCAGCAAGGCGCGCGCAGCGCTGAGGTCCGGCTGAAGTTGCAGTGCGCGCCGGGCGGCGGCGGCGGCGGCCTGCCGCTCACCGCGGCGCAGCAGAACCTGAGCGAAGTACAGGTGGCTGACGGCATGCTGCGGCGCGCGCTGCAGAGCGTCCTCCAGCACCGCGCCGGCGGCATCGAGGTCTCCCTGGTAGAGCAGCAGCAGGCCCAGGGTCGAAGCGGCTGGCGGCGTCCAGGGCTGGGCCTCGAGCAGCTCGAGGATGGCGTTTCGACCGCGCTCGACGATCCGGCCGCGAATCGCGCTGCGGGCCAGACCGTCGTAGGCCGCCGCGAGTGAGGCGTCGATCGCGAGCGCGCGCGCATAGCTGTCCAGCGCCTGCCGGTCGCGCCCGAGCCGCTCGTAAACGCTGGCCAGCCCGAGCACCAGCCGGGCCCGGCGCGGATCCTTGCTGGCTTTCGGATGCCGTTCGACCCGCTCGAGGCAGCGGCGGTAGCTCTCGGCCGCCGCGCTGTAGCGCTGCGCGTTGAGCTGGAGCTGGGCCAGGTTGGCGTAATCGACCCAATCGGCGCCCGGCAGCTCGACCACGCGCTTGAGGTGCGCGAGCGCCGCGCCGGTCCGGCCCGAGCGCTGCAGAGCCAATCCCAGGCGGTGATGGTAGAGGCCGGAATCGGGCACCTGCTCGACCGCTCGGGAGAAGAGCGCGATTTCATTCCGCCAATAAGGTCGCTGCTGCAGGGTCCGCCAAGCGCCGCCCAAGGCCAATCCTGCGAGCAGGGCGGCGGCCCACTTCTGCTGAACCAGCCCCGGGATCAGGAGACCGGCCCACAGCAGCGCGGCGCCGGCGCTGGGCAGAAACAGGTAGCGATCTTGCACCAAGGTCTCGCTGTAGAGGCCGCGCAAATACAGCGGCGGAAGCAGCGGCACGATCAACAGCGCGAGCGCGCTGCCGCAGCGCTGCGGGTCGCGGCGCGCGAGCAGCGCGGCTCCGAGCGCCAGCGCGGCCAGCAGCAAAGCCGGCAGCAGGAAACGCAGGTCGGCCGCCGCGCGGACAAACACCACCGGATGTCCCGGCCCCAGCGGCAAACCGAGCAGCGCCATGGCGGCATAGCGGGTCACCGCCCAGGGCAAGGTCAGGAGCATCGCGCCCCAGCCGGCGGAGCTGTCGTGAGGATCGGCGATGGTTCCAAGGACGTTGACGCGCACGGCGAGATAGGCGCCGGTCAGCAGCAAGTAAGGCAGCAGCGGCGGCAGCCAGGAGCGGGGTCGCCACCCGCTCCGCCGCTGGACGACGTCGAAGATCAGGATCAGCAGTGGCAGGACCAGGGCGGTTTCCTTGGTCAGCAGCGCCAAGCCGAACAGCGCCGGCGCCGCGAGGCGCCACCCGGGGTTCCCGGCGCCGCCGGTCCGGCGCGGATCGCCTATGTGCAGCAGCGCGGCGCCGAGAAACGCCGGGGCCAGGAGCAGATCCACCGCTGCGGACGGCCAGGCCACGCTCTCGACGTGCACCGGATGGGCCGCAAACAGCAGCGCGGCGGCGCCGGGAGCCAGAGACGAAGCTCCGAACAGTCGCAGCGCCAGCCGATAAACCAGCCAAACGGCGAGCAGGTGGAGGGCGATGCCGACCGCGTGGTAGCCGGTCGGATCGAGTCCGAACAGCTGATACTCGGTCCACAGCAGCAAACCGAAGAGCGGCCGGTAGTACTGGCTGTCGGCTCCGGGCGCGCTGGGGTCGGGCAAGCGGAAATGCCACAGATCCTGTCCGAAAGCCTTCCACCAGTAGGACGGATCGCGCAGCGAGCTGTTCTCGACGATCTGCTCCCAGTCGTCGAATACAAACTCGTAGCTCAGCGCCGGCAGGTAAGCGAGCAGCGCCCATGCCAGCGCCAACCCGAGCAGGGCGAATCGGATCCGCGCGATCGCGATCGGCTCGCTGGGGGCGCGAGAGCTTGGGTGTCGGCGGCGCTCGACCATCGGCGGGGCGGGCCCGGCGTTCGCAACCGGTTAGGAAAACCGGACGCGCCTGAGGGATACTAGGTGGGAAATGCGCAAGGAGGAACTCACCAAGCTGACCCACCTGGTCGCTTGCGCCGGTTGAGCGAGCAAGTTGGGTCCGGCGGACCTGCGCAAGGCGCTGGAGGTGCTGCCGCGCGCCAGCGATCCGAACGTCCTGGTGGACGCGTCGACGCTGGACGACGCCGGAGTGTATCGACTCGGCCCCGAGCTGGCCTTGGTCCAAACGGTGGATTTCTTCACCCCGATTCTCGATGATCCCGAAGACTACGGCGCGGTTGCGGCGGCCAACGCTCTGTCCGATGTTTATGCCATGGGCGGGCGCCCGTTGACCGCGCTCAACATTCTCTGCTTCCCCGATTCGAAGCTCTCGCCCAAGATCTTGGAGGCGATTCTGCGCGGCGGCTCCCGGGTGCTGGCCGAGGCCGGCGTCGCGCTGCTTGGCGGCCACTCGGTTTCGGACCGCGAGCTCAAGTATGGATTGGCGGTGACCGGGGTGGTCGACCCGCGCCGCATCTGGACCAATGCCGGGGCGAAGCCCGGAGACGAGCTGCTGCTGACCAAGCCGATCGGAACCGGCGTGCTCGCGACCGCGCTGAAGAAAGGCAAGCTCGCCGAGGGCCATCGAGCGGCGCTGACCGCGAGCATGCTCCAGCTCAACCGTGAGGCGGCGCAGGCGGCGCTGGGGTATGAAGTTCACGCCTGCACCGACGTGACCGGCTGCGGGCTGGCGGGGCACGGCTACGAGCTGGCGCAGGCGAGCGGCGCGGCGCTGGAGATCGAGCTCAGCGCGGTCCCGCTGCTACCGGGCGCTTTGCACTGGATCGAGCGCGGTCTGAAGACCCGCGGCGACACGGTCAACCGCGACTATGTGCAGCAGCGCTACCGGGTCGAAGGCCGGCCGCCCAAGCCGTTGGTCGATCTGATGTTCGACCCGCAGACCAGCGGCGGCCTGCTGTTTGCGGCCCCGCCCGCGGTCGCCGCGCCGCTGCTCGCCGCGCTGCGCGCGGCCGGCGCGATCCACAGCGCGCGGATCGGCCGTGTTGTCCCACCCGCCGAGTCGGTATTGATCTTCCGCTAGCCCGGCGGCGGATAGGGCGGCCGTTTGCCGGAGCCCGATCCGCCGCCGGGCACGCGGAGGCTCGGGCGGGCGGGGCGGCTACCTCGTGTTCGGGGACGGCGCGAGGGATATGGGGGACAGGTATCCAATTTCCACCAAGGCGGAGTCTGGATTAGGCCGCACCGGAAATTGGTACCAGTCCCCCATATCCCTCGCGCCTCGACTCAGCCGCGCCGCGTGAAGAGAGCAGCGCAAGCAGGCCGAGCCCTGGCGCGGCTTCGACGCCCCTCACACGAGGCAGCCTTCCCGCCCCGCCCGATGGCAACGCCTTGGGTCTGCGACCCGTTCGACCGTCGCGCTCGACCATGGGCGCCCTTCGGCCGCCCATGCCACCCAATGCGCGAGGCCGGAGACCAGTGCAGCAGGGTCGGCCGAATGTGCACGAGGGCGAAGGGCAGTAGAAGGCCGCGGGCCGGAGACGAGCGGAGCGACGTCGACCCGAACGTGCGACGAGGTCCGCCCGAGCACCAGTGCACAGCGCAGAGGGCGGTGGAGATGCCGTCAGCTGCGAGGCGCGCGAAGGGA